>JANXVR010000179.1 GCA_025351565.1 Actinomycetes bacterium
ATGGCCGCTTCGGCGTTGCGCATGAGGGCGTTCGCGTCGGGGGCATCCTGCGGGAAGAGGCTGATGCCCATGCTCGCGGACAGGAACAGTTCGGTGCCCATCACGGTAAAGGGTTCTCGGAGCGCCCCTTGGATACGTTGCACTACCGACTCCGCCCGCAGGAGCGCGGCGTCCAGCTCTCCGCTCCCGTCGCGCTCCAGGTCCGCGAGCAGCAGGAGGAACTGGTCGCCCCCGCGCCGGGCCACCAGGTCGGTTTCCCTGGTGGCGCCCCGGAGACGATCCGCGAGCATCTTCAAGATCGTGTCACCTTGCTGGTGGCCCAAGGAGTCGTTGACCAGGCGGAAGTCGTCCAGGTCGACGACAACCACCGCCACGGACCCGTCGTGGTGGGTTGCACGGACGATGGAGAGGTCCAGCAGTTCATCGAACATGGCTCTATTCGGCAGCTCCGTGAGTTCGTCGTGATAGGCGTTGAACGCGACGTGCTCTTCCCCGCGCTTGCGGTCGGTGATATCCATCATCACGCCGTTGGAGAAGAGTGGGGTGCCGCGCTCATCGCGCACGATCACGGCTTGGTCCTGCAGCCAGATGAGCTGTCCGTCCTTGGTGAAGACGCGGTATTCGAGGTTGAAGGGCTCACCGGTTTCGTTGTGACGGGCGTTCTCCGCCAGCGCCCGGGGACGGTCATCGGGATGGATGATCTTGGGCCACAGATCTGTGTCGGTCATCCACTCGTCCACGGTGTATCCAAGGATCAGTTCGATCTGCGGGCTCACGTACAACGCGGATGCCTGCTCGTTGAGCGCGTCCATGTAGGTGATGGCCGGGATGTGTTCGACGATCGCGCGGAACCGGTCGGGCACGGCCTCGGCGAACTCGCTCTGCTGTTGACCGGACGCCGCGCTCCCCAGGAGACCCGCGAGCATCGCGAGGGCATGCAGGTGGAGTGGACTCCACGGCGACGCGTCGTGCGTGTTGTCGAACGCAACGAATCCCCACCAATCACCTGCCGCGAACACCGGGACGGCCAGGACCGTGACCACGCCTTCGCCGGCGAGCACGTGCTGTTCAGACGCGGGCAGGTCGACCACGATCGCGTCGATGGTCGCGCCCGAGGCCAGGACATCGATCCAGCGGGTGAAGTCGGGAGCGTAGGGATGCAGGTGATTCGACGGACGATCGAAGATGGTGCGGACGCCGGGGGCGTCCCATTCTGCGCGAAGGTCCATCCAGAGGCGTCCACTGGGGTCGCGCACGTTCTGGAAGACATACGCTCGGTCGGCCGGCAACGCCGGACCCAGACTGGCCAGCACGTCGTCGATATGGGAAAGCCAGGTACCGCCCCGGGCGAACCGCTCGCCCATATCGTCGAGCGCAGCTCGGACGGCCCCGTCATGGTCGGAGCGGGCCTCCATCTCTGGTTGGCATATCGGCCGGTGATGACGGCGCCTGTAGGGTGGCCGGGGCCGCGCAAGCGTCGCTGGGTTGGGGGCCGAGAGGCCTGCTAGGCTCTTCGGACCATGCCTGACTACAAGGAAGTCCTCCACGAGCGCCTGTATGTGAAGGTGCCGGGCACTGACAAGCTTCGGAAGACGGCTGCCGCCCGCCTGAAGCACCTGCTGGCCAACGGATATCGCGAGATCGAGCGGGCTTTGAAGCCCGACCACATCATGGTCCGGTTCGAGCGGACCGGCCACGCGCCTATGAAAGCCCGGCTGCCGAAGAAAGGCCCCGAGATCCACATCGAGCGCCGTCCTCGGCGCGACGGACAGGGCGGCGGACCCGGCGGTCGCGGTCGTCGTTAGCACCTCGCCGTTCCACGAGGGGCCGGAACTATCCGGCCCCTTTTTGCTGTCCGGACCCCGCGCAGGGCGCTCATCGGCTCCCTCGAGGCCGAACATCATCCGGTAGAACCCTTGCCTGTCAGGACATCATTCGGGTATCATCGCGTTCTGTCCTGAAACATTCGGTTTGGTCGCGTCCTGCGCCACGTTCGTTCGAAAGGGGTGCCATCATGAGCGTCGAGGTTCCCGCACAGCCCGTCGGCGCGCGCCCCGGCCACCGCGACCCCCATGCCCACGCGTCCCAGGATCAGCCGTTCCAGTACCCGCTGACCCGCGAGTTCGTGGAACCCGACTGGACCCGCCTTCCTGGGTTCAAGGACGCGACGACGGAGCAGTGGGAATCGGCGCAATGGCAGCGTGCGCACTCGATCAAGAACCTCAAGGAGTTCAAGGAGGCCCTTGGCGAGTTCGCCACCGATGAACTCATGACCGACATCGAGCGAGACCAGCAGGAGCGGGCCACCATGTCCATGCTGATCCCGCCGCAGATGCTCAACACCATGAACGAACAGGACCTGTACGCCGACCCGGTTCGCAGGTACATGGCCCCCGCGCTGAGCGAGCGCCACAAGGAGTGGGCCAGCCACCCGCTGGCCTCGCGCGACTCGCTCCACGAGGCCGACATGTGGGCGGTCGAAGGGCTGACGCATCGCTATCCCACGAAGGTCCTGGCCGAGCTCATCCCGACGTGCCCGCAGTACTGCGGCCACTGCACGCGGATGGACCTGGTCGGCAACGACACGCTCCAGATCCTCAAGTACAAGTTCGAGATCAAGCAGAATGAACGTTGGGACCTGATGCTCGACTACCTCCGCAAGACCCCGCAGGTGCGTGACGTGGTGGTGAGCGGCGGCGACATGGCGAACGTTCCGGTCAAGCGGCTCGAGGACTTCGTGAACTCGCTGCTGGGGATCGAGCACATCCGCGACATCCGCATCGCCACCAAGGCTTTGATGGGTCTGCCGCAACATTTCCTTCAGGACGACGTGAAGGCGGCGTTCGGCCGGATGGGCCAGACGGCGTTCGATCGCGGCGTGGACATCGCCGTCCACACCCACGTGAACAACGCGCAGTCGGTGACCCCGCTGGTGGGCAGGGCCGCGAAGATGGTGCTGGAGTCAGGCTTCCGCGATGTCCGGAACCAGGGCGTCCTGCTGCGCGGGGTGAACACCACGCCCAAGGAGCTGCTCGATCTGTGCTTCATGCTCCTGGACCACGCGAAGATCATGCCGTACTACTTCTACCTCTGCGACATGATCCCGAACGCCGAGCACTGGCGCACGTCTGTGAAGGAAGCGCAGGACCTGCAGTACGCGCTGCTCGGGTACATGCCGGGCTTCGCCACGCCCCGCGTGATCTGCGACGTGCCGTTCGTGGGCAAGCGCTGGATCCACATGCTGCAGGAGTACGACCGCATCAAGGGCATCAGCTATTGGACGAAGAACTATCGGACCGGGATCGAGTACGACGATCCCGAGGCGCTCACGCGCCACCACACCTACTACGACCCCATCTACACGCTGCCCGAAGAGGGCCAGGATTGGTGGCGAGCCCAGATCGCAGCCGGGCTGCCCGACTTGCAGCATGAACTCGCGTCGGCCTAGCGCCTACCCCCAGGGGACGCCGATGTTCTTGGGGAGCGCGGCGCCCAGCGAGAAGTTCGCCGGATCGTTCCCGTACGGGCAGTTCGAGCGGAGCGGCAGGATGAGTCTCTTCTTCGGCTTCTGGGAGAAGTCGAAGGCGCCCGAGAGCGGGCTGGCGGTCTTGTCGCGATGCGTCAGCGGGGTCAGGCCGTGCAGGTTCTCGATGAACGCCAGCACCGAGGTGAAGTCGTAGACCGTGTGGTCGACCATCCCGCCGCCGGAACTCGAACCCGTCTTCGCGTACGGGCTGATGATGAGGGCGGGGGTGCGCGGCCCGTAGCCCATGATGTCCACGTGCGGCGGCGCGATCGGGTCGTAGAAGCCGCCGAAGTCATCCCACACCACCACGATGGCCGTCGAACTCCACTCCGGGGACTTCATGATCGCGTTGATCTGCGTGGTGGTCCAGTTCTCACCCGCGCAGACGCTGACCCCGCTGCCGGGATGTTCGTTGTACGGCTCGGGCGGGATGAGCCATGAAACGGCAGGCATCTGCCCCTTGTGGATGTCGCGGATGAAGTTGGCGGGATCAGAGATGTGCTGCTGCATCGTCGAACTGAACCAGTCGTGTCTGATCGCCTGGAGGGCGTTCATCCACTTGTCCTTCTCGGCGTAGTAGTTCCAGCTGATGCCGGCCTTCTGCAGTTCGTCCGGCAGGGTGGGCACGTCGATGCAGGTCCGGACCTGGGTCCAGTACTTCGAGATGTCGAAGAGCACGGAGGGCGGCGGCTTGGACAGGATCGCTTCCTCACGGCTCATCACGTAGGTCATGTCCTTCTTCGTCATCTGGTCCAGCGGGAAGTGCGGCGTGGTTTCCGTGGGATCCGTGCAGTAGCTGCCCGGATGATCCACTGTGGACTTGTTATCGACGATCCCGTCGGACTGCGCGGCAACCGTGTAGAGATGTTCGGGGAACGTCGGTCCGTACATCGAGGTGAAGAAGTGATCGGCCAGCGTGAAGTGGTCGGCGTACGCCCAGTAGTTCGGGATACCCGCGCGCTGGAACTGGACGTAGCCGCTCATGTCCTGCCCGTCGCCGATGATGTTGAACCCGTCCATCTTGCCGCCGTCGATCGAGTACAGCCCGCTCGAGAACCCATGGGTGATGTCATGGGGCTGCACGTCGGGCGCCGGTTTGAGCGGGTAGTTCGGGCCGGGGACACATCCGCCAAGGCCCGTGCACCTTATCGTCTTGCCCACCGTTGAACCGGCAGCGCCAGGGTAGGTCCCGAAGTACGTGTTGAACGTCCTGTTCTCTTTGATGATGAACACGACGTGCTTGATCGGGTTGGTGACCGGTGGGGAGGCGGAGCCGGATGCCGCCGGGCCACCGGCGCCGTGCGCGGGCCAGAGCTGCCAGATCAGGAGCAGTGCTGCGAGAAGCAGGGCTGCTGCGGAGGCTCTGCGCCGGGCGATCTGTTGGCGGGTCCGGCGGCGATGGCGCGTCCCCGCAGGCTGGATGATCTTACTGGGTCGCTGTTGCACGGTGGCGCGAGTCTACTCCCGGGGTTGCGCGGGCCTGCACACGTTCATGGGCTCGGCAAGCCCCGCAACGCCCGCAGGCGCGCCTCCAGCCGGAGTCGGACCTTCGCGTAGGCGGGATCCGCCACCACGTTGTGGAGTTCGTGTGGGTCGGCGGGGCCCAGCTGGCCCGTCAGGTCATAGAGTTCCGCGATGGTCCCGGTCCGGATGTAGGCGAAGTCGGGCGTTCTGACACCCCGCCAGGGCGGAACAGTGGGCTCGCCCGCCCATTCGATGAGTTTGGTCTGATGGCGGACGGGGGCGCCGGGGTCCGTGAGGTTCCGGGCGAAGCTCGACCCGTCCTCGGGGAGCCCTGGGGTCACGCCCGCCAGCGCGGCGATGGTCGGAGCCAGATCAACGTTGGAGACCAGCTGGGGGTTCGTCCCCGCTGCTGCCCCCGGGACGTAAACGGCGAACGGCGTGCGGATGCACTCCTCGTACGGGCACCGCTTCCCCACGATCCGGTGTTCGCCGAACGAATAGCCGTTGTCGGTGAGGAAGAAGATGTAGGTGTCGGAGAGGTCTCCGCGCGCGGCGACGGCAGCGACGATCGCCTGCACCGACCGATCCACGCCGAGCAGCGTGTCGTACTGCTGGCGGCGTTCGGCCTGCAGGGTGGCGATGTCCGTCGGGGTAAGGGCCGGCAGGTTCTGCACCCACGCGGGCATCCCCGAGACGGGGGCGGTATCGGCCACGGGCGGGACCAGCGCAGGCCCCTGGTAGGCCCCCGTGTCACCCGGCGCGGGGACCCAAGGACCGTGCGGCGCGGGCGGCGTGAAGTACAGGAAGAAGGGCTTGGAGGCAGGGGCCGTTCTGACGAAGTCGACCGCCTGCTGGGTGAGGACGGTCGTCACATAGTCGGCGGGCGCCTGCCCGTAGGTCCGGAGCGAGCCCTGATCGATCACCTTGTAGCCGTAGTAGGTGGTCGCACCGGACTCGTTGAGCTTCGCGAACCATCGGTCCCAGCCGGGCGGCACGTAGTTCCCGCGGTTGAAGGGGTAGAGGTTCAGGTACTTGCCGATGAGGCCGGTGGTGTAGCCGGCGTCGTGCAGCCACACGGGCAGCGTGGTGGACTCGTCGAGCAGATGACCGGTGTCGTTGTTCACCACACCCGTGTGATGGGAGTACTGGCCCGTGAGGATGGTGGCGCGACTGGGGCAGCAGAGCGGTGTGTTGAAGACCGCGTTGGGGAACCACCGCCAGTGACCGGCCGGATCCTGGATCTGGGACTGGAGCCACGGCATGACGGGGGGGTCGTGGGGCAAGGTCTCCAGGGATTGGTCATCGGTGAGGATCACGATGATGTTCGGGCGGTGATCGGTGCCGCGTCCAGCGTCCGGGCGCGTGACGATCAGGGCGACGATGCCTCCCGATGCGACCGCGAGTGCAGCGGCCGTGGTGACCCAGCGCCGCCGGGTCACCTCGTGATCCACCCTCCGGTTCGTCCGTTCCTGGCGGCGACCAATCCCGCGGCGATGGAGAGCGCGATCTGCTCCGGACGTTGCCCGCCAAGGTCCAGTCCGACGGGCGAGTTCAGGCGGGCCAGATCCTGGTCGGTGAAGCCGGCAGCCTTCAACGCAGCAACGTAGGGGCCGACGTGACGACGGCTCCCCATGACGCCGATATAGCGGGCGGGCGAGCGAAGGAGCGCGGTCAGGCAGGCGTTCACGTCAGGGGCGTCGTGATCGGTCAGCACCGCCTCTGTGGCTTCCGTGAGTTCGAGTTCGTCCGTGGAAACGACGACCCGGGCGAATCCCGCTTGGTCCGCCGCAGTGACCCGTTCGGCCCGGGGTTCGACCAGGATGGGCGAGACGGCGAGCGTCGCCGCGTGCGCCAGGAGCGCGCGGGCGACGTCGGTGGCACTCACGATAACCAGCGGCGTCGGCGGCGTGACCGGCTCGAAGTAGACCTCGATGTCACCGTTCTCGTGATGGAGCGTTCGGGTCTGGGGTTCGCCGGCGGCCAGCACCTCGGCGGCGGCGGACCCGGCGGCGGCGTCGAACTCCGCGCACCCCAGCGTGCCGTGGACCGCTCCACCGGGGACGATGGACATCCGGTTCCCCACCCGGCAAGGAGGTGATCCCGTCACACGAACCGCGGTCGCCTGCACGTGCGCGGCGGCGAGCGCGGACGAGAGTGCGGGTGTTGGCTCCGAGGAGTGACCGGTGGGATGGACCCCGGTGGCCCCCGCCAGGAGCTCGACCGCGTGAGGGATCACGGGGAGGACCGCCTCGAGCGACTCGCGAACGCCCTTGGGGCTCCCGGGAAGGTTGACCACGAGCGTCGCGCCCAGCGAGCCGGCCACAGCCCGCGAGAGCGCGGCCATCGGCGTGTGGGCCAAGCCAGCGGCGCGCATGACCTCAGCGAGCCCGGGCGCCTCCCGATCGATCACGGCGCGGGTGGCCTCGGGGGTCACGTCGCGGGGCCCGAACCCGGTTCCTCCCGTGGTGACGACCAAGGAATGCGTCGCAGCCAGCTCGCGGACGGCGCCCTCGATCGACGGCCGCTCGTCGGGGGTGAACGCACGCGTGACCGGATCGAATCCCGCCGCCCGCAGCAGGTCTTCGGCGACCTGGCCCGACGCGTCCTCGCGCGTGCCCGCGGTCACACCGTCGGAGACCGTGAGCACGGCAGCGCGGGCGCCTGCCATCGCCGCTAGGGCCTGAGGGCTCGGTCGCCGGAGGATCGCTCCCCCGAACGCCGGCGCGCTTGGCCCATGACGTCGCGGGCGAAGTCGTCGACCCCGGCCAGGCGGTTCCGGCGTTTGGACGCGTGGCTGCCGGCCACCAGGGCGCCCTTTGCCCGCAAGAGCGACGCCAGCGCAGGCAGGGTTCCCCGGGGGTTCAGGTCGTAGGTGCAGAACACGGCACCGAGCGTTCCATCGAGCGACGGGAGCCCACTCGCCCACTGGACGGCACCGCCCGAGGGACCGACCCCGATCACGAACATCCCGTGGGTCCAGGCGCCCAGGAACAGGACGTCGACGCCTGCCGCTTCGCTGGGCGAGATGGCTCCGACATGGGAAACGGTGACGTCCGCGGTGCTCCCCTGGGCGATCAGGGCGATGCGTTCGGCCACGGCTCGCGTGGTTCCCTTGCGGCTGTCGTAGGCGATCAGCACCTTCATCCCGGGCATTCTACGAGGACGCGCGGGGGTGTTCGGCGGACGGGGTAGGCTGGCCCGCATGGGATGGATCCAGGACTTCGCAACCGCGCTCGGCGACTCCCCGCTCACGGAAGACGAAGAGACCCTGCTGCTCGGCGCGGCGCGGGATGTGGCGCACGGCGTGGAACGCAAGATCACCCCGTTGTCCACGTTCCTGATGGGCGCGGCCGTGGAGCGCGCAAGGGCAGACGGCCTGACCCGCGCCGAGGCCCTGGCCGAGATCATGCGAACCCTGATCGGGACCCTGCCGCCCGCCGAGTGACCCGCGGGTGCCGTCGTAACGGCGGGGCGGGGTACCCTGACTACCAGCCATGAGCGACCAGCCGGTTTCCCCACCTTCCTCCGGGCCACTCGTCGACCGGTTCGGTCGCGTGGCCGATGACCTGCGGATATCGGTGACCGATCGCTGCAACTTCCGCTGCACCTACTGCATGCCGGCCGAGGGTCTCACATGGCTCCCCAAGTCCGAGATCCTCTCGTTCGAGGAGCTGACGCGGCTCCTGCGGGTCTTCGTGGGACTCGGCGTGAAGTCCCTCAAGGTCACCGGCGGGGAGCCCCTGGTCCGCGCCGACCTGGCGACGCTGGTCCGGATGTTCCGCACCGTGGGGCCCGACCTGGACATCTCGCTCACGACGAACGGCGTGCTGCTGGACCAGCAGGCAGCGGGCCTGGCCGCGGCGGGTGTGAACCGCGCCACGGTCAGCGTCGACTCCCTGCTCCGCCACCGGTTCGAGGAGATGACGCGGCGCGACGCGCTGGACAAGGTGCTCGCAGGGCTGCGCGCCGCCGAGGCCGCCGGACTCACCCCCATCAAGATCAACTGCGTCGTGATCGGCGGCATCAACGACGGCGAGCTCGGCGACTTCGCCCGGTGGTCGCGCGAGACGGGCTACGAGGTTCGGTTCATCGAGTACATGCCGCTGGACGCCCAGCACGAGTGGGAGCGCGCGAAGGTGGTTCCTGGGGCGCAGATCCTGGAGACGATCAACGCCGAGTTCCCGCTGGCACCGGTCGGCAACGGGAGCGAACCGGCGGCGCTCTACCGGTTCGCGGACGGTGCCCCTGGAGCGATCGGCGTGATCAACAGCGTCACCGAACCCTTCTGCGACACGTGCAACCGGCTGCGATTGACCGCCGAAGGGTTCGTTCGGGCGTGCCTGTTCGCCCTGGAGGAGACGGAGCTCCGGGCGCCGATGCGCAGCGGAGCCACGGACGACGAGCTGGCAGGGCTCATCCGCGCAGCTGTCTGGGGCAAGTGGCCGGGCCATCGGGTGAACCATCCCGACTTCGTTCAGCCGACCCGCAGCATGTCGATGATCGGCGGCTAGGACGGCAGGTTCTGGATAGGGAGCCGCGGAACGTCCGGCGGTTCGAACCCCAGGATCTGCCCGTAGAAGGACAGCTCGGCTTCCGTTGCCGCGATGATGTTCTCGGCTTTACGGAACCCGTGCTGTTCGCCCTCGAACAGGAGATAGGCGTACGGCAGTCCCTTGGCCTTCAGCGCCTCCACCATGATCTCGGCCTGCGCGGGCGGGACGACCTCATCCTCTGCTCCCTGCAGGAGCAGCACGGGACACGACAATAGGTCGACGTAGTGGATCGGCGAGCGCGCGCGGAACGTATCCGCCGCCTGTGGGTATGGACCGATGAGCTGCTCCAGGTAGCGGGACTCGAACTTGTGCGTCTCGCCGGTCGCGAACGGCTCGAGGTCGGCCAGACCGAAGTAGCTGGAACCCACGGCAAAGTCGTCGTGGAACGTGAGCGCACACAGGGTGGTGTAGCCGCCGGCACTCCCGCCCGTGATGATGAGGCGCGCGGGATCGGCCAGCCCCTGGGCTGCCAGGTGCTTCGCTGCGTTGATGCAGTCCATCGTGTCCACCACGCCCCAGGTGCCGTACAGACGTTCGCGATATGCCCGCCCGAACCCGGTGGAACCCCCGTAGTTCACGTCCACGACCGCGAACCCGCGAGAGGTGAAGTACTGGATGCCCAGGTCGAACCCGGCGGAGTGCTCGGCCGTCGGACCGCCGTGGCTGTGCACGATCAGCGGCGGGAGCTCTCCGGCGGGGGGCTCGGCTGCGGCGTTGGCGGGAGGGTAGTGATGGGCGTGGGCCGTGAGGCCGCCCTCGGTCGCGAACTCGATCGGAACGGGCACGCTCAGATAGCCGGGATCGAGCGCGATCTGAGCGCTCTCGCGGAGTACCTCCACCCCCCGCGAGGCGAAGTCCAAGTGCAAGACCTGGGCCGGGATGGTGGGACCGGCGGCGATGACCGCCGCCGTCGACCCCTCCACCACCAGGTCCGGCCAGTGGATCGCCGAATGCGGAAGATCAAGGTCGACCAGCTCGCCCGAGGTGGGGTCCAGCAGCGCAACAGTTTGTGTCCCGCCCTGGCCGTACATGCACGCGATGCGCCCGTCCGACAGGAACCCGTACGGTCGCTGCCCGAACCCCCACGCCGGCCATCCGAACTCGGCTTCCCGCGAAGTGAGGGCCGTGATCTGCCCGTCCCGTTCGCGATAGAGGTTCCACCAGCCGTCGGGGTCGTTGACGAAACAGAGGTCGCCATCCGGGCTCCAGTCGGGAGCGACGACGGACCGGCCCGCGCCGGCGGCGCCGGGCAGCCGGCCGGCCACATGCCGGTGGCCGGAGAGCGTTCCATCGGCCGCCAGGTCGGCCACCCACAGTTCCGTCCCGTCGAACGGCATGAACGGCAGGTCCCATTCGAGCCAGCAGAGCTGGGATCCGTCGGGTGAGATCCGGGGTGCCGCGTAGAAGTCGCGGCCACCGGCGATGGTTCGCGGCTTCGCCGAGCCGTCGGCCGGGAGCACAGCGAGGTCGTTCACGACGTGCTCCGGCCGGCCGTCACCCTCGTGCCGCTCGCGCACCGTGATCAGGAGCGAGCCGTCAGGCGTAGCTCGGCCGTCGGCGTAACGATGCGTGCCGCCGGTATCAGGTGTGACCGGCTCGGGGTCACCTCCGCCGGCACCGACACGGTAGAGCCGCTGGTCGGCCATGTTCGAGAACCAGACCGCCCCCCGGTGGACCAGGTAGCTGCCGCCGCCGTACTCGTGCACGGTGGTGCGCGCATTGAAGCCTTCCGGGATGACGTCAACGGGAGAAGACCACGGATCGCCGCGAACGATGACGCCGCGGCCCCCTTCGGCGGGGCGGCCCTCACGCCAATACGTGACGCCGTCCTCCAGCCACAACTCCGAGAGGTCGAGGCCCCCTTCGACCAACATGGCCGCCGTGATTGGCGAGGGCCAGGTGCCGAAGGGCCGGACCTCCGCGGTCACGCCGGGCACCGCCCGACGATGACGCGGGTCACGGGCAGATCGCCGCCCTTCGTGCTCTTCACCTCGCGGAACCCACCGGCCTTGAACACGCGAACCACATCGCGCGCGCGGTCGGGACTGACCTCCACCAGCAGCCAGCCGTTCTTTCTGAGCCACTGGGGTGATTCCTCGACGCTGCGGGTGATGAGTCCCAGTCCGTCGACGCTCTGGTCCGTAAGGGTGTGTTCCGGCTCCCATTCGCGGACCTCGTCAGGCAGGTCCGCCACCTCACCCTTCGCGACGTACGGAGGGTGCAACGTGATCACGTCCACCGTCCCGTGGAGCTTGCTGGGCAGGCCGCCGAACAGGTCCCCTTGCGCGAAGGTGGCGCGAAGGTCCAGGCGTTTCGCGTTCTTGCGGGCGAGCTTGACCGCATCGGCGGCGACATCCGCCCCGTACACGTCCGCCTTGGGGATCTCGTCGGCAACGGCCAGCGCGATGGTGCCGCCGCCGGTCGCAAGATCCACGTGGACCGGACGCTTGCGCTTGCGGAGCCGGACGATCGCCTGCTCGGCGAGGAACTCCGAGGAGTCCCTCGGGACGAACACGCCTGGCGTCGCAAGGATCTCCAGATCGCGGAACACGGTGTAGCCCTTGATGAACGGGATGGGTTCGCCGGTGACGCGGCGTTCGACGAGCGCGTCGAACGCAGCCACGTCCTTCTTGCGGATCTCCGTGTCACCGGGTGGATCCTCATCCACGCCGAGCACGAAATTCAGGAGATCTTCGGCCTCGATCCGCTCCCGGCCTTTCTGCCAATGGTCGATGGCCGGAGAGGCCTTGAGCAACCTGACGCCGCGGTCCAGAACCTTCTTCGCTTTCATGGGGCGGCATGGTACCGGGTCGGCGTCGGTACACTCGGGTCGATGCCGCGAGCCAAAGACCCCGCCGCCCCCCACGTGGATGCCGACGCCAGCGCGAAGGCCAAGAGACCGCGCGCGAAGAAGCCGGCCGCGACCTCCAACGGGGCCGGCGATGTTCGTCTGACCGCGGATCGGCTGGTCGTCCGCCCGCCGGCAGACGGCGAACGCAAGTCGAGCGGCGGCCTCCTCATCCCCGCCACCGCCATGCCGGCGCCCAAGCGCCTGAACTGGGCCGAGGTGGAGCTGGTCGGCCCCGATGTCCGCGTGGCGAAGCCCGGCGACCGGGTGCTGTTCCTGCCCTCCAGCGGCCTGGAGGTCGAACTGGACGGGCAGGACCTGGTGCTCCTGCGCGAGCGAGACGTGCAAGCGGTGACATCCCCGCCCGCGTCGAAGACCGACCGGCCGCCCGGCCAGTACCTCTAGGCCGGGGGGGGCTCCTGCGGCATCGGAGGCGCGGCAGGTGTTTCCACAGGAGGTGATATCGGGGGAGTCGTGTCCGCAGGAGGGGACATCGGGGGAGTCGGCGCTGCGGGGCTGCCGAACCCGGAGCCGCTGACGGGAGGCGCGGCCATCGGCTCGCTCATCCCCGTCCCCATCGTTGCGGGCGCGGCAGCGCCCTTGCCCATCAGCATGATGCCGCCGGCGATCGCCACCACGCCACCGGCGATGGCCACGTAGAGCCCGATCCCGTTCGAGATCGAGAAGATATGGTCGAAGACGCTCGGGCTGATCCCGATGGTCGCAAGCGAAGGGGCCAAGGAGGTCTTCGCATCTGAGATGCCGTTCGACAGCTCATGCGACTTGGTGAGCAGAACGTACGCCGCACCGAAGATCCCTAAGGCTGCTCCGATGAACGCCGCCCGCGAGGCCTTGGATCCACTCACGGCTCCCGCGATCGCTGCGATGGCGACCACCAAGACCACGATCCCGGCAACCAGGGCTAGCTTCCCCTCCCAGCCCTTGGTGCCTGCGACCGAGGTCGGCTTCTGCAGCGTCGACAGCCCCGCCGCTCCGCCCAGGTCTATCCCCGTTTGCTGCTTGATCGCATCTGTGAACGCGGTGACATCGATCTTCAGGGTCAACCACGTCATGATCGATCCGACCGCCATCAGTGCACCGCCGACCGCCATGATGATCGCGCCTGGTTGCTTCTTCTCCATCGTCGTACCCCTCTCCGATAACAACCCTGGAAGTCAATCACCGCTAGGGGGCCGAAGGAAGCGTATCGAGCGGCGACTCCCCTTACGCCACCGAGCCCTCCGCGAGCACCTCCGTGTGCGTCCCTTCGGCGGGTTCGTCGAGGCTGAGGCGCCAGTTGTGCGTTGGCCAGCGGAGTTCAAGGGTGCCATCGCCGCAGTGATACGCCGCCGTGTACAGCGTGCCGAACCCGTTCGCGTAGGAGGTACTGAACAAGGGAGCTTTCAGGAATGCATCGACGAAGGTCTCGGCGGTTGTTTCCGGGGCGTGCAGGAGGTCGATGATGCAGCGCTCGCGTTCGATGGTGCGGGTGACGCGCGCTTGCTCGGGCCACTCCACGATGCCTTGGTGGTTGGTCGCGGCGGGGACGTCGCGGAACACAGGGTCGCGATCGGGCGAGAGGTAGGCGGTCAGGACCGCGCCGGACCGATCCACGACGGTCAGGTTGTGGCTCAAGGAGTACGGCAGTCGCTCCAGGACGGCCCGGGCCTCGCCGACGGTTCCGCAGATCTCCAGGAGGTAGCGAACGACCAGCGGGATCCCGAACCCCGGACCCAGCACGCGCCTCCCGCCGAACGTCAGCGACACGGCCAGGCCGGCGTCGTTCATCCCGTCCAGGAGGCCCCAGAGGCAGTCGCTCATGCCGATCACGTGGCGTTCCAACAGGCGCGTGGACCACACGTCCCCCTCGAACCGCGAGGGCGCGTAGTCGTAGTTGCGGGCCAGGATGGGCGCACCGTCGCGCGTCCACGCCCCTTGCGAGCACGCCGCCAGATACGGCGGCGGCTGATACAGCGAGAGCATGCGGGCGGCCAGATCGCCGCCGCCCGCCAGCTCGACCACGCCTTCGTAGGCGGGGATGAGTTCGGGCATGTGCTCGCGGAGCATCCGAACACCGGTGGCGTAGGCGGGGCGCTCGGCTTCACCTTCGCGGAGGAACCAGGCCCGATAGTGCGGCCACCGTTCCTCGAAGACCGACTGCCACACCGGCCCGAACCGTTCCTCCTGGAGTGCCCGGAAGGTGAAGGGGACCATCCGCATCAGAGCATCTTGAAGCCGAACGGCTCCGGCCGAACCTCCGGCACCGCCTGACCGATCGGCACGCTCGCGAACTGCGACTTGATGCCGGTGATCCAGTCCTTGGCCCGGTCCAGGAGTTCGTGTTCGTCGGACATGAAGCGGCCCCGCGTGACAAGGATCCCGAGGTCGGCGCCCGGGTAGCGGTAATGGCCTTCGGCGGCGATGCGCAGGTAGAAGGCCTCGTCTTCGCTGCGAACCGTGTGCCAGTCCGTGTCGTGCCGGGCGTAGCTGATCCCGCCGCCCGGGGCCATCGACCAGATCCCGGACGCCGGCGCGCGCGTGATCGTCTCCACGGCATCGTCCGTCTGCTTGAGGATGAACTGGGTCCACTCGTCCACGTTGGCGGTCTGCGCCCAACGGCCGTTGAGTTCGTCGACGTCGATCTGGAAGTCCACGTCCATGAACTCCAGGAGATGGAACAGGAAGAGCGGCATGTCGCCGTAGGCCACCGCGGTTACGTTCGTGATGCTGCTGGCACCCGTGACGCGCGGGTTGAGTTCGCCCAGGTACATCTCTCCGGTCACGGCGTCGGCCAGGAAGTCGAGTTCGAAATACCCGCGGTAGCCCTCGTGGCGCAGGCGCTCCCCCATGGCGAACGTGCGCTCGCGCGCGATGGTCCGCTGTTCGGCGGTCAGGACGTGCGGGCTCATGTCGTTCCCGCACCACCCGCCGTCGTAGGGCGTGAGCTCGGGGAACCCGGTGAGTTCGGCCATGAGCGGACCGACGAGCGTCCCATGACGCGTGATGACGCCCTCGATCGCGCACTCGCGCGGCTCGATGCGCTTCATCACCTTGATGTCCTCGCCGACGATCTTCTTCTCGTCGGCCTTCCAGTCCGACTCTCTTGCGATGAAGAACGTGGTCTGACCTGAGTCGCCGTAGGGCGTCTGCACGACCAGATCATGCCCAAGGCCGCCGGCGTCAGCCAGTGCGAGGAGTTCGCGATAGCTGCTCGCGGTTCCCATGGTGTTGGGGACGCTCGGCACGCCGGCCTCGTTGCCCAGCCGCGTTGTCTCGATCTTGGAATCGAGGCGGTGACGCAGCTCCGCCGAGGGGAAGGCGACATCCAGCCCCAGATCCTTCGCCAGCTGCTCGGTCTCCTCATCGAACATGAGGAACGTCACCTTGCCCCCGGGTCCCTTCCTCTGAACCAGATCCGCAACCTCCTTGTGCCCCAGGAGGTAGTTGCAGATCTCCTCGATCGACTCGAACGGCCGGGCCGACTGTTCCTTCGGAACGAATACGTTCGGGTGCCCTCCGTCGAACGAGTCGTAATAGTTCACATAGGTGAAGTTGCGGATCCACCGGTCCACGCCCAGCAGGTTGAACGCCGTTGCCGAGACGAAGTAGATGGGCGTCTCGTTCGTTCGGAAGAACTGGCGGATCTCGGGCATCCCGCGCAGTGGCTTCGCGCTGATGGCGTTGAACGGCTCCACGGGCACCTGGGCGACGGCCGGGCGCCCCGGTCCTGAGGGTGCGATGGGGGCTCGCTCTGCCGACGCCTCGCGGGCCGCCTCGCGGACCTCGGCTTCACGTCGTGCCGACTGGGCAACGCCCAGCCGCGCGAGCACGGCGAGCACGAAGGTGCCGGCCATCCATCCGATCACTCGGCGAGCCCGCACCATTCGCGGATGAACAGGCCCAAGACCTGCGCGGTCTGTACCACGGACGGAAGGTACACCCGTTCGCCGATGCCGTGTGCCTCCTCCGCGTAGGGGCCGAAGCAGACCGCCGGAATGCCCATGCGTCCGAACACGCCGGCGTCCGAGGTGCCCGTGGTGGCGACCAGCGCCGGGGGCGTCCCTTCCTGCCGCACGAAAGCCTCCGCCAAGGTCCTCACCAGTGGCGCATCGTCCGCGATGTCGTAGCCCTCGCACGCGAAGCCCCCGTAGAGAACCTGCGCCGTGCCCTCCATGTCCGAGGTGGCCGCGGCAACCACGGCTTCGATCCGCGCCCGGAGGTCGGGCAGCAACATCCCCGGATACATCGCGATCCGGTACTCCGTGATGCACTCGCCCGGCACGGTTGAGGCCCAGTCTCCGCCGGAGATCGCCCCCACGTTGAGGTTGATCGGATGGCTGAACAGATCGAAAGGGTGCGGCGGGGAGGCGTTGAGTTCGGCTTCGAGCTCACGGAGGGCAGCGATCACGTGAAGGCTCCGCTCGATCGCGTTCACCGTGAACGAGCCTTCAGCCGCGTGACCGGACACGCCCTCGATCCGGACCTTGAACCAGAGCACGCCGACCTGCGCGGTGGTGATGGCCGCGCCGAACGGTTCGGCCACGACGGCGCCGTCGGCGGTGAACCCGGCCAGCAGCGTTTGGAGCGTGCCGTTGCCGGTGCATTCCTCCTCGACCACGGACTGGATGTGGACAGGGGCCCGCGGCGTCAGGCCCAGGCCGTGCAGCGCCTTCACCGTACCCAGGATGGCCGCCAGCCCGCATTTCATGTCGGCAGCTCCCCTGCCGTGGATCCAGCCGTCCTCACGATCCCCGCTGAATGGCGATCGTTCGCCCCACCGCGAGAGCGGCTCCGGACTCACCACGTCGATGTGTCCGTTCAGGATCAGAGACCGGCCGCCGTTGCCCCGCCCCGGTCCCCACGTGGCAACGATGTTCCGCTTGTTCGCCACGTCCCAATCGAACGGCGACGCCAGCGGGTGCGCGCGCAAGGTCTCCGCATCCATCCAGACGTCGACGGGGTCAAGGCCGATCTCGCGAAGCGCGGCCTCCACGACCCGCTGCCCTGCCTCCTCGTTCCCGAGGGTGGTGTCGGCGCGAACCAGACGGGATAGGAGGTCGGCGATCCACTCGGCCTCGGCCGCGATCGCCTCCTGGATGCGGGTCTCCTCCGGAGCCGGACCGGGCAGCGTTTCCATCGGCGCGTACTCGATGCCCCGCCCGTCGAACGCGAACGGAGAGGGTTCCACCTCCGAGATGGGGCGCGAGCCCCCGTACGCACCGCCGTCCTCGGGCACAGGCCGCATGGACGAGCAGCCTACCAACGCCGCTCAGGGCCGCTCATCAGGTGCGTTCCTCGCCGAGGTTGAATGAGGTTGACGATGCTCGGTAATGATGTAATGTCCATTGCATGACTACCCAAGAGAACGGCGATGAGCAGGTGCTGGGATGGTTCGCGGGACGGCTTCCGGACGGATGGTTCACCGGACCTCCGGAGATCGCGGTGGACCGGGACGAGATCCGGGTGGTGGGCGTGCTGGCCGAGCCGGACGTGGGCACCGATGCCACGCCGGAGACCCGGAGCGCCGCCCTTGGTTCCCGGATCGCGGGGTTCAGGGAGGACACGCGCACCCAGCGGATGCGGATCGCGGACGAGGCTCAGCATCGGTTCGGCCGCAAGGTTTCCTGGGGGGCTGCGTGCGGCGAGGAGCGCCAGCTCTTCACGACGCTGTCGGTGCCGGCCATGACCCGTCTGCGTATGCCGGAACGCCGGGTGCTTGACACCCTGGTGGATTCCGGCGTGGCCAGGAGCCGGTCGCACGCCCTGGCGTGGTGCGTCCGTCTCGTGGCGGAGCGCCAGGACGAGTGGTTGAAGGATCTGCGCCAGGCGATGACCGCCGTCGAACAGGTCCGAGCCGAGGGTCCGAAGAAGGACTGACCGTCAGCCCGCCGGAGCGTCTGGAGCGGCCCGACGAACCGCCACTATCATGTTCATCGCCTTGCTGACCTGCACTTCATCGCCGACGGCCAGCCCTTCGGGGACGCTCTCCGCGCCCAACCGGGCGGTTTCCACGGAGCGATCCTTGTACGCGACCGCGAGATCGATGTAGGCGACGCCGTGCAGGTCCCACACCTTCACGTCCATCACCAACGCGAGCTGATCGCCGAGCATCCGGCGAGCCTACCGCACCGGCCGTAGGCGCCCGGCCCCTGCCGCCACCGGCGAGCGGCCGGTACGGTCGGCATCGGTGCGTCCTTTCCTCCCCAAGCTCAAGGAACGGCGGCCTCCCGCCGACGTTACTCACATGACTCCGGGGGGATGTCGCCGCTTCTGTCGTCGCCTGTCGCCGTTGGTGATCGCTGGATCGCTCGCGCTGCTGGTGGTGCCGACCGTGGGCGGCGTCGTGGCGAACGCCGCTCCCACCCCTCGCCCGGCCCACGGGATCCTGGCCGGTGATACCGGCGGCGGTCCACCGCCGCCCACGCCCTACATCTCTCCGCAGATGCAGGCGGCGCGCCGGTCGATCACATGGTCGGACATGAACGGCTACAACTGGGCGAACGCCGCCGTGAACTACGTGGCGGCAACGAACAGTTGGATGTTGGACAACGCCGCCAACGCCGACGGCACGTATCGATTCCGGCCCGCCGCCCTTGAGACGCGGAAGTACTTCGCGCGAGCGCTCGCGAAAGCGTTCGCGCCGGGAGCCACGATCGACCCATCGATCTCGTTCAACGATCTTGAGAACACGGGTTCGTTCTACACGTACGCGAACATCGCGCAGCAGCACGGGTGGCTCCGCGCGGACGGCGCCGGGAACTTCAACCCCGACATGCCGGTCACGATGTCGATGGTGCACAAGGCGCTGGTTCTGGCACTGGCGGAACGCTACCCGGCGCTGAAGGCCGCTATCAAGAACCTGAACTCCCTGCACACCGCGGACGGCTATGCGTTCACGATCCCGCACAACTTCGCGACCACGCTCATCGGCATGCGCCTCTACCTCCGCTACAACAACAACTCCAACGAGTCGTTGGACGTGAACCCGTATTCGAACATGTCGCGAGCGCAGGTCGCGTACTCGCTCTACATGGCGGCCACCGCGTACGGCGCGCCGTCCGGCACCGGACAGAACTACAACGTGAACACGGTCGCCGCGCAGTACACGGCGATGGTGCTCCCGCATCTCGGAACGAAGATGACGCAGGTCGTGCAGTGGGGCATCGACTACGTGGGCTATCCCTACATTTGGGCCGGCGAATGGGGCTTGAACACGCCCGAACCATCCGGCCTGGGTGGTCAGCCCGTTCCCGGGTTCGACTGTTCGGGACTCGCATGGTGGCTCTTGCGCCGCAACGACGGCGGCGTGTGGAACGTCGCCCCACCGCGACCCTACGCGGGCTACGACCTCCCCCAACGCACCTCGGCCGACATGTCGAACACGGGGAACCGTGTGAAGTTCGCCGATCTTCGCCCCGGCGACATCATGTTCTACGACTGGGACCACAACGGCGTCGTGGATCACATGGACACCTACGTGGGGGCGGGATTCTCCCTGGACTCCTCGAGCGGCGTCGGCGGAGTGACGTTCATGTGGACGGGCAGCGGCGCCTACGCGGACAACTTCACGCACGGCCGCACGATCGTCGGCGCTACTCCGTAACGATCGCGGCTTCGATCACGCGCCGCTCCTCAGGGGTGAGCGGTCGCGAACCGTTCCCTTGCGCGTTGCGGGGAACGATGACGGACTCGGCCTCCGCCGCGAGCGTTCCATCGGCCTTGTAGATGCGTTCGCGGGTCCGCACGCTCGAGGTGCCGAGCCCGGAGACCTCGGATCGCACGGTGATGACGCCGTCCGCCTGCGTCAGTTGGTCGCGGAAGTCGATGCCCACGTGCGCAAGAACGAAGTCCCACGCATCCTTCGAGCCGAACAGGTCCTCTGACAGGCGGTCGCGCGCTTCTTCCAGGTAGTTGAGATAGACGCCGTTGTTGACGTGACCGAACGCGTCCATATCGCTCCAGCGGATGGTGAGCCGAACCTCGCTCATGAGGCCGGATCCCGCCCCGCGCCGGGCGGATTCATCGAACCCGAACGGAACCCTTCCAGGTCCAGCGTCACGTATCGGTACCCCAACGCCTTGATGCCTGCCAGGACGCGCTCACGCAAGCCTGCGTCGGCCAACCGGGCCAGATCGCCGGCCTCCACCTCGATCCGCACCACGTCCCCATGCACACGAACCCGGCACTGACGGAACCCTTCGTCTTTCAGCACGCGCTCGGCGCGCCCTACCTTCGACAGTTCTTCCACGGTGATCGTCACTCCGAACGCGAACCTAGATGAGAGACAGGCCGACGCAGGTTTGTCCCACGTCGGGATGGAGAGTTCCCGAGCAGCGCTTCGGACATCTTCTTTGCTCATGCGGGCTTCGACCAGCGGGTGTCGGATCCCGTGTTCGGCCGCGGCGCGCAAACCGGGCCGGAAGTCACCGAGATCATCCACATTCGCACCGGAGACAACCAGACGTTTGCCCGCTTCCTGCGCCACCCTGCCCAGAACGTCGTACAACTCGGTCTTACAGTGATAGCAGCGATCGAGGCCGTTCGCCAGATACGCGGGGTTCTCGGTTTCCCGCGTGCGGACGGTGCGATGGGCGATCCCCAGTTCACGCGCCACGCGGGCCGCCTGCTCCGCCTCGCCGGGGGCAAGAGACGCGGAGACGGCGGTCACTGCCAGCGCCTGGTCCCCCAGGGCCCGAGCCGCGACGGCCGCGACCAGCGTGGAGTCGATCCCGCCGCTGTACGCCACGACCACGCCGCCCGTCCGCGCCAATACCTGGTGGAGCAGGTCGAGCTTCCGGGACACCTCCGTGGCAACCATCTGGGCGATTGTCCCATGGGCGCTCAGCAAGGCCCTGGGAATCACGAACGGCCCGGATGCACGAGGCTTCCGGACCGTCCGATCGGAGAGAGGGGCTCCACCTCTTCTTCGGCGCTACCCGGTGGGAGGTTCGGGTGGGTTCGAAGGAATGTGTTGCGGTTCTGTGGAGGCGTCCGTGACTCGGTTCTCGGACAGACGGCGGTCCACGGCGAGGGCCGCGGCCTCGGAAGCGGCGTGCGAGCCCGTCACCGCATCCAGGAACTCCGCCCGCTCCAGGGCCAGCAGCAGCACCGGGCCGGCGGCGGTCACGGTCGCGTTTCGCGGGGCGTCGCGGAGCAGCGCGATCTCGCCGAAGAACTCCCCAGGGCCCAGGTCCGCGACGTGTCCTCCGTCGATAGAGACCGCGACCACGCCCTCCTCCACCAGGTAGAACCGATCGCCGGGATCGCCCTGGCGGATGATCTCGTCTCCTGCTGCGGGAACCACCGAGATGAGCTTGCGCGAGAGTCGCTCGAGCACAGGCTGCGCCAAAGGGCGGAAGATCGAGGTGGCGCGCAGGAGCGCGACGCGGGCGGGATCGGGAGGTTGGGCCACGCGATCCGCGCTGCTCAGCTGCCGCCACGCGAAGATCGCCATCGCGGGAAGGAACGCGCCCACCGCAAGGAAGGCACCGCGGCCGCCGAGCCAGATGACCAAGAGCGGAGCCAGGGCCGACCCTGTGGTGAGTCCCGCCATGGCCACCGACCCCTGCAGCCCGAACACGCGGGAAAGGACCTCATCCTTCACGGCACGCTGCAAGAGTGTTCTTCCGCCGACATCTACGAACGCGCGGCCAGCCCCGGACGCTACGAGCAAGGTGACTGCCTGCGCCGCCGAAGGTACTACCGCCACCAGCACCAGTGGCAGGCCCGTCGCCAAGGCGCCGACCCCGATCGCGGTGGCGAGGTGCTGTCGTCCGATGAGCGTGATCGTCGCGGCCGCACCGACCAGCGCGCCCAAGCCGAGCGCCCCGGTCAAGAGGCCCGGTCCCGATGGCGACATATGGAACACCTGGAGTGCGAGCACGACGGCGAGCACATCCATGAGCCCTATCACCACGAACTGTGCGCAGAAGAGCCCCATGATCGCGCCCGCCCCCGGCGTGCTACGGAGTTCTTTGAATCCGGCAACGGCGTCGTCAACCACCGATCCGACCTCCTCGTGGATGAGACCGCGGGCGCTGAGGCGTAAGTGCACCCCGGCAGCCAGGACGCTCGCGATACAGAGGCTCACGCCCATGACCAGGAAGACGGACCCGACCCCGCTGGTCTCGATCAGGACGCCCATCACCAAAGGGCCGACCAATATGGACAGGCCCTCCACCGTGCTGGAGAGCGCATTCGCGGCTGTCAATGCTTCTGGTCGCTCGGCGAGCTCGGGAAGGATCGAGTTATGGACTGGCCGGACCAGGGTGAGCGCGGCGTTGGCGACCGCACCCATCAGATAGGCGATGGGTGCGGGCGCACCGAGGACGAGCACCACTCCCGCGGCGACCAACGCGGCCGCCATCACCGCGTACCCGATAGCGAGTGCCCGGTTACGAGGGATGCGATCCCCGAGTACAGCACCCAGTGGCGCGATGAAGATTCCCGGAACCAACTGCACGACGGCGACGATCCCCGCCGTAGTCGCACCACCACGGCCATAGGCGAAGACCAACATCGCGACCCAGGTCGCCCACTCGGCCACGTTGAAGAAGAGGAAGGCGAACAGGATTCGGCGCATCCCACGATTGCGACCGACCTCACGGAGTGCTTGGGCCGAGTCGGATAGCGCCATCAGCGACAGAGCACCTCGAGCATGGCCGCGATTGTCGGTGGACCGAAGGGAACGGTCAACCGGGGCGAGAACGCGAACGGGG
>JANXVR010000193.1 GCA_025351565.1 Actinomycetes bacterium
GTGGCCGCGGCCACCGGGAACCGGCCCATCTTGCTAGGTCTGGCCGGAGACAGCGCCTCGGGCAAGTCCACGCTCTCCCGCGGCATCGAGTACATCCTGGGGTTCGAACGCGTGGGCCGCGTGTGCACCGACGACTATCACCGCTACGACCGCGCGGCCCGAGCCGAACTCGGCGTGACCCCGCTCGCCCCCGAAGCCAACGACCTGCGGCTCATGGCCGAACACCTGCGAACGCTGGCCGCGGGTGGATCCGTCTCGAAGCCCACCTACGATCACCACACGGGGACGTTCGGACCGCGGGAGACGGTGGAGCCCGGCGAGATCATCATCGTGGAAGGACTGCTGCCCCTGGCCGACCGACGAACTCGGGACGCTATCGACGTGGCCGTGTACCTGGAGCCACAAGAGGAGCTGCGCCGCCGATGGAAGCTCGAGCGCGATGTGTTCGAGCGCGGGTACGCACCGAAGGATGTGGTGAGCGAACTGCACCTCCGCGAGGCCGATGCCGCGCAGTACATCCGGCCTCAGCGGGACTTCGCCGACATCATCGTCCGGTTCCACCGTCAGCCGGGTGACGAGGACGACGGCACCCTCTCCGCTCGCCTCACCGTTCGCCCCACGTTGCCGTATCCGGGTCTTCGAGAGCTGGTCGGCTCGCTCAGCCGCCGAGGTTTGGAACCCATCCGGTGGTCTACGGCCACGGATCGCCGAGGACCGATGAGCGTGCTGGACATCGACGGGAACTGCCCACCGGACGTGGGCGGAGAGATCGAGGACGTCATCTGGTCCTACCTCCACCCGGACGACCGGCTGCAGCGCGACCGGATCGGCAAGTACCGGCACACCGAGCACGGCGAACTCCGGAGCGAGGCGCTGGCCCTGGCGCAGCTCCTCATCGTGTCGCATCTGGTCGGAGCCCTGGACGGCGCGTTCGAGCTGTAGCCGTTCACGGCGCCACCGGGGGTCTCCGCAGGTCGCACCGGGTACGCTGTCTCCACAGATGAATGACGGCTCCCCTTCCTTCGAGTCCCTCGGCGTGTCCGCCGAAGTGATCGAAACGCTCGCCAAGAACGGCATCTTCGCTCCGTTCCCCATCCAGGTCATGGTCATCGAGGACGCCACGTCCGGCCGTGACACGCTGGCCAGGTCCAAGACGGGATCAGGCAAGACGCTGGGTTTCGCCATCCCCATCGTCGATCAGCTGAGCCCCGACGAACCGAAACTCCCCGCGGCGCTCGTCCTGGTGCCCACCCGGGAACTGGCCGTTCAGGTCCGTGACGAGTTTCACGACATCGCCAAGGCCCGGGGCCTGCGTACCAAGGTCGTCTACGGCGGCACCAGCGTGAAGGAACAGGCGGTTGGCGCCGACAAGGCGCACATCCTCATCGCGACCCCCGGCCGCCTCCAAGACCTGGCCGAACGCAATCTGGTGGATCTGGGCGGCGTTCGCATCTTCGTTCTGGACGAAGCCGACCGGATGCTTGACATGGGGTTCCAGCCGCAGGTGGATCGCATCGTGCGGATGCTGCCGAAGGACCGACAAACCATGTTCTTCTCGGCCACGCTCGACGGTGCCGTGGGCCATATCGCCGAGGTATACACGCGGAATGCCGTTCGCCACATCATCGACTCCGACAGCAAGATGGTCGATGAAGCCGACCACCGATTCGTTCCGGTGGCAGCGCAAGACAAGCTCGCGAAGCTCGTGGAGACGGCGAACGCCCAACCTGGACTCACGCTGGTGTTCGTCAACACGAAGCGCAAGGTGGAGTCCCTCGCCCGGCAGTTGCGCACGGCCGGGGTTCCTACGGTCACCATGCACGGCGACATGACGCAGCAGGCTCGCGAGAAGGCGCTCCAGCGGTTCGAGGACAAGCATGTCGGTGTCCTGATCGCCACGGACGTTGCTGCGCGCGGTTTGGATCTGGACGACATCACCATGGTCATCAACTACGATCCGCCGCTCGACGACAAGGGCTACGTCCACCGCGTCGGACGAACCGCCCGCGCAGGCCGAAGCGGCACCAGCATGACCTTCGTACAACCCGACCAGATGGGCGACGTCAGCCGGATGGCGGCGCGCCTGGATCTGCACAGCGAGTTCGAATCCGAGGGGATGACCGTTTCGCCACCCCGAACGGTGTTCAGTGGGTCCAGCCGTGGACGACGTTCCGGGTTGCGCGCTCCCAAGCGCCGCCGGTAGTTGGGCCGCAGAGCCCTCCCTACGATGCGTCGCCGCTGATGACCCGAAGGCTGGACCGCCGGTGCAGCGCCAAGATATCCGCGCCCGTCATGGGCCGCGCGAAATGGAACCCCTGACCCAGCTCGCACCCGCGGTCGCGCAGGAAGTCCCATTCGCCGACCGTCTCGATGCCCTCGGCCAACGCTGTCATCCCGAGGTTGGAAGCAAGCGCGATCATGGCGCTCACCATGCTCGCCGCATCACGATCCCCGTCCACGTTCCGAACGAACGAACGGTCGATCTTCAGGACGTCGACCGGCATGTGACGGAGTCTGGACAGCGAGGAGTACCCCGTCCCGAAGTCGTCGATGGCCAAGTGGAGGCCGCGATCGTGCATCTCTTCGAGTATCACCAGGGTCCGGTCGGGATCGTGCATCGCCGTGGACTCCGTGATCTCCACCGTGATCTTGGCGGGGTCCACCCCCCCGTCCAGCAGCGGTTGCATGATCTTGTTCACCAGCTCGGGGTGCCAGAGCTGGCGGGGAGAAAGGTTGAACGCGATGTCCATCTCGAGCCCGCCGTCACGCCACAGCGCATCCTGCCTGCAGATCTCCTCAACCACCCAGTCTCCGATGGCGTCGATGAGCCCCATCTCCTCCGCCAGCGGGATGAAGTCGTTAGGTGGGACCAGACCGCCGGTGGCGTCGGGCCAGCGGATCAAGGCCTCCACCCCCACCATCTTCGCCGAGTCCAGGTCGATCAGCGGCTGGTAGTGCAGCATCCAGGATCGGTCCTGCACCGCCTTCCGCAGCCGCGTGCTCAACGAGAGCTTGGTCAGGGCGTCGGCCTCAGCCGTGGCGTGCATGAGGAATCCGCCGGGACCGTTCCGCTTGGCCCGCAGCATCGCCGCGTCGGCGTTCTTCACCAACGTTGCGGACGAGTCTCCATCCAGGGGAAAAGCCGCCACGCCCATGGTGGCCGTGATGTACAGCTCGGTGCCGTGGGATTCGAACGGCGCAGCCAGAGCCTGTTGCACGCGAGCCGCCACCGCCTCGGAGGCGACGCTCGCTCCATCGGCACCGCCCGGAACCGGCGGCGCGGGGTCGATGTCGGACAACAGCACCAGGAATTCGTCGCCACCGGCACGCGCGACCAGATCGGTGTCCCGCGTCGCCTCACGGAGGCGCTCCGCGAGCTCGACCAGCAGCGTGTTAGCCGACTCGTGCCCGAACGAATCGTCGATGAGCTTGAAGTTGTCCAGATCCAGTGAGATCACGGCGGCACCGCGTTCGGTTCGCCGGGCTCGGGCCAGTGCCAGGTCCAGCATCTCGTCGAACATCGCGCGATTCGCCAGGCCGGTGAGCTTGTCGTGGAACGCTAAGAACGAGATCTCCTCCTCGGCCGCCTTGCGATCGGTGATATCGAGCATGACGCCCTGGATGTAGAGAGAGCGTCCGTTCTCGTCGTTGATCACGATGGCACTGTCGCTGAACCACACGGTCCGCCCGTCACGCGCGATCAACCGATATTCGAACGTGAACGGCTGCGAGCCAGCGGCGCCTGTCTTGTAGGCCTCGATCGCGCCGTCGCGATCGTCGGGGTGCATGACCGAAGCCCAGAGGTTCGCGTCGGCGCAGTACTCCTGAGGCGTGATGCCCAAGAGGTCTTCGATCTGCGGACTCACATATGCGGTAGCCATCTGCCGTTCGGCGAGGTCGATGTACACGATGGCCGGCAGGTGATCGATCAATCCTCGATAGCGGGATTCGAGGTCGAGGAACCGTGCCTCTAGCGCATCTCTATCCAGGTCGCTGGTGCTGCCTCCGGTTGTGAAGAACCCCTCAGGGACAGCGGAAGGGGGCGGCTGCTCGTCGGGCACGGGCTGGTACCTGCCTTCTAGGTCGTGCGATGTACATCGGCGTCCCGGCCCGGAACCTTGAACGGGTGATGGGGGTATAGCCCCCTGAGAGGCTCAGCAGCCTGACTCGTCCGGGAGCAGGGGCCGGAACAAGAGGCCGTACTCCTTGCCGTTGCTCTTCCACGGGCTGAGTTCGTTCGCGTGGTTGATCAGCGGCAGCAGCGTTGTCAGGTCCGCTCCCGTGACCGTCCCGCACCGGGAGGGGAGGCCGTTGTTCGTGTTCAGGCCGCCGCCCGCAACCGCGCCCGTTGTGGGGTCACCGAAGCCGGCGAGCCCGACCGCGAGTGGCCACGCGATCGCCGGCTCGGTCACGGTTGGGTCGGGCGTGTAGTCGCTCACGAACACCCGAACGGCCGAAGGAACGAACGGGATGGCCTGCCCGGAGGAAGCGGCGGGGAGCCAGCTCAGATCCCCGGTCTTCGTCGCGAAGTCCTGGGCCTTGGTGCGGGCGTCGAACTCCTGCTGGCTCATCTGATCAGGCTTCTTCTGTCCCAGTTCACCGAGGGCGTAGAAGTTGAAGGCATGCGTCTGCCCGTCGGCCACGATCGTGATGGTGGTGGTCGGCGCGTCGGCGATGCCGACGCTCCCCATGTCCGTGTAGTCGCGGCTGGGGGCGAAGAGCCCGTCGGTCTCTGCGAGCGAAAGGATGGCCTGGATCCCGTCGGGCGTGATCTGCTGGGAGAAGAGCGGGGCGATCGCGGGACCCGGATAGATCTCGGCGATGGCGCCCGGTGTGATGGCGTTCCCGTCGCCCATGAGCGAGAACTGCGGGAGCTGCCGGATCGAGTAGGACGGAGCGACGAAGCCGCCGCCGGTTGAGATCCGCACCACGACCTGATCGGGAGTGGTGGGGTAGGACCTGCTGCTAGCTCCATCGCCGGGACCCGCGCTCGAGGAGTTGGCACACGCGGCTGCGAGGAGGCCGAGGGCCATCGCTGCTGCCAGGAACGTTCGCTTCATCGGGTCCTCCTGTTCGCGGGCGACGCCGGGGCGCCGGGGACCGCGGTGTGACGCCGAGGGGCCACCAGCCGGTTCCCGAGTCAGCCTCTCCCGGCAACCTTTGCCTGGAGCCCGGCTAGCAGTAGATCCAGTCCGAATTCGAACTGAGCGTCGGGTTCGGTGACGCACATCTCGGGGAACACAGCCGCGACGTTCGGGAGACGACCGACATCGGGAACCAGTGCGCTAGGTGACCCCGGGGTGCTATCGCCGCTCTCGGGCCCCCCGAATGTCCCCCTCGTCTCCATGAGCACGAACCCGAAGATGTACCCACCGAACGTCTGGAACGCGTCGGCGGCCTCTCGCGGCGTGAGACCGGCCCGGATCATGGGGGAGAGAGCGCATTCCATGCATTCCAGCGTGGCCGTCGTGGTCATGGGCTTCGAATGCTCCGCCAGCAGCTGGATCATCGAGGGGTGGGCCTTCAGGAGCCTGCGCCACTCCCGGCCGGCGTCACGCGCCGCTTCCAACCACTCTTCGCGGGGTTCCGGACGGCGGAACCCTTCCATCACCCGCTCGATAACCCCGTCCATGAGGTCTTCCTTGTCGTGGACGTGGTTATAGAGCGACATGGCCTCGACGCCGAGGTCGCGGGCCACGGCCCGCATGGTGACGGCCCCGAGCCCTTGCGCATCCATCAGTTCAAGCGCGGCGTCGATGACGCGCTCACGGGTCAGCTTGCCGCGGATCTTTGGGCTGAGCTCGGCTTGCGTCATGGTCGGCTCCGGTTGACACGCTTACGGTGTACATATATGGTCCCGTACAACGTAAGCATACATCGTACGTCAAGAGCGTCGACAGAACCGGAAGCAGGGGGGGCCACGCATGAAGTTGAATCCTGAATCGATCGCCAGAGCCAGTAGCCGCCACCCCGGGAGAACACTCGGGATCTGGCTCCTCATCCTGGTCGGGGGCATCGCCAGTGCCTCAACCCTTCTGGCCCCAGCGCTCACCACGGGATTCAACTTCACGAACAACCCGGAGGCCAAGCAGGCCAAGACGATCCTGGACCAGAAGAAGCTCACGACGGACGCCGTGACCGAAACGTTCGTCGTGGCGGGGGCTCAGCCGGCGGCTGCCTCCGATCCCGCATTCGTGAAACGGGTGAACGACTTGCTCGCAGGTCTGCATGCGCTCGAACCCGCCGTTTTCAAGACCCTGCCCGCTTCCGCTTACTCGGCTCCGGACCCTTCGACCCCGGCTCCTTCGACCTCGGCCCCCGCTGCGATTCCGGCGTTCAGCGTCTCGACGAACGGAACGGCGGTGCAGTTCACCGCGACCTACGCTGGCAGCATCGACCAAGTCACGAAGGATTTCCCCCAGGTTGCCGCGCTCCGGACCAAGCTCAATGCCGCGAAGGATGGGATCACCGTCTACATGCTGGGCCAGGCCAGTTCGAACGCCGACTTCAAGACCATCTCGGAGGAGGATCTCAGGTTCGGTGAGGGGATCGGGATCCTAGCCGCGATCATCGTGTTGATCATCGTGTTCAGCGCTGTGGTCGCGGGGGTCACCCCCATCATCATGGGCATCTTCGCCATCGTCGTGACGGTGGGGGTCGTAGGCCTGTTCGGCCAGATCTGGTCGTTCAGCTTCTTCACGCCGAACCTCATCTCGATGATGGGTCTCGCGGTTGGGATCGACTACTCGCTCTTCATCGTGTCGCGGTATCGCGAGGAGCGGCAGAGGGGCCGGGAGAAACTCGAGGCGATCGCCGCGTCGGGTGCGACGGCGAACCGGGCGGTGTTCTTCAGCGGGATGACCGTCGTGCTGGCGCTCGCCGGGATGCTGCTGGTGCCGACGACAATCTTCCGGAGCCTGGCGGGAGGCGCCATCATCGTCGTCCTGGTGTCGGTGGCGGCTTCGATGACGCTCCTGCCGGCGATCCTCTCGCTGCTCGGCGACAAGATCAATGCCGGGCGCATCCTCGGGAAGAACCGCAACACCGAACATGGCCGTCCCGGCGGCTTCTGGGACCGGGCGACGCGCACGGTCATGGGCCGCCCGGTCGTGTTCCTGATACTTGCAGGGACGTTCATGGTCGCCTTGTCCATGCCGTACTGGTTCCAGGGCCATCCGAACGACTCCGGCATGGGGATCAAGACCGGACTCTCGGGCATCGCCACGCTCCCCGACTCCGCACAGTCCAAGCAGGCGTTCAACATCATCGTCAAGGACTTCCCGGCATCCGGGTCCCAAGCCAGCGCCAGGATCGCGATCGAGGCGCCCGGTGTCGGGACGCCGGCGACATCATCGGGTACCGCTGCCCGGTTGCTTCCCCCGTTCGACACGGCCGTGGCATCGCTTGAGTCGTCCATCTCCACCGATCCCAACTTCGGAGTACCGACGGATCCAAAGGTGAGCAAAGATGGCTCGGTGGCGCTGGTGGAGATCCCGCTCGCCGGCGCTGCGACAGACCCGCAGAGCGAGACCGCCGTGAACACCATCGCGGATCTGCGTTCCAACTACATCCCGAAGGCGTTCGACGGAACGGGCGCGAACGTTCTCGTGGGCGGCGATACGGCGTTCGTGAAAGACTTCTTCGACATATCAGCGAACTACACGCCGTTGATCATCCTGGTGGTGCTGATGCTGTCGTTCATCCTGCTGACGGTGGTGTTCCGCTCGCTCGTGGTGCCGGCCAAGGCGATCGTCATGAACCTGCTGTCGGTGGGCGCGGCGTACGGACTCATCGTGTTGATCTTCCAGAAGGGCGGCCCAGGGTGGGCGGCGACGATCGCGCACTGGCTCGGGTTCCAGCAGGTCGACGCGATCGAGGCGTGGCTGCCGCTGTTCCTGTTCTCGATCTTGTTCGGGCTCTCGATGGACTACCACGTGTTCCTGTTGACGCGGATCCGCGAGGAGTACGACAAGACGCATGACAACGCGGAGGCGGTCGCCTATGGGTTGCGGACCACCGGTGGGATCATCACCGGCGCCGCGGTCATCATGGTGGCGGTGTTCGCCGGGTTCGCGTCGGGACGTCTGACGTCGTTGCAGGAGATGGGTTTCGGCCTGGCGGTCGCGGTGTTCATGGACGCGACGATCGTCCGCTCCATCCTGGTCCCGTCGACGATGCGGTTGCTGGGTGACCGCAACTGGTATCTGCCGAAGTGGCTCGAGTGGCTGCCGAAGATCGATGTGGAAGGCCACGACAGGGCCGCCACGGCGGCTTCGCCCGCCCAAGAACCCGCCGACTCGCCCGCCTAGGGTCCGGCGCGGGAGGGGAGGGTGCCCGCGCCCCTCCCGCTCTCTTTCTTCCAGCTCAACCCTTGGCGCGGAGCCTGGCCTGCACCTCGTCCGAGCGGAGTTCCCGGAGGGCGTCGGTTGCGACCCAGCGAGCGGCCTTGCTGTCGATGGCCGCGATGCGCTCGGCCTCTTCGATGGCGGCCTGGTTGAGGGAGATATTGCGCTTCCCTATCTGCCTGAGCGACCAGCTCACCGCCTTCTTCACGTAGTTCCGCTCGTCCGTCGCACCCCGGCGGATGAGCGGGAGCTGGCGGAGGAGCTCCGCATCCGAGACGCCCACCCCCGACGCGGCTCGTTCGGCGATCATGGAGTAGCCGGCACGCTTCACGAACTCCTCGTCGCGCGCGCACCATCGGCGCGCGGTCGAGAGTGCCGACGCCGTCTTGCTGAACAGATTGAGGCACACCTGATCGCAGACATCCCATGAGTCGAAGTCCTCAACCCAGGTCTCCATCTGCTCGTCGGTCACGTCGTCGATCCGATCGATCATGGCGGCGGTGATACGCGCCTCGTGGATGCCGGTCTTCCAGAGCGCCAGCGCCAACGCATGATCGTCGTGATGGGACGCTGCGATCGACCGGCAGTCGGGGATGCTCACACCGATGGCGCGTTCGATGTTGATCCCGACGCGGGCCATCCCGGGTTTGCGGGTCGGGTCGGCCACCGCGTTGAGTTCATCCAGGACGGCGTCGCGGCGGGCACCGATGCCGGGCGTCATCGTTGGACCGAGCGGGATGCGGGGCAGGGGCTTTCCTCGAAGAGCGCGACGGTGGGATGCATGGCAGTCAGCGTACGACCGGAGGGCCGCGTCGAGCCCGGGAGCCGGGCTAACCGGCCGGCAGGGCCGGGATGGCCACCAGTTCAAAGCCCATCTTCCGGATCCCTTTGATGATCGCCGGGAGGGCCTTGATCGTATGGGCGGCGTCGCCCCCACCATCGTGGAGGAGCACGATCGACCCCGCCTGCACGTGGGACAGGACCCGCTGGGCGACCTGCTTGGTGGTGAGGCTCGCCTTCCAATCCTGAGGGTCGACGCTCCACAAGACGACACGCATGCCCTGATCCCTCGCCTCCTGCGTGACGGCATCGCTCACGCTGCCGCCGGGGGGACGGAAGAGGGTCGGTTGGATGCCGAGCGCGGTCAGCGCGTCGTTGGTTCGCGACAACTCATCGTGCAGATGTTGGGGCGTGAGATCGGCCAGCGCCGGGTTGAGCGGGTGATCCCACGAGTGGTTGCAGATGGTCATGCCCGCCTTCTTCACCGCCTGGACCAGCGACGGGTACCGCGCAACCTCATACCCCACCATGCAGAACGTCGCCGGCACCCGGTAGTGCTTGAGGATCTTGAGGACATGCACGGTGCTCACCGGCCACGGTCCATCGTCGAACGACAATGCCACCTGCGGCGGGGGCGTCGGGTGACCAACCGGGCGGTACGTGATGGACGAGACCGTGCCCGATACGCGGCCGATCGTGGTCACACGTCGCATCGGGTAGCTCGTGAGCGTGGTCTCGGGATCACCCAGACGCGGCTTGGTCAGGTGGGACCGGCGGCGAAGCCCCTCCGTGTGGTCGGCGGCATCGATCACCTTGACGGCATCTCCGACGTGGAGCGGGGCGCCTGGAGCTGGGTGCGGGTCGGCGTTCAGTGCGATATGTCCCGGGAAGGCGCCGTGCTCGAGGACGTCTCCGGTGATGGAGAGGAGCCGCCCGGGCTGCGGGTGCAGGTGGAGTGACCGCAGCGTGGTTCCCGGCGCCACGGTCCGGTTCTCGCCGTTGACCGTGATCGCGAACGCGGCCGGTGTTGAGGGGAGGGGCGTAGGAGCGGGCCCGCCGTTGCACGCCGCCAGGAGCGCGGCGATGCCGAGGGCGAGCGCCGCGCGGACGCGCGCGAGGTGGTGCGGTGTCCCGGCCATGGGATGCGCTCATCCTTGCACGCTCGTCAAGGGACGGTCCGCGATGGGAGCATGGGCGGATGGAACAGCGCCGCGAGACAACCGCCACGCGGGATCCTTCAGCCCGGGCACTCATGGTCACGGACGCGTGTGCCCTGACAGCGTTCGTCGTCACCGGGGCGGCGTCGCACCACGACGCCGGGATCGTGGTCGTCGTGGTAAGGAACCTGGTGCCGCTGGGTGCGGCTTGGGCGCTCTCAGCCGTCGTAGTCGGAACGTATCGAAGGCGGTCTTGGGTTGCGCTAACCCTGACCTGGGCCGTGGCAGCGCCCGTCGGGATCCTCGTTCGATCATGGGTCGTGGGCTCGCCGACAGGGTGGGAGCTGGGTACGTTCCTGCTGGTGGGGAGCGGGTTCTCGTTGCTCTACCTGGGTGCCGGGCGGGTTCTGCTTAAGGCCCTTGTGCGGCGGCGCGGCAGGCGGGTGCCCGCGTGAGCCCTCGCCCACTGGCTCCTGTCGACATGCCCGATCCTGGTTCGGCCCGGTCGTTCTGGCTGCAGGAGGCGCTCGCGAACGAACCCGGCGCCCCCTGCCCACCCCTGGAGTCGGCCATCTCGGCGGACGTGTGCGTCGTCGGCGGTGGGTTCGCCGGGCTCTGGACCGCGGTCGAGCTGACCGAACGAGATCCCAGTCTCCGCGTGGTGCTCCTGGAACAAGACATCTGCGGCGGCGGGGCCAGCGGGCGCAACGGCGGGTTCATCTCGCCCTCCTGGTGGGATCTGGAAAGCCTCTGCCGGTTGTTCGGCCGGGACGAGGGGATCCGCTACGCGACGGTCGTCGCCGACTCCGTCGCGCAGATCGGCGCCTGGTTGGCGGCGAACCAGGTCGATGCGTGGTTCCATCACGACGGGGTGGTGGCCGCCCGCGCCGGCACCTGGCAAGGCGGCGTGGCGTCCTCCGATGCCGCTGGCTACTGCGCCCGGATGGGGTTGGCGGATCGCATGCAGCCGCTCAGCGCCGTGGAAGCGCGGGCGCTTGCGGATTCGCCCCGGTTCGTCGGGGGGACGTTCTTGGCGGACTCTGCGACGGTGCAGCCGGCCAGGATGGCCCGAGGGCTGCGCCGGGTCCTGTTGGAACGCGGCGTCCACATCTTCGAACGAACCGAGGTGACGGGGATCCAGCACACCGACCCCGCGGTGGTGACCACCTCCGGCGGCAGGGTTCGTGCACCGCAGGTGGTCCTTACAACCGGCGCGTGGGCGGCCGGATGGCCCGGCTTCCGCCGGAGCTTCGGCGTCATCGTGGACTACATGGTGGCCACGGAGCCGATCCCCGAGCGACTCGAAGAGATCGGGTGGTCGGATCACACCGGGATCGGCGACGGCCGCGATCTCCTCTACTACTTACGCAAGACCGACGATGGCAGGATCGCGATCGGCGGCGGCGCCTGCGGCGTCGCGTTCGGCGGGCGGATCGGCCGTGCGGTGACACATGACAGGCACGTCGCGGAAGCGGCCGCGCGCGGCCTCCTGTGGTTGTTCCCACAGCTTGAGGGCGTTCGATTCACGCACGCGTGGGGAGGACCGATCGACCAGACCGCGTCCTTCGTCCCCTTCTACCGGACGCTCGATCCCGG
>JANXVR010000203.1 GCA_025351565.1 Actinomycetes bacterium
CCCGCGGCCTTGTGACCTTCTCGGGAAACGCGTTCGCACGCCGCTTGGGTGTTCTCAGTGTCGCAGCGTCCCTTTGCCTCGCTCTAGCCTCGTGCCATGGCGCTCAACCGGGTGCGAGTGCGGATTCGCACAGCATTGTTCAGGGTGCGCAGCCGAGCGTGAAGGCACTGGGTGACGCACTAAGCGAACTAACCCGCAGGTGTATGGCGAAGAAGGGATTTGTCTATCCGCCGCCCTCCGCCACAGTCCAAACGCAAAAAACTGTAGACCTCAGCCAATGGGGTTTTGATGACGTTGCGGGGGCGAAGCTCCATGGATACGGGAACATCGACCCGGGAGCTGCGCCTGGTCTAGTGGTTCCTTCCGGGGCAGATCCAGTGACCGAGTACTACAACACCTTGGCCCGGACCGAACAAAAGGCTTTCGATCTCGCGCTTTCCGGCGACGACGCTTCGCGAGTCACGATGACCTCGTACTCGGGACAGAAGATGCAGTTTCCGATGACGGGCTGTGCGGCAGCAGCGCGCAACTTGGTGTACCCGGACCTTGAGAAATTCGTTAGGCTGGGCACACTTGCGGAGGGGCTGGCCAGCGAGGTGGACAGTCGCGTTGCGGCCGACCCCGCTTATCTCGACGCTCTGGCCGCCTGGCGAGCATGCATGTCGGACAAAGGGTTCCACTACTTCAAGCCGGCCGATCCGAGGACGGAAGTCGCGAATGACTACGCGACGATGAGTCACGCGTCCGCGCACGCACACGAGATCTCGATTGCGACGGCAGATGCGGAATGTGGGCAACAAGTGAACTTGGTGAAGATCGCCGACGCCCGCTGGAACTCATATGAGGCCACGTTTGAGAAGGATCATCAGGGAGAGTTGCTGGCCTGGGCTCAGATGCAGAAACAAGCTTTAGCGACCGCGAAGACTCTCTTGGCGAAAGGTTGAAGGCGATCCCCGAGACTGAACGGTTCTCTGAGAACGAGCCTACGACGGTAGCTGGGGCGACTCAGCCGGAAAGGGTTCAAAGAGTCGGGTCACGGCGTGAATCCGGGACCCCACGTCGGCATCGGCGTCGCCTCACGGGGGGGCTCCTTCTGGGCGTTCTGTGCATCAGTGCGGTCGCCTTCCTGGCGGGGACGCGCATCAGGTCCCCTGCACAGGCGGCTGCCGAGGCATCTGCCCCGTCTCCCTCGGTGATAACGGCTGATGCGGCCCTTCGTCCGATAGTTCGGACGGTCACCGCCCGAGGTCAAGTGAGCATCACCGGCGTGACGCAGGTCAGTGTCTCCACCGTTCCAGGAGCTGATCGAGTGGTCGTGACGAGGGCTCCTCTCAAGGAGGGGGCGTCCGTGAGTGGCGGGTCGGTTGTCGCTGAGGTCTCGGGACGGCCAGTCATCGCACTTCTCGGCACGATTCCCGCCTATCGCACACTCCTTGCGGGCTCGAAAGGAAATGACGTGTTGCAACTGCAGGAGGCCCTTACATCAGTTGGCTTTCCGACGACGGGAACTGGTGTCTTTGACAAGGGCACGCAGACGACCTTGGGGCAACTCTACCGAAGTCGCGGCTATCAGCCCCCGCAAGGAGATGGCAAAGGTATCTCGCTGCCGGCGGAAGAGGTTGTGTTCCTCAAGAGGTTTCCTGCCGTTGTGGTGGGTAGAAGCGTGGGATTGGGGCGAACGCCTGGATCGCAACCGGTCGTGTCCTTGGCCGCGAACCCTCCCGAGATCGTTGTCGGCCTCACGGAGTCAGACGCTGGGGTGGTCAAGGTGGGTCAGCACTGCAGCGTCCAGGTTGACGGGGTCGCGGATTCCATCGCCGCCAAGGTTGTTCGAGTCGGGTCACCAGGCACCGGGGCGAACGGGCAGCCTGAGGTCCCCGCGACGCTTGAGTCCACGCAACTGGATCCGAGCCTGTCGGGGAAGATTGCCACAGCCTCCATGTCCATAAGGATCACTTCCACCAGAGTGCTTTCTGTTCCTATCGCCGCGGTGTGGCTGAACCCCGCCGGCGGGCAAGAGGTGACTGTGCTCGATTCGGATGGACAGGCGCGCGATATTGCCGTGAAGGCTGGTGGGTCTGGCGGAGGCTACATCGAAGTCCAATCGCGAACCCCTGGGGACTTGGTGGCGGGCGACCATGTCGTTATCAAGTAGGGCCACGGGGGCCGGGTTCGACGACAGGC
>JANXVR010000218.1 GCA_025351565.1 Actinomycetes bacterium
TTGACCAGCGCGGCCCGGCGCTGCGCCGCCCGCCGCTCGGCAGGCGAGTCACCCTCGTATCGAAGGGTGACCCCGGCCTGTTCGGCCAGGCGCTCCACCGCCTCAACGTAGGTGAGGTGTTCGAGTTCGCGGAGGAAGGTGATGGCATCGCCGCCCTTCCCGCAGCCGAAGCAGTAGAAGACCTGCTTGGAGGGACTCACGCTGAACGAGGGCGTCTTCTCCTGGTGGAACGGGCACAGGCCAGACAAGGAGTCATGGCCCGACTTCTTGAGGCTCAGGTACTGACCGACCAGCGCCACCACGTTCGTGCGCTCCTTGACCTGCTCGATGTCGTCCTGCCGGATCCGTCCTGCCATCACCGCTCCGCCGTTACGGGAGCCACCTCTGGGGAAGGAAGAGCTGCTCGTAGGTGCGCAGAGCGTACCGGTCCGTCATGCCGGCGACGAAGTCGGCAACCTGGGTAGGCAGATCACCCGGCGCTCGGACGTGGTCCGAGGGCATCTGGTCGGGATGGTCCAGGAAGTAGGTGAACAGGTCCCGGATCATGTGCACCGCCTTCTCGTTCTCCGCGGAGGCGTCGGGCCGCAGGTACACGCGGTCGAACATGAAATCCCGCAGGCGATCCAGGGCGTCGGCAACGGGGGCGCTGAGGCTGACCTCGGCCGCGTCCTGGCTGGTCTCCACCAGATCGGTGACCAAGGCATTGATGCGGGCGCTATGAGTGGGACCCAGGACGCCGAGCGCCGCGGCCGGGAGTTCGGACGGGGCGAGCACCCCGGCACGGAGGGCATCGTCCATGTCGTGGTTGACATAGGCGATCCGGTCCGCGTAGCGAACGATCTGGGCTTCGAGCGTTGAGGGCGCGGGCATGGACCAGGGGTGGCCCAGGATCCCGTCTCGCACTTCCCAGGTGAGGTTCAGCCCGGCGCCGCCGTTCTCCAGGTACTCGACGACGCGGATGCTTTGCTCCGAATGGCGGAACGGACGGCCCAGGAGCGGCGTGAGCGCCTGTTCACCCAGATGGCCGAACGGGGTGTGGCCGAGGTCGTGACCGAGCGCTATGGCCTCGGTGAGATCCTCATTGAGCCGAAGGGCCCGGGCGGCCGTTCGCGCGATCTGACTCACGTCGAGCGTGTGGGTCAGGCGGACCCTGTAGTGGTCGCCCTCCGGCGCCAGGAAGACCTGGGTCTTGTGCTTGAGCCGCCGGAACGCCTTGGCGTGAACGATCCGGTCGCGATCGCGCTGGAATACGGTCCGGAGAGGGTCTTGGGGCTCGTCCCGCTCCCGGCCCTTCGAGGCCGCTGCGTGGACGGCGGTGGGCGCGAGCGTCAATGCTTCGATCTCCTCGGTCCGCTCGCGGGGGGTCATCCGGCCGGGGTTCGTCACCGGGTCATCGTAGCCGCCGGAACCGACACGACGGCGCGCCCGAACCTCAGCGGCCGAACACTCGGTAGTACAGGTAGGCGAACGTCTCGCGCGCGTACCCCTGGAACCGGGTGCCGAGACTCCTGGCCGCCGAGGTCCACGTGGCGGAGCCGTAGCCACGGAACCCGAGGTCGCTCGCCATCCGTTCGATCCGCGCGTTGTGCCACGGGTCCGAGACCAGGAACGCCGCGGTCATCTGGTGGTCGGCAAGGTACTTCGCGGCCGCCCGCATGCTCTCGAACGACGAATGCCCGACGGGAAGCGCGACGGCGGCGGCGGGCGGAACCCCTTTCGACACGAGGTAGTCCCGGCCGGCTTGCCCTTCCGTCGTGATGTCGCCCGGCTGTTTGGCCCCGAGCACGATCACCGTTGCCGCGTGACCTTGCTGGTACAGCAATAGCGCGTGATCGAGTCTGCCCTGGAACACAGGCGAGGGCGTTCCGCCGTATTCGGCGGCCCCGAGCACGATGATCGCGTCCACCTGCCCGACCTGACTCGCGCCGTCCACGTGCGCCGCCCGCCACACCACGATCGCGCACGCGCCGAGGACCGTGAAGCAGGCGAGGATCAACGCGATGAGACCGGCCAGGATGGGGTGACGCCGCAGGAAGCCCACCCGATGAGCCTGGCAACGGCTAGCCAGAGGACCTCAGTCCAGGCACATGACTGTCGCTTTGGATTCGAACAGAGGATGTTCGCCGGCCTTCGCCACGAGCTGATCGAGCTCCGCCTTCGAACCGGCGACGACAACAACGAGATACGCCGGGCCGTCGAAGGGTGCAGGAATGCCTGAGAAACACGTGCCAGGCGAAACCTCCAGCGCAGCATCCAGAACGGGTTGGAGGCGTGCGTACATGCCGTCGAGCGAGTTCGGATCGGACGCCCGTCCGAGCCCGGCGAGCCATACCGCGGTACCAAGCGGGGAACCTGTCGCGGCAACGGACGGCGGGGCTGAAGAAGGTGGGGAGGATGTCTCCCCCCCACCACCTCCTCCTCCTATGCTGCACGCCGTGAAGGCGCTCACGATCGAGAGCCCAACGACCTTCCGGACAAACCCGCTTGCTGACCGATCGATCATGGCGCAACCACCCAACTGGAATCGGAGAACTGCGGCAACCGAGAACGGAAGGACTCTAGCTCAGCCTCGGGGTCCGCGCCAGGGGTGAGCAACAGCACCGCGGCCCATACCCCCGGCCTGATGGCGGTCGGTGATGTCGTCGAGTCGATCACTCGGATGGTCGCGGTCGGCCCGTACTTGTCGCTGATCGATGTCGCGGCCGCCTGAGCGTCCTGCTGCCGTCCGAAGTCGCCGACCAGGATGGCCAGCCCGCTTGGCGACGGGCTCGTGGACGGGCTCGTGGACGGGCTCGTGGACGGGCTCGTGGACGGGCTCGGCGACGGGGTGGAAGGTTGAGCCGTCCGCGCAGACCCCGTCGACCGATCGGGGTCACCCACGTCGGCCGGATCAACGAGCACCGCGCCGCAGCCGATCGTCGTGAGTTGCCCCGATGGCTCCTCTCGCGCGATCCGCCAGGTTGCGGCCGCCTCATCCGGGAGGTTCCACAGGCGGGCCCCTCCCTGGTACCCGGCCAGATACCGCTCACTCGGCAGGATCCACTCGCGGACGGCGCGGTCGCCCTCCAGCCGCCACAGTTCGAAGCGAAGGGCTGCCGTGGCCGTGGCATCGCCGGTCACCCGCACGAATTCCACGGTCCCTGCAGGGCCGACGACAGGTGTCCGGACCACCGACCAGGTGGTCGCGCCTCCGTCGAAGCGCGTCAGCTGCGTCCAGGCGAGGCTGCGTAGATCGTATCGCCAGAGATCGCTGAGGTACTCCCCATCGGGGACGGCTGCGGTCGGCGGCGCGGAAACGGCCGCCACGATCGCGTCGGGGCCTGTGAAGACCGGCGAGAAGACGAGGGAACCACGCTGCGGTGAACGGATGGAGCGCAGACCGCCCGTCTTCGCCGACCAGATGCGCAGACCGGGTGCCTCAGCCCAGACGACATCCCCGGTCGGTGACCACGAGGGGTTCGCAGCCTCTCCGGATGCCTGTAGGCGCACTTCGCCCGGTGGACGATCGATCACGACGACATCTGGCCCGGCGAGATCCTGGACGTAGGCGACGCCGAATCGGGCGTCGGCGGC
>JANXVR010000222.1 GCA_025351565.1 Actinomycetes bacterium
ATCTCCGCGATGAATGGGTCAGGAAAGTTTCCTAACGATTTCACGTCGGGGAGTGTACGATGCCGGCACCATGGGTGTGAAGGTGGCAGTTGTCGGTGCCGGGAGCACGTACACGCCGGAATTGGTGGAGGGGTTCGTCACGCGCGGGGACCGGCTTCCCGTTGACGAACTCGTCCTGCTCGACATCGATCCCGAGCGCCTGGGCATCGTCGGCGCCCTGGCCGAACGGATGGCTCGTCGGGCCGGCTGGTCCGGAACGGTGCGCCAGACCCTGGATCAGGTCGATGCGATCGAAGGCGCCGACTTCGTCGTGGTCCAGCTTCGGGTCGGGGGGAATCAAGCGCGCTACCAGGACGAGACGATCCCGCTTCGGTTCGGGTGCATCGGGCAGGAAACGACCGGGCCCGGCGGGTTCGCGAAGGCCCTGCGTACCGTGCCGGTCATCCTGGGCCTGGCCGAGTTGACCGCAGAGCGCGGCGCCCCGGGCGCGTGGTTCGTCGACTTCACGAATCCCACGGGACTCGTGACGCAGGCGCTGCTCGATCACGGTCACCGCGCGCTCGGGTTATGCAATGTGGCGATCGGGTTCCAGCGCGAGTTCGCGAAGCTGTTCGGGGTGACGCCAGATCGGGTCCAGCTGGATCACGTCGGGCTCAACCACCTCACGTGGGAACGCAAGGTGTTGGTCGATGGGGTCGACCGCCTGCCCGACCTTCTGGACGCCGCGGAGTTCGCCGACTACCGCAAGGAGTACGCTGAGGAGATCCCGTCCGAGCTGATCCAACTCCTTCGCGCGCTCCCGTCCGGCTACCTCCGCTACTACTACATGACCGGCCGCGTCATGGAGGAACTGCGCGGCGGCCACATCCGCGCGCAGGAGGTCATGGAGATCGAGGCCGGCCTGCTGGAGCTGTACAAGGACCCGACCCTGGATACCAAGCCCAAGCTCCTTGAGGAGCGGGGCGGCGCGTTCTACAGCGACGCGGCGGCGGCGCTCATCGCCTCGCTGCACGCGGGGACCGGCGATGTCCAGGTCGTGAACGTCCGCAACGACGGCGCGATCCCCAACCTCCCGGGTGAAGCGGTGGTCGAGGTTTCGGCGCGGATCGACCAGGACGGCGCGCACCCGCTCCCCACGGAGCCGCTAGCGCCCGAGATGCTCGGTCTTGTCCAGCACGCCAAGGCCTACGAACTCCTCACCTCACGCGCGGCCATGTCCGGCAGCCGGAACGACGCCCTCATCGCCCTGATGGCGAACCCGCTCGTGGGCGACTACGAGGTCGCCGCCCCCCTCCTGGACGCCCTGCTCGAACAGAACCGCCCGCATCTCCCGCGTTTCTTCCCCTAGGCCCGCCCCGGCTCGGGCCGGCCCGTCGGCTCAGGGTCCAACGACCCGAGCCGGGTCCGTCCCCCGACGCCACCCTAGGACGTGGGGGTGGTTGTCATGACGGTGACCAAGACCGACCTGAAGCGGGAACTCAGTGACTGCTGCGCCTCTCGGTTCGAATCGTCGACCGGGCGAAGCGTCACCACGGCGTGACTGTCACAGCTGGGGGAGTTCGTCGGCGTTGGCTTGGATCTTCGCCAGGGCCTCGGCCGCGTCTTGGATCCCCTGGTTGCCGTCGCGGAACGTCGTCTCCATGAAGTAGATGGACTCGCGCTGGCCGGCCGCTTCCGCGACCGGGAACGACATCTTCGAAGGGTCCAGACGGTCTGCGTACTCGACGGCGACAGGCAGCCGCGAGAGCGAGGGCTGGAACAGGTCGTAGCGGTTCATCGACGGGTACTGAACCTCGGCTTCGATGCCTTCGGCCTCCATCGCCGCGCAGACCATCTCGTTCGTCCGGCCGGCGAACGCATCCGGGTCCATGGCCAGGATGTAGTTGTAGAAGCTCCAGCGCGTGACGCGTGGATCGTGCGGCATCACGCGGATCCCCGGGATCTGCGCTGCCATGGCCTCGAACGCCTTGCCGGCCAGCGCGCGCTGCGCCTGTTGCGCCGGGAACCGCGTCATCGCGACCACCAGGAGCGCCGCGTTGAGTTCGGAGAGCCGGTAGTTGGCGCCGAAGGTGTAGCTCTTCTCGTCGGCGTCCTTCGGGCGGCCGCAATCGATGATCGAGTGCGCCGCCATCGCCAACGTGTCGTCGCTCGTGAGCAGCGTGCCGCCCTCGCCCGACGTCAGGATCTTGGAGGACTGATGGCTGAACGAACCGAAATCGCCGATGCAACCTGCGCCCTTGCCGTTCCACTGCTGGCCGTGCGCGTGCGCGCAATCCTCGATGATGGCCAGGCCGTGCTTGGTCGCGATGGCGGTGAGCGCGTCCATGTCGGCCACCTGATGGCCGAGGTGAACGGGGATGATTGCCTTCGTCCGCGACGTGATGGCAGCTTCGACCAGCGCCGGATCGATCGTCCAGGTCTCGCGGGTAACGTCCACGATCACAGGGAGCGCCCCGGCCGCCATCGGAGCGTAGGCCGTGGCGGCGAACGTGAGTGCGGGGATGATGACCTCGTCGCCCCAGCCGATCCCGAGCGCCTTGCACGCGACCTCCATGGTCACCGTACCGTTCATCATGAGGATGCCGTGGCGTGCGCCCTGGTACGCGGCGAACGCGGCCTCGAACTCGCCGGCTTTGCGGCCCGGCTCCGGGAACCCGCCCCACTCGCCGCTGCGGACGACCTCTGCGACGGCCTCGACGTACTCCTCGTCGTTCTCCTCGGGCCACGCCGGGTACCGCGTGGACCGAACCGGCATGCCACCGTTGATCGCGAGCGTTGCCATGGCTACCTCGTCTCCTTCGTAGGCGCGATGTGCGGCCGCCTTGACCGAGCCAACCACGCGAGCGTAACATCCGCCCATTCAGTTAGGAAAGTTTCCTTAATCTCCGGATCGGCAGGGAAGGCGGGGGCCATCGGCGCCACGGGGGGGCAGCGGTTCGCGGCTGGGACCCCCAGCCTGCTGCGTGCGATGAATGAGCGATCCGTCCTGGAGTTCATCCGCGAGCGTGGTCCCGTGTCCAGAGCGCAGTTGTCGCGCGACTCAGGACTGTCCAAGCCGACCGTCTCTCAGGCGCTCTCCTCCCTCGAGGCCGCGAAGCTTGTCCGCGCGGCCGGCCGCAGCTCTGGTGGCAAAGGGCCAACGGCCGTTCTGTACGAACTGAACGCGCGCGCGGGCTGGGTGGTCGGGCTGGACGTGGGCGCCGACCGCGTGCGTGGTGCGATGGCGGACCTCACCGGTCAGATCGCGGCGCGAGCCGATGAAGCGGCGCACGCTTCCGGCGCGACAGCGCTCATCCGCCAGGTGGCGGAGATGGCCCACGCGCTCGCCGCCGACGCCGGGGTTCCCGCCCGCAAGGTCACCTACGTCGTCGTCGGCAGCCCCGGCGTCTTCGAGCCATCCACCGGGCACCTGGCGCTGGCCCACAATCTTCCTGGTTGGGGCCGCCAAGGGGTGTTCGACGATCTCCGAGCCGCCCTTGGTGTACCCATGAGGTTCGAGAACGACGTGAATCTGGCCACGATCGGTGAGCGGTGGCATGGGCTCGGCAGGGACGTGGACAACTTCGCGTACCTGCACGTAGGGACCGGTGTCGGACTGGGGCTCGTGCTTCATGGGGAGCTTTATCGTGGCGCGACCGGTGCCGCCGGCGAGGTCGCGTACATGCCGATCGCGACCGCTGATCCGCATGAGCCGGCGAACCTGCGGCGCGGCGCGCTTGAGGCCTCGCTCGGAGCCGAGGGCGTGGTTGGCGCGGCGCGCGCCGCCGGGATGCGCGGCCGGCTGACACCGAAGGCGGTATTCGACGCGGCCCGCCGCGGTGACGTGGTCGCGGCCGACGTGGTCGCGGTGGTCGCTCGGCGGATCGCATTGGCTGTTGCCGCCATCGTCCCCGTTGTCGATCCGGAACTTGTGATCCTTGGTGGAGGGGTTGGGCGCAACGGTGACTTGCTCCTGGCGCCATTGAAGCAGGAACTCCGCGCGCTCAGCCCGTTCACCCCGCGGATCGAGGTGTCCGCGCTCGGCGCCGACGCCGAACTTCACGGCGCCGTCTCCATGGCGCTGGATGCGGCCCAAGACAGGCTGTTCGAACGAACCGGCGACGGCAGGGGCGTCGCATCGTGAACCGACTCTGTGGTACACACGCGTCACGAGGCGCAGTAGAAAGGGTGGAACCATGAAACGGATAGGGGTAGCGATAGTGGCCGCCGGGATGATGGTCCTTTCGGCATGCACGGCGGGGGGTGGCACATCCACCGGCGTGAGCGCGGTCGATACGGCGAGCGGCGCCTCACACACTCCTGTGACCATCAACGTGTGGAGCTTCTACTCGGCCAGGGAATTCGACCAATACAAGTCCGTCCTGGATGACTTCCACGCCAAGTATCCGTGGATCACCGTGACGTCCACGCCGGCGAAGTCCGACCAGGACTTCCTTCGCGCGGTGAACACTGGGACGTCGCCGGACATCGCGATCAGCGCTGGACCCGATAACGTCGCGAAGTTCTGCGACAGCGGCGCGTACAAGGATCTGACCCCGTTCGTTCAGCAAGACGGGTTGGATCTTGCCTCGATCATCCCGCCCCAGGCCCTCCGGTACACCAGCTACAAAGGGAACCAGTGCACGCTTCCGGTGCTTTCCGATGCCTACGGCCTCTACTACAACACGGACCTGTTCCAGCAGGCGCGCCTCACCGCGCCTCCGAAGACCCTCTCGCAGCTGGAGACCTATGCGAAGCAGCTGACCACGTACAACACCGATGGCTCGATCAAGGTTGCGGGATACGTGCCGCTCGGCGCCTTCTACGAGAGCGGTGCACTCTACAACGGCGTCTACAGCGGAAGCCAGTGGTACGACTCGAGTGGGAAGTCGGCGTTCGCGACCGATCCAACGTGGGCGAGTCTCTTGCAGTGGCAGAAGGACTTCATCGCGAATGTCTACGGTCCGGACGGGTACAGCAAGCTCCAGGACTTCTTCTCCTCGCTGGGCGGTCCCAACTCCGAGTGGTCACCGGCACAAGGGTTCGAGAGCGGCCAGATAGCGATGGCGTTGGACGGGGAATGGCGAACGGCGTTCATCCGGGACGACAAGTCGAAGGTCGGCTACGCGACCGCGCCGTTCCCGGTTGCGGATGCGAACGCGTCGGCCTACGGCGCCGGCCAGATCGGCGGTGACGTGATCGGCATCCCGACCAACGCTCCACACCCGGCGGAGGCGTGGTTGCTGCTGAAGTACTTGGCCACCGACACCGGGGCGGAGATGAAGCTTGCGGAAACGCTGGGCAACGTCCCCACAACCTTTGCCGCCCTGAAAGACCCGGTGCTGAGCAACGATCCGTACTTCAAGCCCTTCCTGGATATCTTCGCCAACCCGAAGTCCGCCTTCAAACCGCTGACCGTCATCGGCCAGACGGACAGTGATCTGTGGGGTTCCTTCATCGACGACTGGGAGGCGGGGAAGGTCCCGGATCTTCAGAAGGGTCTGACGAACGTTGCGAGCCAGATCGATCAGCAGTTCCAACTTGGTTAGGGGCAGAACGTGTCGGCTGTGACGCAGACACGGGCGGCGGAGCGGCAGAAGCTCCGCCGCCGGCGGGCCATACGTTCCTACCTGGTCGTCGCGGCGTTCCTATCCCCTTGGATCATCGGGTTCGTGTGGTTCTACGTGTACCCCATGCTGGCGAGTCTGTACTTCTCGTTCACCAGGTACGACGGGGTGCTCCAGGCTCCCCAGTGGGCAGGACTCCTCAACTACCGGCACATGATGGGCGATCAATTGTTCTGGAAGTCCCTCAAGAACACGATCTGGATCGTTGCCATCGGCACGCCGCTCAACATCCTCTTCGCCCTGACCTTGGCGTGGGCGCTCACGCTGCCACGGCGAGGACGCGGCTTCTATCGGACGATCTTCTTCCTGCCCACGATGGTGCCGGCGGTGGCGGCGGCATTGTCGTTCCTGTTCATCCTCAACCACGGAGGGCCGGTCGACACCATCCTGCGGTTCCTCCATATCCCCAGTCCCAGCTGGTTCCAGGATGCGAACTGGTCGAAGCCCGGGTTGCTCCTGCTGGGTCTGTGGGGTGTCGGGGAGGCGATGATCATCTTCCTGGCCGCGCTCTTGGATGTTCCGACGCAGCTGTACGAGGCCGCGGACATCGAAGGCGCGAGCGCCTGGCAGAAGTTCCGTTTGATCACGCTCCCGATGATCAGCCCCGTCATCTTCTTCTCGGGCGTCATCGGGATCATCTATGGCTTCCAGTACTTCACGGAGGCCTACGTCGTGAGCCTGGGGTCCGGCGGGGCCGGGGCGCTCGGCTACCCGAACGGGTCGACGCTCTTCTACACGATCTGGCTCTACCAACAGGGGTTCGAGGCGTTCCACCTGGGGTACGCCTCGGCGATGGCGTGGGTGCTGTTCGCCATCGTGATGGCGTGCACGGCCGTGATGATCAAGACATCCAGCCGCTGGGTGTTCTACCAAGGCGGGTTCCGTTAGATGGCTGCCACCACGCGAGTGATCGCCTCGCGGCGGCTGACGGCCGAGGGTCGTCGCCGGAGAGTGCTCCATGCCGTCGCGAGGCATTCCGTCGCGCTGTTCTTCACCATCGTCTTCGTCATGCCGTTCGTGTTCGTCGTGCTGACGTCGCTGATGACGCGGCAGCAGGCTTTGACGCGCGACATGTGGCCGCACCCGTTCGCCTGGGGGAACTACACGGACGTTTTCCGGCTGGAACCGATCTTGCGCTACACGTGGGTGACGGTCCAGTACGCCGTGCTCGCGACCGTCGGGGTTGTGCTGTCCTCGGTACCGGTCGCGTACGCCCTTTCGCGGATGCGCTGGCGTGGCCGCGGCGCCGTCTTCATCCTTGTGATCGCCACGATGATGCTGCCCAGCCAGGTCACGATCGTGCCGCTGTTCGTCTTGTTCGTCAAGCTCCATTGGATCAGCACGTTGAAGCCGCTCGTGGTGCCGGCGTTCTTCGGCGACGCGTTCTCGATCTTCCTGCTGCGCCAGTTCTTCCTGACGATCCCCGAAGACCTGGTGGACGCCGCCCGCGTCGACGGCGCGAACGAGTGGCAGATCATGTGGAACGTCGTGGTCAAGCTCGCGAAGCCGGCGATCGCTGCCGTCGGACTGTTCCAGTTCCTCTTCTGCTGGAACGACTTCTTCAACCCGCTCTTGTACGCCGGTGGGAATCAGAACATCTACACCCTGTCCGTCGGGCTCTCGCAGTTCACCACGCACCACCGGGGAACGCTTTGGAACCTGCAGATGGCGGCCTCGGTGATCTTCATGGTGCCGGTGATCATCCTGTTCATCTTCGCGCAGAAGGCGTTCATCGAAGGGGTCACGCTGACCGGGGTGAAGGGGTAGGTGATGGCATTCCGGGCCGCTGAGATCCACTACTTCCGCGTCCCGCGCGATCTCTGGGAGTTGATGCTCCTTCGGGCCGGGCAGTTCGGCGCGGACACGATCTCGACCTACATCCCGTGGGGCTTCCACGAGCCGGAGGAGGGGCGCGTCGATCTGACCGGCGAAACCGATGAGCGCCGAGATCTGGCCGGGTTCGTCGATCTGGTGCGTGCGTTCGGTTTCCGGTTCCTGGCGAAGCCGGGGCCGTTCGTGGATGCCGAGCTGCTGGGCGGCGGCGTGCCGCTGTGGATGCCGGAGCGCTATCCGGAGACGCTTGCGCGCCGTTGGAACGGCGACCCGTTCCCGCACTCGGATTCCCACGTCTCGCGGTGCAGCGTGCGGCATCCGATCTATGTCGAGAAGGTCGGGCGCTGGTTCGATGCCGTGACGCCGATCCTTCTGGACGCACAGTCCGCTGGGTTCCTCACCGCCGTGCAGGTGGACAACGAGTGCCCGGGAGACGGGTTCTGGTCCTACGAGATGGATCCGCCGTCCCCGAACCGAGCCGACTACAACGACCCCTGGGACCGTCCCGCCCCGATGCCGGGCGCGTGGCCCTCACCGCCCCCGGCCTCTCACGAGGAGCTCGCGCCGTTCGTCGAACTGGATCGGTTCGCCGACGAGCAGATGGTGGGAGCCGTCGCGACCTTCGCGAACATGCTGCGCGAACGAGGGATCACCGCGCCGCTGTTCCACGACATGTGCTGCGGCCGCTGGGAGATCGGGCCGATGGTGGCCGACATGGGCATGCTGGCCCAGGCGACCGGCTGGCTCGGCTCGAACGTCTACGCCGAGGATCTTCGCGATCCCTTCTTCCTTCACGGGGAGTACGGCTACTCGTTCGAGGAGTACGTGCACTACTGCTGGTGGCGGCCCAGGCTGGTGCGCTCGCTTTCGCCCGGCCGCCCGGTGTTGTTGCCGGAGATCTCGGCGGTGGCGGACCTGTACCTGCAGGCGCCGCTCATCGGCGGCGCCGACGCGTTCTGCGTGTACGTGCTTCATCAGGTTCCCTTCGATGCGCCCGATGTCGGCTCCTATCCGCGTTGGGCGAGCGAGGCTCCTGTACGCGCCGACGGCGAGGTCGAACGCCGGTTCTGGAACGGCAAGTCCCTGTTCGCGTGGCAGCGGGCCGGGGGCGAGCGCCTGGCGACCTCGCGGGTACCGGCCGACGTCGCGCTCGTCTACCGTCGCGATCCCGAGCACGCGGCGACGTGGGCAGAGGTGGATGGAGCCGGCTGGCCGGAAGGCGATCCGTTCGGGGAGGAGGTTCGCGCCATGAACACCGGCCGTCGCTCGCAGGAGCAGGCTCAGGCGCTCGTGCGCGGCCAGATCGAGTTCGACGTGGTGGATCCGCGATCCGCGCCCGAGGGTTGGGAGGCTGGGTACAGGCACGTCCTCGAGCCGGGAGATCCCACTCCGACCGACCCCGGCCTCCGCTGGGCCTGGACGAATGTCCCGGGCGTCGATGCGTCCGTCCGATATGCGACCGACGGCGCCGATGATGTGTTCCTCGTACTCGTGAATCGCACGCAGGCGCGGGCGGAGGGCACGGTCCGTTGGCGCGGTGGTCCGGAGGCGGGGATCGGGTTCGCGCTGGATGGGCCGGCGGTGTCGGCCGCGCAGGTGGATGGCGGCTCCGGTGAGGTCGTCTCGGCGATCCTCGGCGGGTGCGCCCGGTTCGGCGGGCTCGCCTTCACCGGGCGCCTCGCTGCGGTCGCTGCATGGGGTGACGCGCTGGTCCTGACGTCGGCCGACGACGGCACCTTCACGGCGCCCGTCCGTGGCCGCCGGCTCAGCCGGATCACGATGGCCGGCGCCGTCGAGCCTTGGGTCGCCGACGGCGACATCATCCGGTATGTGGCCGAGGTAGGCGACACGCGCACCGACATGGTGGTCGCCGGTGAACCCCCGGCCGACTACCTGGGTGCGTTCGAGACGTTCCGCGGCCTCATGGATGCACGCGTCGGCGACGACACGGACTGGGATGAACTCCAACATGCGTTCGCGCATGCCAGGCTTCGGGGGGATCTGGCGGCGTCGGATGGCCTGGAGCGGCGCCTCCGCCTGCTCGCGGTCGCCGAGCTGACGGTGGCCGATCGTGACCGGGCGCGAGGGGACACGTGAGCGTCTCCGTCCTGGAGTTCGAAAGGCGGGAGCGATGAAGGTTGCGTTGTTCGGCTGCGGGTGGATCCAGGAGTTCCATGCGCGCGGGGTGCTGGCCCACGGAGACGAACTCGTCGCCGTGACGAACCACCGTGAGGAGAGCGCCCGGGCATTCGCCGAGACGTTCCAGATCCCCCGTGTTACGACCGATTGGGAGGCGCTGGCCCACGACCCGGACGTAGAAGCGGCGATCGTGGCCACGCCCAACTACCTGCACGCCCCGCAGGCCATCGCGCTCCTGGAGGCCGGCAAGCACGTCTTGGTCGAGAAGCCGATGGCGGTGAGCGTGGCCGAGTGTGACGCCATGATCGCGGCGGCGCAGCGCGGTGGCGCCCGGCTCATGGTTGCGCATTGCTGGCGGTTCCACCCTGACGTGCTGGCGGTGCGGAACCGCGTGGCAGCCGGGGAGTTCGGGGAGATCGTGAAGACGCGGGGATACGGGGTCCACGCCGGCTGGGGACCGTCGGGATGGTTCGCCGAGAAGCAGTTCGCGGGTGGCGGCGCGCTGGTGGACATGGGCGTGCACGCGATCGACACGGCGCGGTTCCTGCTCGGGGACCCCGAGCCGGCGCGCGTGTGCGCGACGCTGGGCACTCGCTACGGGACCTACGACGTGGACGATGACGGCATCCTGTTGATCACCTGGTCGCAGGGCACGAACTCCATCGTCGAGTCCGGCTGGTGGCACCCGCACAAGGAGGGCCTGGAGGCCGAAACGGAGATCTACGGCACGAAGGGTTACACGCGGATCTTCCCTCGCGAGGAGCCGAGCGAGGACTACGAGCACTGTACGCAGCCGATGTACAGCGCGCAGATGGCCGAGTTCCTG
>JANXVR010000236.1 GCA_025351565.1 Actinomycetes bacterium
TCCGCGGCCGACAGGAGCGCACCCGTGGCCACGGGGTCGCCGGTGGATTCGACCACCGTGCCCGCCGGCGTCACCAGTTGCGCGCCGGACTCGCCGGTTGAGAGCCCCTTCAGCAGGGAACTGCTCACATCGTGGAACTCCCCTTCGCATCCCGATCGCAGGCCGAGCGATATCTGCGCTGCGCGGAGGGTGAGGGCTTCGTCCGTGGACCGAAGGAGGTCGGCCTGGAGCCGCACCAGGAGGAACCCGCCCAGCGCGAGGAGCGTCACGGCCAGTAGCGCGGCGTACCAGGCGGTCAGGCGGAGCCGGATCGGAACGTTCACTCGCCGGCCTGCAACTGGGTCGGGTCGAGCGCATAGCCCACGCCGCGCACCGTGCGGATCAGCGGCCGGCCGAACGGCTCCTCCAGCTTGCGCCGCAAGTAGCCCACGTAGACATCCACCACGTTGGAGGAACCTCCGAAGCTGTAGTCCCAGACGTGTTCGAGGATGCGCTCGCGGCTGAGCACCTCGCCCGGGCGGCGCAGCAGGAACTCCAGGAGCGCGAACTCACGGGCGGACAACTCGACCCGCGTTCCCCCTCGGACCACGGAGTGCGCGGCGGGGTCGAGTTCAACGTCCCCCGCCACCACCACCGAGGGCCGCTCCAGAGGACCCCGGCGCAGGAGCGCGCGCAGGCGAGCCAGGAGCTCGCCGAACGCGAAGGGCTTGACCAGGTAGTCGTCTGCGCCGGCGTCGAGACCGCGGATCCGGTCGTCCACGGCGTCCCGGGCGGTGAGCATGACCACCGGCGCCCATCGCCCGGCCGCCCGCATCTCCCGGCACACCGAGAAGCCGTCGCGTCCGGGGAGCATGACGTCCAGCACAACCGCGTCGTAGTCGCCGGACAGGGCCCGGGACAGGCCGTCCTCGCCATCTGCGGCAACGTCTACCGCGTGGCCTTCCTGCTCCAGACCGCGTCGGATGGCGCGGGCCATCTTCGGTTCGTCTTCGACGAGAAGGATCCGCATGCCACCTCCCGACCCGAGTTTCCCGGCGCCAGATGAGAGGACGATGAGGGTTCCCTGTGAACCCGGGCCTCTCATGACCCTCTCATGGTCTGCCGCGTATCACTGACGCATGCGAACCCAAGGAGGTCCACGGATGGCAAGGACACGATGGACGGTGGGGGCCGCGCTGACCGCGCTCGTACTGGCGGCGTGCGCGAGCAGCACCACCACGGCACCCACGCCGGGCGGAGTCATCACGACCTCCCCGCCGGCCGTGCAGACGACTACCCCCCCGGCAGGCTCGACGCCGACGGGTGTTGCCTCCCAGGCCCCTGTCGCCGTGGAGGTCCACCCCCCCGGTGACATCTCGGACACGATCGCCTACGTGGCGCACACCATCACGAAGGGTGGCGTGAGCGTGAAGATCCCCGAGGGCTGGGCGCAGACGAACGGTTCGACCGCCGTCAACTTCACGGACAAGCTCAACACGGTCAACGTGAGCTGGGCGCCCGCCACCGCCGCTCCCACGATCGCGAGTGCCAAGAAGACCGAGGTGCCCGTCCTGCAGCAGACGGTCCTGGCTTTCCAGCTGAAGAGCGTCACCACGGCAACACTCCCCGCGGGTCCCGCGGTCCTGATCACCTACGAGGACAACAGCGCACCGAACTCGGTCACCGGCAAGCAGTACCGCGAGACGGTCTTGCGCTACGAGCTGTTCCACAACGGCCAGGAGACGGTGCTCACGCTCCTGTCCCCGGTTGGTGCCGACAACGTGGATCCGTGGCGCATCGTGACCGAGAGCCTCCAGTGGAGATGACGCTGGCTGCACCTGCGCGCACCGAACCCGTACTTGAGGCCCACGAGCTCTACCGGTTCTTCCACTCCGGCGACGACGAGACGTTCGCACTCCGCGGCGTTTCGATGGAGGTCCGGCCCGGCGAGGTTGTCGCCGTGGTGGGCCCGAGCGGGAGCGGAAAATCCACGCTCCTCGCCTGCCTGGCCGGCCTCGACGAACCCGACGGTGGGTTCGTTCGTGTTGCGGGGCAACGGCTAACGCGCAGAGCCGAGCCCGCACGCGCGGCGCTTCGCGCACGCTGGATCGGCCTGCTCCTCCAATCGGGGAACCTCCTGGATCACTTGAGCGTGTCGCAGAACATCGCGGCCGCGCAAGCGCTCGCCCGCGGGGCCGCCGCCACGTCCGTGGAGACCCTCCTCTCCGGCGTCGGCCTCGCGGAGCGGGCCCACGCCAGGCCCGCCACCCTTTCGGGCGGCGAGGCCGCTCGAGCCGGGCTGGCCGTCGCGCTGGCGAACGACCCGCCCCTCCTCCTCGCCGACGAACCCACCGGCGAGGTCGACCATGCCAATGAATCGATCTTGCTCGACCTACTGCGCGCGCGCGCCGATGCGGGGAACGCGGTCGTGGTGGTCACGCACAGCGACCGCGCCGCGAACGTCGCCGACCGGATCATCCATCTCAAGGACGGGAGGATCGACCATGGATGACGTCCTGGTCCGGGCTGGTTCCCTCGCCCGCACGTATGTGGCGGGCGGGGCGACGGTAACCGCACTCGCCGACGCGACGTTCACCATCCGCGCCCTCGATCGCGTGGCCCTGATGGGCCCTTCGGGGAGCGGCAAGACCACGCTCCTGCACCTCATCGGCGGGCTCGACGTTCCTTCGTCAGGGGAGATCTCCTGGCCTGCCATCGGTCCCGTGGGCACGCTCCGACCCGGCCCGGTCTCCATGGCGTTCCAGGGACCGAGCCTGCTTCCACCCCTCAGCGTCATCGAGAACGTCGCTCTTCCCGTGCTCCTGGCGGGCGGGACCGAACAAGACGCCCGCGACGAGGCATCCCGCCTCCTGGACGTCTTCGAGCTGACCGAACTTGCCGAGAAGCTCCCCGAGGAGATCAGCGGCGGCCAGCAGCAGCGTGCCGGGCTGGCGCGCGCCCTGGCCGGTGGGCCCAAGCTCCTGCTCGCCGACGAACCGACAGGCCAGCAGGATCACGTCACCGGCGCCCGGATGATGGAGGAACTCATGCTCGAAGCCGACCGGGTCGGGTGCGCCGTGGTGATCGCCACGCACGACCCGGCCGTAGCCTCGTACTGCAAGACCCGCTGGTCGGTCAAGGACGGCCGCCTGATCACGGAGGTGGCCGCATGGGCCTGACCTGGATCTCAGGGCTGATCCGGCGCCGCACCGGCCGGCTGCTCGGACAGGCGGCGGGTGTGGCGCTCGTCGTGCTCCTCCTGGGTTCGCTGGGGACGTTCTTCACGGCCGCCCGAGGGCGGATGACCTCACAGGCGTTCGCCGCCGTGCCGGCCGACTGGCAGATCCTGGTGACCGGCGGCGCCGATGTCGCCGCGGCGCAGAAGACCGTTCTATCAGGACCGGGCATCACCGCAGCCGCGCCCGTGTCCTTCGCTGACACGACGGGGTTCAAGGCGACCATCTCCGGCACCACGCAGACCACGGGACCGGGCAAGGTCCTCGGGCTGCCACCCGGCTTCGCCGCATCCTTCCCGGGTGAGATCCGTCCGCTGGTCGGCGCCGCCGACGGCGTGCTCCTATTCCAGCAGACGGCCGCGAACCTGGGCGCGTCGGTCGGGTCGTCGGTGTCCGTCGGACTGCCGGGAGGTGGATCCGCCACGGAGACCGTCGTTGGGATCGTTGACCTCCCATACTCCGATTCGCTGTTCCAGTCGATCGGGGTGGCCGCCGGCTCGGCGCCGCAGGCACCGCCCGACAACGTGATGATCCTGCCGGCCGCCACGTGGCAGCAGGTCTTCGCGAACGCTCCGACGGGAACCACCGCAACCCAGATCTTCACGAGCCTCTCCAGTCAGCTCTCAACCGACCCCGGCGCTGCGTTCGCCGATGTAGTCGGCCGGGCGAAGAACGTCGAGGCGTCGCTCGCGGGCGGCGGCCTTGTTGGCGACAACCTGGGCGCGCAGCTCGACGCCACACGAAAGGATGCCGTCTACGCCGAACTGCTCTTCCTGTTCCTCGGGCTCCCCGGCGTGATCATCGCCGGACTGCTCACCAGCGTGATCGCCTCCAGCGGGCGTGAGCGACGCCGCCGGGAGCAGGCGCTCCTGCGTGTTCGCGGTGCGTCCCCGCGCCAGATCGTTCGTCTCGCCGCGTGGGAGGCAGGGCTGACGGGCGTGATCGGGGTCACGGTGGGCCTGGCGGGGGGCGCTGTCATGGGCAAGCTCGCGTTCGGAACCTCGAGCTTCGGGGCGACCACGGCGCAGGCTGTGGCCGTCGCCATCGTGGCGGGCGTGAGCGGGTTCGTGCTTTCCGCGGCCACGGTGGTCGTGCCCGCGTGGAAGGACGCACGGGCGCTCAGCATCGCGAACGCCCGGGCCGTCGTCGGAACGCCAAGACGGCCGCTCTGGATGCGGACGTACATCGATGTGCTGTCGCTTGGCGCCGGCGGCCTCATCTACTGGCAGGCGGTGAAGAGCGGCTACCAGGTGGTGCTCGCGCCCGAGGGTGTGCCCACCATCTCTGTGAGCTACTTCACCCTCATCGCCCCGCTGCTCTTCTGGGTGGGTGCGGCGCTCCTGATCCGGCGCGTCGGCGGCACCGTGCTCAAGCGCGGACGCGCCGTGTTGGCCCGCCTGGTTCGCCCTCTGGCGCACGGGTTGTCGGGTGTCGTGGGCGCGGGCATGTCGCGCCAGCGCACGCCCCTTGCCCGAGGGCTGACCCTGATGGCCCTGGCGGCTTCCTTCGCCGTGAGCGTATCGGTGTTCAACACGACCTACGCGGCACAGTCGCGCGTCGATGCACAGCTCACGAACGGCGCCGACGTGGCCGTCACCACGGCGGCTGCCACCGGGCTCCCGGCAACGCTGGCCGGCGCGGTGAGCAAGCTTCCCGGCGTGGCCGGGGCGCAGCCGATGCTCCACCGGTTCGCCTATGTGGGGAACGACCTGCAGGACCTGTACGGGGTCAACCCGGCGACCATCGGCAGCGTCACCAACATGTCGAACGCATTCTTCGGCAGCGGGACCGCGACGCAGGTGTTGGCGACGCTCGCCGCCACGCCCAACGGGGTACTGGTCAGCGACGAGACGGTGATCAGCTTCCAGCTGAAGCCGGGCGACACGCTGCAGCTCCGGCTCCAGTTCGCCGACCACCAGTACCACACCGTGCCGTTCGTCTATGTCGGGATCGCCCGGGAGTTCCCGACCGCGCCCCACGACTCGTTCCTCATCACGAACTCGTCCTACGTGGCGGCCCAGACCGGCAACCCAGCGGCCCAAACGCTCCTGATCAAGACGAACGGCTCTCCGCCGGCCGTCGCAGCCAGCGTGCGGCAGCTCCTCGGGCCGGCCTCAGGCGCCAACGTCCAGGACATCGTGACGCAGCAGAAGATCACGCTCTCCGGCCTGACGGCGATAGACCTGGCCGGCCTCACACGGCTGGAGCTGGTGTTCGCGCTGCTGCTGGCGGCCGGTGCGTCGGGCCTGGTCCTGGCACTCGGACTGGCCGAGCGGCGGCGGATGTTCGCCATCGCGAGCGCGCTCGGCGCCAAACCACGGCAGCTTGCGGCGTTCGTCTGGAGCGAGGCCGGGTTCGTGGCCATCGGGGGATCCATCCTGGGCGGGCTGGTCGGGTGGGGCATCGCGCAGGTGATCGTGAAGATCCTGACCGGGGTCTTCGACCCGCCGCCCGAGCACCTCTCGGCGCCCTACGGGTACCTGATCGTGCTCGGCGGTGCCACCGCACTGGCGGTCATCCTGGCCGGGGTAGGGATGCTCCGGGCCACGCACAAGCCCGCGATGTCCATCCTGCGCGACCTGTAACACGAATGCCGGTGGCGCGGACGCGGACGGCTATCCTGCCCGGATGGCCCATCGCGTCCGCGCCGTTGCGCTCGCTCTGATGGTCGCCGCGTCCGCGGCGTCCTGCTCGTCGGGGGCCAGGCCCGATCACTCGCAGAGCACGAGCGCACCACCGAAGTTCCGGACGATCACCTCGATCCACCCCACCGGGTTCGCGCTCCCCGCGCCCCTCCAGCGTGAGGTGGCGCTCCAGCTGGGGGGCACCGTCTATCTGGCCGGCGGGCTGAACAGCGCCAGCACCACCCTCTCGACGGTCGTCCGACTGGACCCCGCCACCGGCGCCACCACCACCGTGGGAACCCTCGCGAGCCCCGTCCACGACGGAGCCGGCGCGGTGATCGGCGGCAAGCTCATCATCTTCGCGGGCGGCGCGGGCACCGGCACGAACATCGTGCAATCGTTCGACCCCGCGACCGGCACGGCGACCGTCATCGGGCATCTCCCGGTGCCGCTCTCCGACCTGGCCACCGCTGTGGTGGGTACCACGGTGTTCCTGATCGGGGGCTACGACGGGAGGGTGCCACGCGCCGAGATCTACGCAACGACGACCGGCCGGACGTTCACGAAGGTGGCCGATCTGCCCGTGGGGCTCCGCTATCCGGGGGTGGCCGTCGCCGGAAGCACGGTGATCATCGCCGGAGGGGTCTCCCCTGCGGGCGCCACCGATGTCGTCTACGCGTTCGATCCGGCCGCCAAGACGGTGACGCCCATCGGTCACCTGCCGGCGCCCGTCGGTCACGCCGCCGCGCTCACGCTCGGCGGGCGGGTGTACGTGGTGGGCGGGCTGAGCGCCGCGGGCGTAGCGGTGACCTCCGTCACGGTGATCGATCCGGCCGCAGGGTCCGTTCGCCGGCTCCCGCCGCTCGCCCAGCCCGTCACCGATGCCGGCGTGGTGTCGCTGGGCACGAAGGTCTTCATCATCGGCGGAGCGCGCGCGGTCAGCATCTCCACGTCGGTCGCCGCGGTGCTCGCCGCCTCGATCCGCCGGATCCAGGTCCCGTGAACGAAGCGGAGGGGCCCGCGACAACCGCGGGCCCCTCCGACTTCACGGTGCCGCGTTACTCCTGGCCGTCGAACTGGTGGTCGACGTTGCCCGCCGGGTCGGCGTGGCCGCCGGGTCCGTCGGACGGACCGGTGTTCTCGCCTGAGTTCTCTCCCGAGGACTCATTGGAGGTGTTGCTGGCGCCGACAGCCGTGTCGGGCGTGGTCTGATCGCCCTGCTGGATGTTGTCGGTGTCGGGAACCGTGGTGGTCTCCGACGTCGCCTGCTTCGGAGCGGCAGCGTGCCGGTTCGAAGCGAGCGCCGCGCCGCCCACCGAACCGATGAGCAGGAGCACCGCGCTTCCTGTGACTAGCGTCTTCTTGATGTTCATGGTGTGTCACCTCCTTCGTTCGTCTCCGCACACCATGGCCGAATGCTGATTAGAGGCTCGTGAGTCGCAGATGAAGGTTCAGGGCCCGAGGGGAAGCTCGAGCGCCAGCCTGGCGCCACCGTCCTCGCGATTGCTCGCGGTGACGCAGCCACCGTGCGCGGTCGCGATGACGCGCACGATGGCAAGTCCCAGGCCCGCCCCCGGGGCGGTGCTCGCGCGGTCGGCTTCTCCCCTGGTGAACGGCTCGAACGCCGCACCCAGCAGCGCCGGTTCGAACCCGGGGCCGGTGTCCTCAACCACGAGCAGCGCGCGATCATCGTGCGCCACGTCGACGTGGACGTCGACGCAGCCGCCGCGGGGTGTGTACCGCAAAGCGTTGTCGATGAGGTTGTCGGCCGCCTGGCGAACGCGGATCTCATCCAGGCTCGCGGTGACCGGCGAAGCATGCAGCCGCAGCCGGATCCCGGCACTCTGGGCGGCGCGTTCGTGTGCGGCACACGCGGCGCTGGCCAGTTCATCCAGCCGGACCTGCCGCCGGGCAAGCGGGACATGGGCGCCGTCAGCCCGCGAGTAGATCAGGAGGTCCGCCGCGAGCGCGGCCAGCCGATCCGTTTCCAGGGAGGCGCTGCGCAGAGCGGCCTCCAGCTCCTCGGGGGTTCGGGAGCGCGCAAGCGCGAGGTCCACCTCGGCCTTGAGGTTGGTCAGGGGCGTGCGCAGCTCGTGGCTCGCGTCGTCGACGAACCGGCGCTCGTGGTCGAAAGAGGCCTGGAGCCGCGCGAGCATCTCGTTGAGCGTGACCACCAAGCGCGCAAGCTCGTCCCCGGTCGGCGGAACGGGGAGCCGGCGCCCCAGGTCGGACACAGACACGGCTTCCGCCTCTCGGCGCACCCGCTCCACCGGCCGGAGCGCCGCGCCCGCGATGAGCCAACCCAGGCCCGACGCAAGGGCCAGCGCCACGGGGCTACCGATGAGCAGCACGGCCAAGAACCCCGAGAGGACCTCCGCGTTCCCGGCAAGGGATGTTCCGACCACCACGAACAACGCGTTCGCCCCATCACCGGATGGAGCCACGAGCAGACGGGTCGTCCCGCTCACCCCCGGGACCGAACGGTTGAAGTACGAAGGCCCGCGCAGGCCCGACAACTCCGAACTCGTGAACAAGGGGCCCGCCCCCAGTGCCTGGCTCTCTTCGAAGATGCCCCCAGACGGACGCAGCACCTGCGCGAAGGTCTCGACGCCGTTGGCTGGGGTGCCCGTCTGGTCGCCGAAGTTCCCACCGGCTTGATCAAGGCCTGCGGCGATAACGCCCGACTGCGCGCGCAGCGCCGCGTCCGTGCTCCCGAGCAGCTCCGTTCGAAGTCGAAGGTAGAGGAACGTCCCGACGCCACCCAGCAGCAGCGCCATGCACACGGCGAACACCAGGGTGAGCCGCAGCCTGATCGGCAGGCGCGAGATCATCCCGCGTCCAGCCTGTACCCCGCCCCGCGCACCGTTCGGATCGAGTTCGCGCCGAACGGGCGATCGATCTTCTCGCGCAGGTACTTCACGTAGACGTCCACCACGTTGGAGCCGCCGTCGTAGGCGAAGTCCCAGACATGCTCGATCAGCCGCATCCGCGTCAGCACCTCACCGGGATGGCGCAGGAAGAACTCCAGGAGCGAGAACTCCTTGGCGGTCAAGTCGATGGCGATGTCGCCGCGCCGGACGACCCTGGTGGACGGATCCAGCGTGAGGTCGCCGGCAGCCAGCACGGCGGGACGCTCGGCGGCGCCGCGGCGGATGAGCGCGCGGAGCCGCGCGGTGAGTTCGGTGAACGCGAACGGTTTGGTCAGGTAGTCGTCGGCGCCGACGTCCAGGCCCCGGACCCGGTCGTGCACCGCGTCCAGCGCGGTGAGCATGAGGATCGGTGACCAGGTGCCACCCTCCCGGATCTGCCGGCACACCTCGAACCCGTCAAGGTCCGGCAGCCCGACGTCCAGGACGATGGCATCGTTGGGGTATTCGGCCGCCATCCACACGGCGTCCTTCCCGGAGGCCGCTACATCGACCGCGTAGCCCTCTTCCTCAAGACCACGCTTGAGGAGCGAGGCCGTCTTCGGGGAATCTTCGACCACCAGCACGCGCACGCAGCACCTCCAGGTGCCACCCTATGCGCCCACAGATGAGAGCCGGATGAGAGGCCTTCTCGCGCCTACAGCGGAACGTGGCTGAGCACCATGATGCGGGGCTCGGTCATCTCCTCCATCGCGAACCGCAGACCCTCGCGGCCGAAGCCCGAATCCTTGCTGCCACCGTAGGGCATCTGGTCGGCGCGGAAGGCGCTCACGTCGTTGATGATGACGCCGCCCACCTCCAGCGTGCGATGGGCCAGGAACGCCCGGTTGATGTCGTTGGTGAACACGCCCGCCTGCAGACCGTACTTGGAGTTGTTGACCTCGTCGAGCGCATCTTCGAACGTCTCGTACGGGCTGATCGTGGCCACGGGGCCGAAGATCTCCTCGCACCGAACCTTCATCTCCGGACGGGTCTGGGACAGGAGCGTCGGGTAGTAGAGCGGGCCCTCACCCTTGCCGCCGACCAACACCTCGGCGCCTTGGCTCACCGCTTCCTGCACCCACTCAGCGATACGGTCGACCTCTCCCCGGTTGATGACAGGGCCCACGTCCACCGTCGGGTCCATCGGGTCACCCGTCTTCAGCGACTCGACCTGCTTGGTCAAGCGAACGGCGAAGTCCTCATAGACTTCGGACTGCACCAGGATCCGCTGAACGCTGATGCAGCTCTGCCCGGCCTGGTAGTACGACCCGAACGCCACGCGCGCGGCCGCCAGATCAAGGTCGGCATCCTTGTGCACGATGACGCCGGCGTTGCCCCCGAGTTCCAGCGTGACGCGCTTCTTCGGGTCCAGACTCTTCAGGTACCAGCCGATGTCGGCCGAGCCGGTGAAGCTGATCTTGCGGAACCGTGCGTCCCGGGCCATCCCGTCGGCCACCTTCGAGTTGACCGTGAGGACCTGGAACATACCCTTCGGCAGATCGGTCTCGGCGAAGTACTCGGCCAGCACGAGCGACCCGATCGGCGTTGCGCTCGCCGGCTTGACCACGATCGGGGCCCCCACCGCGAGCGACGGTGCCACCTTATGCGCGACCAGGTTCAGCGGGAAGTTGAACGGGGTGATCCCCAGGACCGGCCCGTACGGGAACCGGCGGGAGATCCCCATCCGCCCCGCGAACGCAGCCTCGGTGTCCAGGCGCCCGGCCTCATCGGTCCCGTGGCGCAGGACTTCAGATGCCCAGCGGAAGGTGGAGGAGGCGCGGGTCGCTTCCACCGTGGCCCACTTCAGCGGCTTGCCGCCTTCGGCCGCGATGAGCTTCGCGTTCTTGTCGATGTCCTGGGCGAGGCGTTTGGAGATGTGATCGAGCGCCTCGGAGCGAACGTGCACCGGCAGGTGCTGGCTGGTCTTGAAGGTCTCGGCGGCGACCGCCGTGGCCTCCTCGACATCGGCGGCCGTGGGGACGCCGATCTCGGCTACAACGGAGTCGTCGTAGGGGCTCTTGACTACCAAGGTGCCCTCGCCGGTTCGCCATTCGCCGTTCACGAGGTACGGACGCGTTTCGGTCATGGTGGATCCCACCCTTCATCGGTGCGGACGCCTGAGCGATCCGCGATCGTTGCCGGGATGCCGCTCGTCAGTCGAGCGAGATCATCACGTGCTTGATGTTCGTGTAGTCCTCGAGTGAGTAAACGCTCATATCCTTGCCGTGGCCGGACTGCTTGTAGCCGCCGTGCGGCATCTCGGGCGTGAGTGGGATGTGCGTGTTCACCCACACACAGCCGAACTGCAACCGCCGGGCCATGCGCATCGCGCGGCCCACATCGCGGGTCCACACGCTTGCGGCCAGGCCGTAGTCCGTGCCGTTGCCCCAGGCCAGCGCCTGGTCCTCGTCCTTGAACCGCTGAACGGTGACCACGGGGCCGAAGACCTCCTTCTGGATGATCTCGGAGTCCTGCGCCGGGTTCGCGACAACGGTTGGCTTGTAGTAGAAGCCGTCGCGATCGATGACCTCGCCGCCGGTGAGCACTTCAGCGCCGGCTTCCTTGGCGCGATCGACGAACCCGATGACGCGGTCCTGCTGTTCCTTGCTCACCACCGAACCAACGGCCACGTCGGCCTCGAACGGGCCACCGACATTGATGGCCTCGACGGCCGGCACAAGGTCGGAGAGCAGGTTGTCGTACACCTTGTTGCTGACCAACACGCGACAGGCGGCGGTGCAGTCCTGACCCGCGTTGAAGTACCCGGCGATGCTGATCCACTCGACAGCGGCCGCGACGTCGGCATCCTCCATGACGATGACCGGTGCCTTCCCGCCGAGTTCCAGGTGCATGCGCTTCATCGTGTCGGCGGCGCTCTTGGTGATGAGCTTGCCGGTGCCCGTGTCGCCGGTGAGGCTCACGATGCCGACGTCCTTGCTCCGAACGAGCGCGTCCCCAACCGGCATCCCGTCGCCGGTGACGACGTTGAATACGCCCGCCGGGTAGAGGTCCGCGGCGAGTTCGGCGAGCTTGATGGCGGTGAGCGGCGTGAGTTCGGAGGGCTTGAGAACGATGGTATTCCCGGTGGCGAGCGCCGGGCCGATCTTCCAGATGGCCATCATGAGCGGGTAGTTCCACGGGGCGATGAGCCCGGCTACGCCGATCGGTTCGCGGCGAACCATCGACGTGAACCCGGCCATGTACTCACCCGTGCTGCTCGCACCCATCGTCCGGGCGGCGCCGGCGAAGAAGCGGAGGTTGTCAACGATCGGCGGGATCTCCTCGGACATCGTGACCTCGTAGGGCTTGCCGACGTTCTCGGCCTCGATCCTCACGAGTTCTTCGGCGTTCTCCTCGATGCGGTCGGCGAGCTTGAGGAGCGCCAGCTGGCGATCCTTCGGCGTGGAGTCGTACCACGAGTCGAACGCGGCTTTCGCGGCGGCGATGGCCTTCTCGGCGTCGGCGGCCGTGCCCTCCTGCACGCTCGCGATCACCGCGCCCGAGGCCGGGCTGATGATGTCGCGGGTGGCGCCATCCGACGAGTTGACCCACTCGCCGTTGATGAACATCTGGTGGCTATCAGCCATGTCTCTCCTCGAGGTCCCGAACGCCTGGGCGCCTGCCGAACGTAAGATCCGACCGGAAGTATGCCGCGAAACCACCGCTTAGGGCCACCCGACGCTTGGGCCATGGGCGAGGCCGTATGTGTACGGGTTGGACAAGCCACAGGTCAGAGGGCGTTCGTCCAGGCTTTGTTGCCGGTTGCGTCTTCGATAACGAGGCGCCGGTAGGCAAGCTCCATCGGCGGGGTGAACCGGGCACGGAGGATGAGACCGGCGCCGTCGCGTTCGAGGATCTGCGCGTCCTCCTCGCGGTTCCGGTGGTCGGCGCGCACCGCCCATCCGGTCTCGTACCGGGACATGAGCACGACCGAACGCGCGGGCGAGCAACGAACCTCCACCGCCGCGCCGTCCATCTGCACACCGAGGATCTCCGGACCGGCGGAGGCGTAGGTCATCCCGCTGCGGAGCGCATCCATGAATGCGGCCTCCGTCCGTTCGGCGGCGCGGACCATCGTCCAGGCGCCGCCGATATCGAACCCCGGGTAATGACAGTCGTCAGTAGCGAAGCCGAAGAACCCCTTGCCGGCTTCCAGCGTGAGATCCCACATGTAGGAGGAGTCGCCCCGGCCGTTCTCGCGTTCGGCGCTGGAGTTGAAGAGCTCGATGCCCTCGATGTGCTCCGCGGCGAGCAGCACCTCGAGCGGCAATCCGCTCCAGTATGGGTGTGCGACGAACGACACCCCACCTTGCGCAGCGATATTCGCGCCGGCCGCGGTGAGGTCGGGGAAGGTCTTGAAGTAGTAGTTGTCGATCGGGCGCCACTCCGAACGGTCGCCGCCGGGGTCCTCGGGGATGTCCTCGATGCCGATAGCGAGGATCTCCGTGTAGCGGCCGGGGCCGAGGGGGTCAGCGGCGAGTTCGGCGCCTTGGATGACGAGCATCCGTTCGGTCGAGGGCTCGCGCGTGAGCGTCCAGTGGTCGGTGATCGCGCAGACGTCGAACCCCATCCATTCGTGGTGCCGGACGTGGGCGTCGGGATCCAGGTCGCCATCGGAACGCTTCGTGTGGGTGTGCAGCGCCGACTTGAGCCAGACGCCGTCTGCAGAGAATGGGTTGCTCACCGTGGATCCTCTCTCCTTGCACGTGCACAGATGCTAGCCCGCCGGCACGGCGTGCGGAGGGTAGCCGGGTCATCGTCCTCGCAGCTTCGGGTTGAGCACCTCGTCCAGCGCATAGCCGCACATGGTGAACGAGAGGGTCACGAGCACGATGGCCACACCGGGCGGGATGAGCCACCACCACCAGCCCGATGTCAGCGCACCGGCGTTGAACGATTCCTCGATGATCCGACCCCACGACACCGAGGACGGGTCGCCCAGGCCCAGGATCGACAGCGTGGTCTCCGACAGGATCGAGAGCGCCACCGTCAAGATCGCGTTGGCGAACAGCACGGGGAAGACGTTAGGCAGGATGTGGTGGGCGATCATGTGCCGATGCCCCGCGCCAAGGGCCCGCGCCCGCTCAACGTACGGTCGCTCCTTCACCGTGAGAGCTTGCGCGCGAACGAGCCTGGCCGTGCTCGCCCACGACGTGATCGCTATCACCACGATGATGTTGAGCAGGGTCCGGCCCAGGATGGAGGCGAGGGCGATGGCCAGCACGAGCCATGGGATGACCAGGAACCAGTTCGTGAATGCGTTCAAGACAGTGTCGATCTTCGTGCCGCCGAAATACCCCGAGGTGATGCCGACCAGCGCCCCGATCACCATCGCTCCGAGCGTGGCCGCGAATCCGACCAGCAGAGAGATCCGAGCACCGGCGATCACCAGGTCCAGCACCGAGCGTCCGAAATTGTCGGTGCCGAGCGGGTAGGCAAGCGCGGGCCCGTGCAGGAGCGGTCCGCTCGCCGCCGCCGGGTCGAGCGCCTTCGCGCCAACCAGGACCGGGCCGACGACGGCCAGCAGCGTGAAGAACGACAACACGGCGAGACCGACCATCCCGGGCCTGCTGCTCCGGTAGGTCCTCCAGTGCGCGGCGAGCGCCCGGCGCCGGCGCGCCCGCGTGATCGCTCGCGGGGTCAGCTGCGAGCCCGTCGCACTCACGAGGCACGCACCCGGGGGTCGAGGTACCCGTAGATGACATCGGTGAACAGGTTCGCCAGGATGACTGTGGCGCTGGACAGCAGGAACACGGCCTGGATCACGGGGTAGTCGAGCTGGCGGATGGCGTCGTACGTCAGCAGCCCGATACCGGGCCAGGAGAATACGGTCTCGATCACGATCGCGCCGCCGATCACGAACCCGAAGCTCAGGAAGATCAGGGTGGCCGTCGGCAGGATCGCGTTCGGCACCGCATGATGCCGCCGCACGTCTCGATCGGAGACCCCTTTCGCGCGAGCCGTGTGCACGAAGTCCTCGTTCATCACCTCGAGCAGCGACGAGCGCATCACGATGGAGTAGGAGCCCACGTATCCGAGCGCCAATGTCAAACACGGCAAGAACAGGTGGTTCGCGACGTCCAGGACCCGGTCGAACCCGACGGTGTCGGCGTTCGCGTAGCCGCCCGCCGGGAACCAGTGGAGCGTGCCGGCGAACAGGATGAGGAGGAGCATGCCGAGCCACCCCTCCGGCATCGCGTAGAACACCATGGCGCCGTAGAGCGTCGTCCTGTCGTACAGGCTCCCCCGGGTCCACGCGCCGCGGATCCCCACCATCACGCCGACGATCGTCGACACGATGGTCCCGAGGCCCACGAGCAGCACGGTCGGCCACACGCGCGAACCGATGAGGGTCGACACCTGCGCGCCGGAGCGCAGCGACTCGCCGAACTTCCCTGTCGCCGTGTTCTCCAGGTAGATCACGTATTGGCGCGGCAGCGGCTGATCCAACCCGTACTGGGCACGCAGCGCCGCGATGTCGGTCGGGGTCAGCCGCTCGCTGCGGGCCAGGATCCCTACCGGATCTCCGGGCAACACCCGGAAAAGGAAGAAGTTAAACGTCAGGACGAACAGCAACGTCGCGAACGCGTGGGCCACCTTCCGCAGGAGGTAACCGTGCCTCTCCACGCTCCCCTCCCTACGGCCGCACGTCGGGCACGGCCTCAGGCCTCGTCGTCGGCGGTGCGACGGCGCCGCAGGACGCCCACGAGCGCGACGGCCACGACGATCACGAGCACGATCCACGCCGCCGGCGGGAGCGAAGGCGACGAAGACTCCGAGGCCCCGACAACCGGATGGACCGAGAGCAAGGTGTCGTAGTTGTACGTCGGCAAGAGGTACCCCTTCGCTCCCGGAGCGGGTGTCCAGCCGGTGACCTGGTCATTCCGGTATGCCTCGAGCCAGCTGGGGTAGGCGAGGACCACGCTCGGGATCTGGTTGTACGCCTCGAGCTGCGCCTGCTGCACGATCTTCAACCGTGCGGCCCGATCCATCGTGGTGGATTGCGCCTGGTAGAGCGCGTCGAACTTCGGGTCCTTCCAGCAGCCGTCCTCCCACGCGCCGCACTGCGCCGACGTGAAGACGAAGAGCTGGTAGTTCGGATCGGGGTCGCCGCTCCAGTACCAGATGTAGGCGTCGAAGTTCCCGGCCGCCCAGAAATCGTTCATCTTCGCGTCGGTGACGGGCTGGAGGTTGACGCCGATGCCGATCACCTTCAGGAAGCCGGCGATCAGCTGGCCGGCGTCGACGGCCCCGGTCGTGTCCTGCGAAGCCGGGATGCGCAACACTAGTTCCTGGCCCGTCTTCGGGTCCTCGCGTATCCCGTCGCCGTTCGTGTCGACGTAGCCGGCGTCAGTCAGGAGCTTGATCGCGCCCGCGGGGTCATACGGGATCTCCTGGGATGCCGGGATGTCCAGATGCCAGTACGTGGACGCCTGCCGGATGATCGTGTCGCCCGGTTGCGCGGTCCCCTGGTACACCTTGTCGACGATCGCCTGCTTGTTGATCGCCATCTCGATGGCCTTGCGCACGACCAGATCGTGGAGTGCCGGCAGCGGGTCGGCGTTGGGCCCCTGTCCACCGAAGTTGAACGCCAGGTTCAGCCACCAGTCCGACACCACCTGCTGCCCCGTGATGTTCGGCGACGCGGCGAGTGACTTGAACAGCCCAGGGGTCAGGCCGTCGGCGATATCGATCTCGCCGTTCTTCAGGGCCTGCACCATCGATTCCTGGTTCGTGTAGAGGCTGTACTCGATGCGATCGACGGTTGGGGGCGTCCCCCAGAAGTTCGGGTTGCGGGTCATCGTCCAACCTTGGCCGCGGTTCCAGGACTTCAGTACGAACGGCCCGCTTGCCACGGTCGGGACGTTCGGCACCGCCTTGATCGTCTTCAGGTCGGCGCTGTTGTACTTCGACCAGATGTGCTCGGGCACGATATAGGCCCATGGCGGCATGTTGAGGGCGAACGTCGGCGCGTCCGCTTTCCAGATCAGCGTGGTGGCATTCGGCGTTTCGAAAACGGGGTTGGAGACGAAGTAGCTGCGGTACTGCGGGATCTTGTGGTCGATGATGAACCGGTAGCTGAAGGCGACGTCTGCCGACGTGAGGGGCACGCCGTCGCTCCACTTCAGCCCCTTGCGCAAGGTGCACGTCCACGTC
>JANXVR010000238.1 GCA_025351565.1 Actinomycetes bacterium
ACTCCGCGCCGCGAGTGACCAGATGGATCAGGCGCGCGTGCTGCTCGCGTCCGTGCTCGCGCAGATCGCCGGACCCGCCGACGCCTGAGGTGAGCGACCCCGCCGCGCCGGGTGATCATGGCAAGTCGGATGGCCGGAGGCCGTCGCGGGTCTCGCGCCAGTTCCGCCGGTTCGCGCTCGATATCACGCCGCTGCGTGTCTCCCGCGACTTCCGCCTGCTGTGGTCCGGTGTCTTCGTCTCGGAACTCGGCTATCAGTTCACGCGGGTAGCGCTCTACATCCAGGTGTACGCGATCACCCACTCCACCGCAGCGATCGGACTTCTGGGGCTGACCGGCCTCATCGGCCAGACGCTGGGGACGCTCGTCGCCGCGCCCTTCATCGACGCACACGATCGCCGCCTGACGCTGGCATGGACGCAGGTTGGGCTCGCCCTGGTCACCGGCGGACTCCTGGCGACCTCGCTCAGCACGACCCCTGCGCTCTGGAAGTTCTACGTGCTGGCCGCAGGCATCTGGTTCATCGGCGCCATCGAAGGACCCGCCAGGAACGCGATGACCCCTCGCCTGGTCGGCAAGGATCTGATCCCGTCCGCGCTCGCGCTCTATCAGGTGCTCTGGCAGACGGTCTCGATCGTCGGGCCGGCACTCGCTGGTGCACTCATAGCGGCCACGCGACGCCCGGCGTGGGCGTACGGGATCGACCTGGTCTCCTACGCCGGGCTCCTGATCGCCGCGATCGCGATGAAGCCGATGCCGCCGGAGCCCGGGGTCGAGCCTGCCACCGGCATCCGCGCGGCCGGAGAGGGTCTTCGGTACTTGAGGAACAGCCGCCTCCTGCGTTCGACGTTGGTCATCGACCTGGTTGCCATGATCTTCGGCCTGCCTTCGGCGCTCTTCCCTGCCATCGCGATCACACAGTTCCATCGTGGAACGGCCGTGGTGGGACTGCTGTTCGCCGCACCGGCCGTCGGAGCGCTGCTGCAAGCCCTCGCCGGCGGCTGGGTGCAGCGCGTCCGGCGCCAGGGAGAGGCCGTGATCTGGGCGGTGGCGGGCTGGGGGGCGGCCATCACGGCGTTCGGCGTGGTCGGCAGCCACCTGTGGCTCGCGCTCTTCTTCCTGGCGGTGGCGGGCGCAGCCGACGTGATCAGCGCCATCTTCCGATCGACGATCCTCCAGGTCTCCGTCCCGGACGAACTCAGGGGACGCATCGCGGGGATCTTCATGCTCGTGGTCGCGGGCGGACCGAAGCTGGGCGACCTTGAGGCCGGCCTGGTAGCCGCGGCGTTCACGCCGACCATCAGCGTGATCAGCGGCGGTCTCGCGTGCATGGTTGGTGCGGTCGTCGTGGCGGCTAGGTACCCCGAACTGCGGCGCTACCGCGCGGACCTGCCCCCGGCTGAGTAGGCTTCGGCGCATGTCTCTGCCCGTCACCGTCGTGGAACTTCGGGTGCTCGACGGTCCCAACCTGTACTTCCCCCGGCCCGCGATCAAGCTCACCCTAGCCGTGCCCGGCTGGATGCGCGCCGCCGACGCAACGGTGCTGCGCACGGCCGCCGGGCTCGGCTTCGACCACATCATTCCAGGAGAAGCCGGAACGAACGCGCGCCGGCGGACCACGGCCCGGATCGCCAAGCAGTTCACCCGGCGGATCGGCCTTGCGGCGGGCGCGGAGCGGCTCGCCGTCAGGGGACGGCTCGGCGACCCGCCGGGTCAGATCGTGATCGCGTTCCCGTGGCGGCGGAAAGGTTCCGCGGAAGCGCTGGCCGTGGCGGTCGGCGACGCGCTCGCGTCCGCGCTCAAGCGCTCTCCGGCGCGGCTCGTCGCTGAGCTGGCCGCCGGCGTCGCGGCCGTCGATCCGGGCGAGGAACCCTCCGTCCCAGACCCCACCATCCCCGTCATCCAGGTCACCGGCACGAACGGCAAGACGACCACCGTCAGGCTGCTGGCCCACCTGGTTCGCGCCGCCGGGCTCCGGGTGGCCTACTCCTGCACCGACGGTGTCTATCGAGGCGACGGCGAACTCATCGAGCCCGGCGATTACAGCGGGTTCGGCGGGGCCGCGGGCGCCCTCGCCGATAGGCCTGACGTCGCGGTGCTGGAGACGGCGCGCGGCGGCTTGCTCCTCCGCGGCAGCGGGGTACTGCATAACGACGTCGCCGTCGTGACGAACGTGAGCGAGGACCACCTGGGACTGCACGGCGTGGAGACCCTGGATCAGCTCGCCGAGGTCAAGGCGATCCCGACACGGATCACCCGTCCCGGCGGCTGGGACGTCCTGAACGCCGACGACCCCCGGGTGCTGGCGATGCGGCGCCAGGCGACCGGCCGGCCGTGGCTCTTCTCGACCGATCCGGGCCATCCCGCGTTCCGGGAGGTGCTGCCGACGGGCGGGCGGGCGATCACCGTCGTCGACGGAGTGCTCACCTGGCTGGACGGGCACCAACTCCATCCGCTTCTGGCGGTAGAGAACATCCCCATGACGCTCGCCGGTCTGTCGCGGGTGAACCTCGCGAACGCGATGGCGGCGGCGGCAGCAGCGCTTGGCGCCGGCATCCCGCCGCGCGCCGTCATCAGGGGGCTCAAGACCTTCGTCCTGGACCCCGAACGCAATCCCGGGCGGGCGAACCTGTTCCAGCTTGATGGGCGCGTCGTGGTCATCGACTATGCCCACAACACCGCGGGGATGCTGTCGCTGGCCGAGGTCATGCGCGGCCTGTCCCGCCGAGGCCACGAGGTGTGGCTCGCCATCGGCACGGCCGGTGATCGAACCGACGCTATCCTGCACGCGTTCTCCCTGGAGGCCGCCCTCGGGAGCGATCATCTGGCGATCGCCGAACTGCGTCGCTACCTGCGCGGACGCACGGAACAGGACATCATCGACCGGCTCCGCGAGGGCGCGGCGAAAGCGGGCGTCACCGACGTTCCCTCCTACCCCGACGAACTCGAAGCGCTTCGGGCCATGCTCGCCTCGGCCCGCCCACGCGACGTCGTGGCAGTCACCGCTCTTGCTAAGCGGGCGGAGATCTTCGCGTGGCTGGAGGCTGCGGGCGCCACCAGGATGACGCCCGCGGCCGTTCGCCGCCTGGTGCAGCGAGTGAAGGAGGACACCACCCCATGAGCGAACGCAAGAAGCAGATCCGGGACCTTCCCGTCGAGCGACGGCTGTGGTTCCGCGAGGCAGACGAGATCGATCGCGACATCGAGTTCATCCGCGACGAATTCCGCAAGGGGTTCGAGCTGGTGTCCCAGATCGACCGGCCGGGCGTGTGCATCTTCGGTTCGGCGCGGACCAAGGAAACCTCGAAGTGGTACCAGGCCGCGATGGACGTCGCAGAGGGATTCGCGCGAGAAGGCTTCGCCGTGGTGACCGGCGGCGGGCCGGGCATCATGGAGGCGGGCAATCGGGGGGCCCAGCGCGCCGGAGGGCTGTCGGTGGGGTTGGGGATCACCCTGCCCCACGAACAGGGGATGAACGACTACCTGGACATCTCGTACACCTTCAAGCACTTCTACGCGCGGAAGGTGTGCTTCGTGAAGGCGTCGGAGGGGTTCGTGGCCATGCCCGGAGGGTTCGGCACGAACGACGAACTCTTCGAGGCGCTCACCCTGATCCAGACGCACAAGATCGAGCACTTCCCCGTGGTGTTGTTCGGCGTCGACCACTGGCAGCCCATGGTGGATTGGGTACACGACACGCTCCTGGCCGAGGGCCAGATCGGCGCCGACGACCTCAGCCTCTTCGCGGTGACCGATGACCCCGACGCTGCGGTCCGGGCCGTCGTGGACTCCTACCGAACCGAAGGCGAACACCAGGGGCGTTCCTGATCTAGAGGCGCGTCGCGGCCGCGGCATCGGCGAGGACCACGCGCTCGCGGGCGTTCACGTGGGCGGCCGGGAGCATCGAGTCTCCGTCGCGGAACTTCCGAAGGACCCGCGCCTTGTCCGGGCCGGTGACGATCCACAGCGCCAACACAGCGTGATCGAGCACTGGGAATGTGATGGTCATCCGCCGGCGCCCCTTGTACGGGTTCGTGACGGCGATGTTCCGGTCGCGGACGTCCATGGCGGGGTCGCCGGGGATCAACGAGGCCGTGTGGCCGTCCTCACCCAGCCCTAGATGGACCAGATCGAAGGTCCCCGGCAGCGTCGCGGCGTAGGCGTCCGCAGCGGCGTTCATCGCGGCGTCATCGGCGTTCTCCAGCTCGTCCACCGGCATCGGACGGATCCGCGCGAACGCGGCCGGCGGCAGGCTTTCGGCCTGGTGCGTAAGGCACCGGTCGTCGTGGCCGGCGGGCGCGATCCGTTCGTCGACCTGCCAGATATCCACGGAATCCCAGGGGATCTCTGGATGGGCCGAGAGTCCGGCGAACATCTTCCACGGGGTGGCGCCGCCCGAGATGGCCATCGCGAACCGATGACCCGCCGGAACCGCGGCGATCCGGGCGGCGATGATGGCGGCCCCGCGCGCTGCCGCCGCGTCCGCGTCCGCGAATAGCTCGATCTCAAGGCTCATGCGCCGGCCGGCTTCTCGGCATGTCCGCCGAACTCGCGGCGCATGGCCGACAACACCTTGTTCGCGAAGTCGCCGTTACCGCGCGAGGCGAACCGGGATGAGAGCGCGGCCGTGAGTACCGGCGCCGGCACGCCCTCTTCTACAGCCGCGATGGCGGTCCAGCGCCCCTCGCCGGAGTCGCTCACCCGTCCGGCGAGCCCCTCCAGCTCCGGCGACTGGGCCAGTGCGGCGGCCGTGAGGTCGAGCAGCCAGGACTGCACCACGCTGCCTCGGCGCCAGACCTCGGCCACCTCGGCAACGTCGACCCGGAACCGGTAGCGCTCCGGGTGTTCCAGCGGCGCGGTTTCGGCGTCTGCATCCCGCTCACGCGTCCCGGCATCGGCGTTCGCCAAGATGTTCAAGCCTTCCGCCAACGAGGCCATGAGCCCGTATTCGATCCCGTTGTGCACCATCTTCACGAAGTGGCCCGATCCCACCGGGCCGCAGTGCAGATATCCCTGTTCCGCGGCCGTCGGCGTGCCGGTGCGACCACGGGTACGACCCGCCGCCTCGACGCCCGGAGCCATCGACGCGAAGATCGGCTCCAGCCGAACGAACACGTCATCCTCGGCCCCCACCATCAGGCAGAACCCCCGCTCCAACCCGAACACGCCGCCGGAAACGCCG
>JANXVR010000291.1 GCA_025351565.1 Actinomycetes bacterium
TGAGCGAATCCGGCAGCCTGGGGGAGGCCTCCCAGTCCTGCGGCCAGGGTGCGGGCGAGGGGATCGAGCCGGCGCGGTTGGTTGGGTCACCCTCCACCTGACGCCGGGCCGCTACGAACTGATCTGCAACATCGCCGGCCACTACGCCATGGGCATGTTCACCGAACTCGCCGTCACCTAGGGCGAGATCCTCGTTCCCTGTCAACCGGATGAGGGTGCATGCTCCCTGTATGAGCAGGGTGAGGGATACGCTGGCTGATCTCAGCCGCGCCGGAGCGGTCGAGCGCCTCTACCGGGAGCAGGGCGACCGGATCTGGAGGGCGCTGCTGGCCTATGCCGGTGATCCCGAGATCGCCAGCGACGCGGAGTCGGAGGCGTTCGCGCAGTTGATCAGACGAGGTGAGGACGTGCGAGATCCAGAGCGATGGGTGTGGCGAGCCGCGTTCCGCATCGCCGCGGGCGACCTCAAACGCGGGCGCCCCGCACCGTTGATGGCAGAAGGCGCCTACGAACTCGAGCTTCCCTCGATCGAACTCGCCAACGCGCTGCGCGAACTCCCGGCTCGTCAACGCTCCGCGGTGGTCCTGCACTACGTCGCGGACCTTCCCGTCCGTGAGGTCGCTTCGATCCTTGGCGTGACCACTGGGAGCATCAAGGTTCATCTGAGCCGGGGCCGCGAACGGCTCCGCGAACTGCTGGGGGAGGACACATGACCCTGGACGAACGCTTCTCCGGCTTGAAGTCTCCGGAAGCTCCCGATCTGTGGACCGACGTGGAGCGGCGGGTGCACCACCCCTCGACGACCGACCTGCCGCGTCACCTCGGTTCGCGCCGGGTGGGGAGTGCGGTTTCGCGAGCGGTCGCCGTGGTTGCCGTGGCAGCCGTGTTCCTGTGGGCGTTCATCGGGCTGTCGCAGTTGGGCAGCAACCCGCCCGACATCCCGTCCGCCCCCGTGGCGGCTCAACCCCCCGGGTGGGTAGCGCAGCAGGCCGTAAGGATCGCCACGACGAACGAGGATCCCAACCCGACATCGGCCGAGTGGGTGCTGACGAGCGCCAAACTCATCGCGCCTGCCGTGGGCCTTACCCCTAACCAAGTGTCAGGGCGCGAGTACCTGGTCGTCTTGCACGGGCGGTTCACCGATAGCCTCGCGGAGGTCTCGCCGGGGGCTCCGCTTCCCACGGGAACGGTCGTCGCGTTCACGCTCGACCCCGCGACGCATCAGGTGAACGATCTCGGGCTCAACGACCAGGTGGTCAACGTGCCTGGGCTTCGGCCGTTCACCTTGCCGCCCGTCTCTCCGCGCCCGGGTCCTGCCGCGAGTTCGGCTGCGGCTAAGGCTGCCGCACAAGCGGCCCAAGCGGCCCAAGCGGCCCAAGCGCAGGCCCTGTTCGAGGCCCAGCGACTGGTTGCCCTCGTGCGGGTACCGACCGGGAGCAGGGTCGCGTCCACCGCACCGGTCCCGGCACTTCAGAAGCCGGCGACGGTCCCCGGCGGCCCGTACCTGTTGAGCGCCCACCGCTGGTGGACTTCGCCGCTCGTGCCCTCGGACGCGCTCGCATGGCTCCGCGCGCATCCACCCGCGGGTCTTCACCCGCAGGGCAGCGGCAGCGGCACGACCGCGGGCGGCTCCTTCACCTACCTCACCTTCACCGATCCCGCCGCGAACGCCTCCGCGTCGGCAACGCTTCTGGTGGAGATCGCCGCCGACGGGCAGGGCAGCGCCCTTCGCGCGGACGGTCAGACCCTGTGGATCCCGCCGCGAACGGCGGCCGAGCAGGTTCCCTCAGACGTGCAGCAGGTCGATCTTCTCGCCTACCGTGGGGGTCTTTCGCACGTCCTGGATCAGGCCACCCTCTCGGGTGCGGCGGCGCAGCGGTTCGCCCGGATCGTCGACGGCTTGTCGCGCGACAACTGGGGGCCTCACGGCTGCACCATGGACACAGGGCTCCGCATCCAGATGACGTTCCCGACGCAGGGCCCGCTGGTCTTCACGGATGTGCCGGCGTGCGGGACCCTTACGGTCTCGGCGAACGGGACCACCCAGCCCGCCCTGAGGACCGATCACGCGCTGAGTGCCGCGCTCTCGCGACAGCTTCGCCTGCCCTAGGCTCCCTGAGGCGGGCGCCCAAGATTTCTTCCCCGGGCCGGTGACGAACGGCGGCTTCCCGGCACATCCCCTATGACGAAGGATG
>JANXVR010000002.1 GCA_025351565.1 Actinomycetes bacterium
GCTCCCCGACATCACCGAGTTCGCCCGCGTGTACCTGGAGGTGGAACCGACCACGGAGCAGGTGCCGATCCAGCCGACCGCCCACTACGCCATGGGCGGCATCCCCACCGACGTCGACGGGCGCGTTGTCACCGGCCCGGAGGAAACCCCCGTCCCCGGGCTCTACGCGGCGGGAGAGTGCGCGTGCGTCTCCGTCCACGGCGCCAACCGCCTGGGCACGAACTCTCTCCTGGATATCATCGTGTTCGGTCGACGTGCCGGCGCCCACGCCGCTGAGTTCTCGAACGCGGCGACCATGGCGGACGTGCCGGCCGACGCCGCATCGCGGACACTGGACATGCTCGACGGCCTCCTCACGCGCGAACGCGGCGAGAGTTCGGCCGACATCCGGACACAGCTGCAGGACGAGATGTTCGACAAGGCGTTCGTGGTTCGGTCCGAAGAAGGGCTCGCCTCGATGGAGACCTCACTACAGGATCTTCGAGAGCGCTACGACGTACTCGGCGTGCAGGACAAGGGAAGCGTCTACAACACCGATCTCATGGAGACCGTGGAACTGGGGTACCTGCTGGACTGCGCCGAGGCCATGGTGCACGCCGCGCGCGCCCGAACGGAGAGCCGGGGTGCCCATTTCCGCGAAGACCACCCGCTCCGCGACGACGTCGACTGGCTCAAGCACACCCTCAGCTACCGGAACCAGGACGGATCCATCCATCAGGAGTACAAACCCGTGAAGATGGGTCCCTACGTGCCGATGGAGAGGAAGTACTGATGGCGACCGCCGCCGACGCCCTGCAGGCCTCCGAACGAGCCGAGAAGAAGGCCGCCACCTCCGTCACCCTCACGCTGAAGATCCGTCGCTACAACCCGGAGATCAGCGACGAACACCGCTGGGACGAGTTCACCATCCAGGCCGATCCGCTGGACCGGCTGCTGGACGCGCTCCACGAGGTGAAATGGCGCCACGACGGCACGCTGGCCCTGCGGCGCAGCTGCGGACATGGGATCTGTGGTTCGGACGCCATGCTCATCAACGGCCGGAACGCGCTGGCTTGCAAGGTGCTGGTGAAGGACGTGGCCCCGAAGGTCACCGTGGAACCCATCCGCGGACTGCCGGTCCTCAAAGACCTCATCGTGGACATGGACCCGTTCTTGGACGGCTACAAGTCGATCCTTCCCTATCTGGTGAACGACAGCGGCGAGCCCGACAGGGAACGGTTCCAATCCCCCGAGGACCGCGCGCGCTACGACGACACGACGAAATGCATCCTTTGCGCGGCCTGCACGACGAGTTGCCCCATCTTCTGGGGCGACGAGGGCTACATCGGCCCCGCCGCCATCGTGAACGCGCACCGGTTCATCTTCGACTCGCGCGACGAGGGCGGGCGGGAACGCCTGAAGATCCTCAGCGAGAAGTCGGGCGTGTTCCGCTGCCGCACCACATTCAACTGTACCGATGCCTGTCCGCGCGGCATCGAGGTCACGAAGGCCATCCAGGAAGTCAAACGCGAGATCTTGTTCGAGCGCTTCTGACGGGCGAGTAGGGTGAGCGTCCGATGGACCATCACGTAACGCTCATCCCCGGGGACGGCATCGGGCCGGAGGTGGCGGCCGCCACGAGGCTGGTCATGGATGCGGCCGACGTCGGCATCCAGTGGACCGAATGCGCGGCGGGCGCGCGCGCCCTGGAGACCCATGGCGCGCTCCTGCCCGAGACAACCCTGGATGCCATCCGCTCCAGCCGGGTCGCCATCAAGGGCCCCATCACCACCCCGGTCGGCACCGGGTTCCGAAGCGTCAACGTGGCCCTTCGTCAGGACCTTGATCTGTTCGCCGCAGTCCGGCCCGCGAAAGCGCACCCCGGCGTCCCTATCCGCCATAAGACCGTCGATCTGGTGATCATCCGCGAGAACACCGAGGACCTCTACCGAGGGATCGAGTTCGAGCGCGGATCGGAGGGTGCGCAGGGTCTGCGCGAGAAGCTCCGGGCGCTCGGAGGCTTCGAATTGCCGATGGACGCGGGGATCACCGTGAAGCCGATCAGCGTGAGCGGCACCGAGCGCATCGTCCGCTTCGCGTTCGAGTACGCGAAGGCGAACGGGCGCAAGAAGATCACCGTGGGCCACAAGGCGAACGTGCTGCGGTACTCCGATGGACTGTTCCTACAGACGATCGAACGAGAGGAGCCGTTCATCCGCGGGAGCGTCGACTATGAGGCGGTCGAGATCGACCACCTGACATCACGGCTGGTGAAGGATCCCGGTGGGTTCGACGTGCTGCTGCTCCCCAACCTCTACGGCGACATCATGAGCGACCTGTGCGCCGGCCTGGTGGGAGGGTTGGGCCTGATCCCTGGGGCGAACATCGGCTGGGAGTACGCGGTGTTCGAACCCGTGCATGGCAGCGCGCCCGACATCGCCGGCCAGGGGAAGGCCAACCCCATCGCGATGATCCTCTCCGGTGCCCTGATGCTCCGCCACCTCGGCGAGCACGCCGCCGCGGAGAACGTGGAATGGGCGGTTGATGTCGTCCTCGGCGACGGCCGGGTCCGAACCCCGGACCTGGGCGGAACCAGCACCACGATGGAGGTCGGCGAAGCGATCGCCGCGGCCGTGAGCCACTGGGAGCACGGCCCGAGTTAGATCGTCAGTGCGGATGATCGTGGTGATCGTGCGGGCTCCGACCGGAGCCCTGGCCTAGCTCTCAACAGCCGGGCTGGCCGTGGTTCCCGCAACACTGGGCCCGTGAGAACAGCGCCTTGCTCCGGTTCTTGAAGGTGAGTGCCACCTTGGTGGGCACGGACGCCTCGTAGTTCGACCAGTTGGTGAAGAAGTTGCGGGTGTGGACCCTCACCTGGTGGAAGAAGCCGTCGGGCATGCCTACAGCCTACGGCCGCGCGCGGATTGCGACCGTCGAACCTCGCGGAGCCAATCCTCGGTCTGCTCCGGCCATTGACAGGGCGCAACCCCCACTAGAGAATGCAGATAGTTCTCGGCTGAGCCGATCGCCAGCGGTTGGGAGGCATCCTTGTCGATTGCGAGTCGTTCGGGCAAGGTGTTCGCGCTTACCATTCCCGTCGTTGATGCCTCGGGCAAGCAAGTTGGCTTCGCGAAGGCGACCGACGTCTTCGGACCTCCGCCGCCGCCTGGAGCCGCTTCCGCGACGAGCACCAACCTCGGGGACCCGGTTTATGACGCCAGCGGAACGACGCTTGTGGGCTACGTGGGCGTGGATGGGTTCAAACCCCTTCCGTGACTATCCCGGAGGGCATGGCGCTCTTGGTGATTGCGTTCGTGACCGTGTATTGGGCCGTGCGCCTCGGCGTGCGGGATGGCAACCGGGCTGCACGCCATGGCGACGAGGATGCCCAGCAGCCCCCTGATTGACCTAAGCCGCCGCCTGCCCGGACCTCGTCCCGGTACCAACACGGCGAACCCAGAGTCTCGCAGCACACCGGAGCTGAGGTGCGGAGCGGAGGCTTCGTTGGCGTGCTGGTCAACTAGGTGAACGAGGTGTCAGAGTTCAAGCGCGTCGAACAGAACCCGCGCGGGGCGGTGCGTGAATCGATGCAGCAGCCGTGGGATGCTGCCGCCCATGACGATCGACGCCTCGAAGCCGACACCGCTGCGCCTCTGGGGATTCCTCCTGACGGTCGGAGGCGGCGCGATGGTCGCGTTCGGCTCGATCCAGCTCTGGGTTGCCGGGTCGGGAAGCGCCACGCCCCCAGGGTGGCTCGAGTGGAAGGGCATCGACATCCCGGAGGGCATGGGCGCCTTCGTCTGCGGCGTCGTGCTCATCATCGGCATCCTCGCCCTGCGCGGGGTGAAAGGGAAGGCGAAACGGATCGTGGCCGTCGTGCTCATCCTGGCCGGCGTACTCGCGTTCGCGCTGGCGGGGCTCGTCGCGGTCACCGCTTCCAGCCGCTATGCGGATGCGCATACCGCCGAACAGCAGGTGATGGTGCAGGAGCCCAACCTCACCCTCGATCAGGTGCGCGCCAAGCTGGGCGGCAAGATCTCCGCGACCGTCAAGCCGGTGATCGCGGTCACCATGCTCGGCGGGATCCTGGGCGCGCTCGGCGGGGTGCTCAGCCTGGCCCTGGTCACGCGGAAGCCGGCGACAGCGACAGAACCCGAGCTCGCGTAGCCTCTTAGAGCTTGGCCAGATCCT
>JANXVR010000052.1 GCA_025351565.1 Actinomycetes bacterium
CAGCGCAAACTCCTCTGATCGTCCGGGGCTGCTGAGAGGTCAGATTCGCACCGACGGGATGCCCAGGGGTTGCGGCGTTTCAAACCAAGAACGTGCAAACCTGGGGGTCTCCTCAAGCGTCTAAATGCAGGACGAAGGAGAGTTTCTGGACGAAGCGTCGATCCAGCGGTTCTTGAAGGGTGACTACGCGCGCGTCGTCGCCGCTGTAACGCTGGCTTGCGGGAGCCGGTTGAACGCGGAGGATGCCGTTCAGGAGGCGCTTCGACGAGCCTGGGAGCGGGGACAAGCAGGTGATGTCCTCGATTCGCCGACGGCGTGGATCGCGGTGGTGGCGATGAACCTCGCGAGGAGTGGTCTGCGGAGGAAGCTCGCCGAGCGTCGTGCGCTAGACCGGTTGGCGCCACTAGCGGGAGCGGACCTGTCGGAGGACACCATGGAAGTCATGGCAGCAGTTCGGAAGCTCCCCAGACGCGAACGCGAGGCCATCGTCCTTCACTACTGGCTCGACATGCCGGTCGAGGAGATCGGAAAGCAGCTCGGAGTCAGCTCCGGTGCCGTGAAGAACTCCTTGTTCCGTGCCAGACGGTCGTTGAGCCGGTCACTAACTGCGGAGGTGGAGGCATGATGCGAGATCTCAGTAGCCGTCTTCAAGACGCGGGCGCCGAGCTTATCGGGACCATCGGTCGCCCTCCCACCTTCGAGGAGGTAGTGCACCATCGGCCCGTCGTTCGGCGCTCACCGGTCGTAACCGCCGGACTCGTTCTCTGCGGCGTGATAGCCGCCGCGGGGCTATTCGCTGGGCTCAACCGCGCCTTTGAGCACGGCGGCCGAGGTGAGCCCACGGCTCCAGGGGGATCAGCCGCCACGTCAGGCGGTTGGAAGGTCTCGTATCCAGGGGAGTGGAGAGCGCAGCTACAGCCGAACACCTGCCCAGGAGCGAGTCACCAGGAAACCCGCGCGATCATCGTGACCAACACGAACTTCGTCTTCCGCCCATACTCGCCGGTGGGATGCACCGTGCAGACTTTCGGCCGTTGGGTGCTCGCCGGGTTCCCCGCGGACGGCGTTGCGGTTGGGATTGAACCTGCCCTGCCGTTCCCCTTGGGGGGTAGGGAACCCCAGTTGCGCAGGCTCCCGGTCTCCCTGTCCGACCTTCGCCCAACCGGCGGGATCGTTGGCGGACCTAAGGAGTCCTACGGGCTCCTTCCCACCAGCCAGCCACCACGTTTCGAGGTACGGGTATGGATCGGGCCGGAGGCCACGCCTGCGGAGATCTCGCAGGTGTCCCAGGTACTCGGCTCGATCTCGCACGCCGCAACCTCGCATCCTCCGAACGGCCCCCCCACACAGTCTCCCCCAGCACCGACGAGGCCCGCCCTTCACCCGTGTGCGCCCGGTCAGGTGAAGGTCGAAGCGCCGAGCGGGAATCTTGATGCGTACGCGGGTGGCACCATCGAGATTGGATCCCAGGTGCATCTCCTTCATGGGCCTGAGTGCCGCTACCAGGCCACCGCTACGATGACGATCACGAGCCTGGGAGGGACCCCATTGGGGATGAAGGGCAACCCCACGACCGTGAAAGTCACCGAGCGTGTGAGCCCGGGGCCTGCGGATGGGGGGATCCTCTTCGCGTGGTCCAACCCATGCAGAACGTCTCCCGTTCTCCTCAACCTGCGCATTGGGACGGCCACTCTCACGGGTCGAGCGGTCGAGCGGTCGTGCAGCTACCCGGGACACCCGTCTCAGCTCGGGGCGTCCCCAGCGGCCGCGAACCGCCAAGGTTTCAGGGAGGTGCCGATCAACTAGTGAGGGTTCGCGTCGCGGGACTATCCGTGTTCCTACTCGTGGCTGCGACATCATGCAGCATGCCGGGTTCCGGCAGTGCCGAGCGGGTCAACGTCCCGCTCTCGGTGACATTAACGCTCACCAAGCCTGCGACCAGCGACTGCAACGCTAAGAGGTGCACCATCCACTATCGAGCCGTTGTCACCGACGAGGGTTCCCAGGCGGTATACGGGAGGGACTGCGTGGTTCGCGCACTCGATCCCACAGGTAGGTCGATTCTTCAGACTCCGGTAGCGCTCGGCTTCCCGGCAGGTGCTTATACCGAGCCGGGTAGTCCCTTCCAGGAGAACGAAGTCCTTCCCCTGCCGATCCCTCGCCCGCAAGCTGCAAGGGTTTCTACGTTGTCCGGATCGTGCCTAGCCTTCATCTGGCATGGAACGACGCCTATCTAGTTCGCCGTTCGCGTGCGCCGTTCTGCTGGCAACATGTAGGACTCTGGGGCCCCCATAATCAGCGGGAGTTGCAGACAGATGTCCACGGGATTGGCGGGTGCCCGCGTTGCTGAGCTGTCAATTCGGCGCATTCTGTGGGTCGCCTGGATCTACTGAGACGGCGTCATGTGAGGATGTTGCGGCGCCTGGTCGCCCTCGTAATGGGACATGGTCGGGAACCATCCCCCCCGCTGGTCAAGTCGCGCAGGCGGTCCGCCGATGATGGTTTCATGCCTGCTCCTCGAGTCTGCCGCTCGTGCGGCGCGCGGCTTCCTGCGGATGTGCGCTGGTGCTTGCAATGTCTCAGCCCGGTCACCGAGTTCACAGCGCGAGAGCCTCTCCATGCTCAAGAAACTCACATAGAGTCGCGCCGACCCTTGCGGCGCACCTCTCGATGGATCGCGAGCCCGACGCAGTTTGGTCCGTTTGGTCGAATCGCCATCTCGGTGCTTTTCGCTGCGGGGGTCCCGCTCGGCGTGGTCTCCTCGGGGACAGCGTTCTGGCCCGTGGGACTCTGGTTCATGCTTGGCTACTCGGTCTTGGCTTCGTTGGTGCTTCACGACGTGTGGCGTCCGACCGCGATCCCCGATACGACCGACATTGACGTGCACGCCCAATCCGCACGGGAAAGATTCGCCTCCCGGCACCCGGCACTCGGATTTCGCATTCACCTACCGAGGGCGCTGCGCGTGGTCCTCGCGCTCATTGGGACCGCCTGGTTCGTCATCGTCGCCTGGGCTCACGGAGGTGAACTCCAGCACTTCTTCATCGTCGTCACGGGAATCGGGCTGTCGGCAGGCGTGTGCTTTGCGAGTTGGCTCGACCTCTAGCGGATCGTGAGTTCTCACGGCATGACTCGTCTGACTTCGGGCTCGGCGGGCGTGTCCTGCAGGGACGCCGGCGGCGGTGTCGCGGTATCCGCGCAACCCAGGTCCCGGTGAAGGTGGATGGATCTATGAGGATGAGGATCTTGAACTGGCTGCACTCGTGAGCCCCTGGTGGCCAATCATCGAAGGCGCCACTTTTCGTCGCTGCGTCCTGAGGGGCCCCGCGGTCATCAACTTCGCAGACTCGACAGTTGGTCAGATAACTACTACGTGTGACTTCGGACTACCGCGGGCAACGTTGGCTCCGGGCTTCACCCTCCCCGGCGGGACCTTGCTCTTCCTGGGGTGCGTTCTCGAAGATTGTCCCTTCGAAGCCGTCGGAGTCTTGGATCTCCTCCAAGGCGAACAGTAGCAGTCAATTCGGCTACAACTGGCAGGGAACCCGGCGTCCG
>JANXVR010000090.1 GCA_025351565.1 Actinomycetes bacterium
TCGCCCGTTCATATCCGGCGTCGACGCACGCCAAGAGCATCCCGGCGTGCTTGCCCGAACAGTCATGGAGTTCGCGGCGGCGCCGGCCGGCGTTCGCCATGATGTCGGGGTCCAGCGGCCACGCGGGTGGACACCGGAGCGACGCCGTCGTCAGCCCCGCCCGCTGCAGCAGCGCATGCACGGCCCGCAGATGCACGGACTCCCCGTTGTGGGAGGAACACATGACGGCGATCTCGCGATCGGTCAGATCTTCGTCGATGAGCTGGAGCGCGACCGCCGCCTGCAGCGGCTTCAAACACGACCGCGCGAACACCTCGCGATCCGGGTCACCCGCCACCGCCACAAGCCGGCCGTCCGCGTCGCACACCGCGACGTGGCCTCCGTGCGTCGATTCCTCCACGCCGGAACGCATGACGCGAGCGAGAACAACGGGGCGGGTCACAGCGGGAAGGCTAGCGCGAACGGCGGCCGGACGCGCAGCTCAGACCGCGCGCAAGACGGCGAGCACCGGCACCAGGTCACCGTCGTCAACGGCGATGCCGCCCTCGTCCACCAATTCCAGGAACGCGGCCACGGCCTGCGGATCGAACTGCGTCCCCGCGCCGTCGCGGATCTCGCCCACCGCCACCTCCATCGGCAACGCCGAACGGTAGGGCCGGTCGCTGGTCATCGCATCGAACGAATCCGCGATGGCGAAGATGCGGGCGGCCAACGGGATCTGCTCACCCGCCAGTCCAACCGGGTATCCCGACCCGTCGAACCATTCGTGATGGGACCGGACGATCTCCACCGCCTCGCCCAGGAACCGGATGGGTTCGATGATCTGCGCCCCGATGGCTGGGTGCGATCGCATGACATCCCACTCCCGGGCGTCCAGCGGGCCCGGCTTGCGCAGAACCTGTTCGGGCACGCCGACCTTTCCGATGTCGTGGAGGAAGAAGCCATAGGCGACCTCGGGTCGCGCGGCAAGCTCGGGCGCCACCCTGTTGGCGATGGCCATGCCGTAGCGTTGGGTTCGCTCCAGGTGTCCCCGGGTACAGGCGTCCTTGGCCTCGACCACCTGCGCGAAGGCCTTCATGGTCTGGCCGTACATGGCCTGGATGCCGCTGATGGCGGATTCCAGTTCCCGGCTGCGCTGGCGTTCGGCCGTGTAGAGCTCGCCGACCTCCCGCGCGAATACCACGAGCTGCGCATGGATCTGCGGGAGTTCTGAACCCTCTGCATGCACCGAAACCCCTCCTGGGACCCGTTGGGGACGTGACCCTCGCATCCGCGATGCCTGGATGCAAGGGAACTATCCGTCCCATCTGCCGAAGCCGCCATCCCACGGATGGGCCGTTCTTGGATAGGCCACGGGCTGGCGGTCCGTGGGGGGAATGGGTGACACCGTCCCCGGCTTCAGGTGGTTGCTCTCAGGCGAACACGCCGGTCAGCTCAGGGCGAGCGACGGGTCTTCTCGGTAGCGGCGTTTGAGTTCGTCCTGCAGGTTGTCCAGGACCCGGATCACGGAACCACGGCTGTCGGACACCGTGCGTTCTTCCTTCGCCAAGAGGTCGACGGCCTCGGCCAGCTTGCCATCGTCCAGGGAGGACGGGTCGCTGATCCCGGCATCGGCCACCAGGCGCTCGACGCGCCGACGGGCCAGGAGCATCTCCTCCTCGGGGACTCCGACGCGGACGACCTCCCCACGTGAGGCGGTCTGGGGCTCGTCGCCGGCCAGGATGGCCGCCAGCCGGTCCACCAAGGGAGAGGTGTCGCCGCCTTCCCCCCGGGACTCGAGTTCGGCTTTGAGGATCTCGGCGCGACCTTGCACCAACCGCCGCAGGAGGCTCAGGTATTCGCGTTCGGCCAAGCATTCGTCCCGCCGAGCGCGCAGATCTGCGAGCGGGAGCACGTCCAGACCCTCCAGGAACGCGGGGTCTTGCACCCGGTCGATGCGTCGCTTGCCTCCGTCATGAGCCATGCGGGGATTCTAGCTGTTGGACCACTTGGAGCGCGGCGATGTGGGCGGCATCCTTCTCCCGGCCGGACGCACGCTTCATCCTGATGATGTCGTCGATCGAGGCCACACGGACCACGAGCCCCTCGCCCACGTCGAACTCCTGCGCGCCCTGGACCAGATCGTCGAAACCCGCGGTGCCCGATGGCGTGGCCAGGATGTCCAAGGGCCCGAGGTCGGTCCACAGGGTGAAGGAGTCCCCCAGCCGCAGCGCCTGAGCGTCCAGGGGGAACGCCACGCCCTCTTCCTGATCGGCCACGCGGAGCGTTGCGTGCAGGGCCGCTGTCACCGCCCCAAGATGGTCCAGGTTGTCCGCGCGCCGGTCGTAACAGATGTCCAGATCCCCGGTGAGCGCCGGAGATCCGTGAAGCCCCGCTCCGAATCCCCCGATGATCACGAACCGCACCCGATGATCGACCAGCAGTTGCAGGATCCCGAATGGGTCGAACTCCCGGGGGCTCACGCGTGCTCCGTCGCCGGGGCTGCCGGCCGAACCGGCCCGGCCGCGCGCAGCCGGCGGAGCACGCCTGCTCCCTTGGCGTGATAGGCCAGCCGCTGCGCCGGGGTCATCCGGAGGAGATCCTGGGCCATCGCCACATCGGCCCCGTCGGTGCCGCGCTCCAGCACCGCGACCTGCATCCCGCACGCCTGCACCAACGCCGTCAGCGTGTCGAAGGTGGGAGACATCCGGCCGGCCTCCACACGGGACACCGTGGGTTGGGCCACCCCGGACCGGCGCGCCAGTTCCCGCTGCGTCAGCCCCGCACGCCGGCGGGCCATCTTCACCATCCCTGCAGCGTCCATGCTGGGATGATAGCGTATCCGTATCAGCCGAGGCTACTTCTTCATCGCCGCGATCAGGATGTCCGCCACCTCGGGGCGGGAGAACTCGATCGGCGGGCGCTCTCCGTTCGCCAGCATCTCGCGGACCTTCGTGCCCGAGAGCGAGACGCGCGTGCTCTCGTCGTGGGGGCACGTCTTGGGCGAACCCATCCCCTCGCAGGCGTTGCACCAGAAGGAGTGCTCGAAGTTCAACGTGGTGATGCCGAGCTCCCCCGGCTCGAACTGCTCGAAGATCTTCTGGGCGTCGTAGGTGCCGTAGTACGTGCCGACGCCGGCATGGTCGCGCCCGACGATGAAGTGCGTGCAGCCGTAGTTCTTGCGGCAGATGGCGTGCCAGACCGCCTCGCGCGGCCCCGCGTAGCGCATCGCTGCGGGGAACACGCTGACCATGGCGCGGTCCTTCGGGTAGTAGCCCTCGAAGAGCGCCTCGTAGCACTGCATCCGAACGTCCGGCGGCACGTCGTCGGCCTTCGTCGCCCCGACCAGCGGGTGAACCAACAGCCCGTCGGTGATCTCCAGCGCACACTTCTGGATGTACTCGTGCGCCCGGTGGATCGGGTTGCGGGTCTGGAACCCGACCACGGTGCGCCATCCCCGCTTCGCGAACTCCGCGCGCGTCTGTGCGGGGGTCATGCGGTAGGTCTGGAAGTCATCGTGCGCGGGAAGCGCGATGACCTCCAAGGTGCCTGCAACACAGACGTCACCGGCGGCATAGACCGCGGCAACGCCGGGATGCTCGCCGTCGTCGGTGCCGTAGACGCTCGTGGCTTCTTTCTGCTTGTCACGCTTGAACGTTCCGCTCACGCGCAGGACCGCGATGGCGGCAGCGCCCTCGGCGGGCAGGAGCGCGACGGCACCGGCGCCACCGATGCGGTGCGACTCCTCTTCGCTGACGCTCAGCACCACCGGGATGGCCCACGGGAGGCCGTTCACCAGGTGCATGGAATCGAGGACCGCGTGGTAGTCGGCCTCGCCCTGGAACCCCGTGAGCGGGCTCAGCGCGCCGACGGCCAGCATCTCCAGGTCGGAGAGTTCGCGTTCACCGACGACAAGGGCAGGCAGGTTGGCGGCTTCGGCGACCAGTGCCGCGGTCGCGTCGCCTTCGACCAGGAGGTTGATCAGGGTGCCGCCGTGCGGCGCGATCTGGGACGGGTCGGACATGGGTTGCACACCTTTCGGTTCGGGGGCCGGGCCTGGAAGGATACGAAACCCGCGAGGCCAGAGACCCTGCGCGCGCTTCCGGGCTTGGTCTTATACTCGCCAGAACCCAAACCCAGGGCGGCCCCGATGCATACACTCCTTCCCGCTGACGAGCTCCTCGCGCTCAACCTCGCCTTCGAACAGGCGGAGCCGAGCGAGGTTCTGCGCTGGGCGTTGGAGTCCGCGGGCATCCAACGGATCGCCATCGCCTCGGCGTTCCAATCCGAGGGGACGGTGGTCATGCACCTGGCCACGCAGATCCGCCCCGACGTGCCGATCCTGTTCCTGGAGACCGGCTACCAGTTCGCCGAGACGCTCGCGTTCAAGGAGCGGCTCACCGAACGGCTGGCGCTCAACGTCATCGACCTGGTCGGACGGTACACCGTCGAAGCCCAGGCGGCGGCGCTCGGACCCCGCCTCTTCGAACGAGACCCCGAGATGTGCTGCGACCTCAACAAGGTGCAGCCGATGTTCGAGGCGCTGCGGAACTTCGACGCGTGGGTGACGGCCCTGCGCCGGGACTCCTCACCCACCCGGGCCAACGCGCCGTTCGTCGATCAATACGAGATCGAACCGGGCCGGTGGTTGATCAAGGTGAACCCGATGGCGAACTGGACGCACCAGCGGGTGTGGCGCTACCTGCGCGAGCACGACCTTCCGCACAACCCGCTCTACGACCTGGGGTACTCGTCGATCGGGTGCGCGCCGTGCACCCGCATGCGGTTCGCCGGCGAACCCGAGCGCGCGGGGCGCTGGGCCGGCAAGCCCAAGTGGGAGTGTGGGATCCACACGGCCGCGGTGGCGGCCGCGGCTCCGTCCGGCTAGGCCGGTTAGGCGACCACCCAGAGGGCCTCGCGGGCCAGCTGGATCTCGAGCTTGCGATGCTCGCCCAGTGAGTCGCCGTCCACCTGCACGGGGAACGGCGTGTCGGAAGTGATCGAGACATGCGAGGCGTCGTGAACGTACGACATGTCCCGGCCTTTCACGTGCCGAGCCGAGCCGAACAGTTGGAGCGCGATCCGCGGCACGCTCCGACGGTTCAGCTTGTGCAGCGAGAGCACGTCCAGCCCGGTACCGAGCGAGGCCTGCGGGGTGATGCGGATCCCGCGGTCTTTGAAGTAGGTATAGGGGTCGGTTCGTCCGACCATGACGGAGAGCGAACGTTCGGGCTCGCCGCCGTCCACCACCAGCTCCATGTCGGCCGCCTTGCCGGCGTAGCCGGCAAGGACCTCCCACGCGACCGAACGCAGGGCCACACGGTCATAGCGCGATTTGGTTTCAGGGAACTTCGTGTCCAGCCGGCGCATGGCGGCGGCGTCCACGCCCGCGCCGCAGTTCACCGCGAAGAAGTGACCGTCGGCAAGGCCCAGGTGGAGCGAGCGGGCCTCGTCGTCAAGCGCCCGGCCGATGAGCACCCCAGTGGCCTCCACGGGGTCGATCGGGATCCCGAGCGCGCGAACAAGGATGTTGGTGGCGCCGCCGGGGATGACGCCGAGCGCGGTCTTCGTGCCGGCGAGCGCGTTCACCGCCTCGTTGATCGTGCCGTCGCCGCTGAACACCACCACCAGGTCCATCTCGTCGGCCACGGCCTGGGCGGCCAGTTCGCGCGCATGGCCTCGCTGCTTCGTCTCGGCAACCTCCAGGCGGAAGTCGGCCGAGAGGGCCTTCTCGATCACGGCCAAGGTCGGGCGGCTGACCGTTCGGGCCACGGGATTCACGATGAGGAGGAGCCGATGAAAGCGCATGCAGACCGCCTGAGTATCGCAGGCCTCCTCAGCCACCGCTGACGGGCGGCAGGATCGCGACCTCATCGCCATCGGCCACGGGCGCATCGCGCGCGGCACGCTCACCGTTGACCACGAACGAACTCACCGCCACGATCTGCGCGAAGCGCTCGGCGTGCTCGGGTGGGACTGCGGCGATGGTCGCCTCGACCACGTCGCCGACCGAGCGACCGGAGACCTGCAGCTCGCCCGTACCGGCCAGCTCCCGCAGCGCCGCGAAAACGCGAACGCGGATCACGGTCGCCGCTCGAGCAGTTCGGCGACATGGCGCGCCAGCAGCTCCGCGAACCCCGGCTGGATCAGATCTTCGGCGTGACGGCCGCCGCGGCCGACCAGCAGGCGTTTCGGCTCGCCGGCCAGGT
>JANXVR010000108.1 GCA_025351565.1 Actinomycetes bacterium
CGTAGGGCGTCTCGATCATGACTCGCCCTCGGGCGGGCCCAAGGTTCCGCGACATACGGACACCACATGCGTAGGTTCGCGGTATCCCATCCCCGTTGCTTGCCGATACGGTGAATCTCCTAGGACATGGGCTTCATCCGACGGAGGCGCCGATGACCGAGCAAGGAAGCGTTGCAACCGGGACCGACGACGCCCGCCTGGCGGGGTTGCGCCGCTGGAATCTCGGCCTGACCGCGCTTCATCTGGGTCAGGCCGCGGTGGTCCTGCTGCTCGCAACCAGGTTCGCCATCGCGGTCACGTCGACGTTCCCGAAGGGGGAGCCCGGATCGCGGGTTCCCGCTTCCACGACGCTGTTCCAGGTTCGGATCGGCTGGGCCGTCGCGCTCTTCCTTGCTATGGCCGGGCTCGATCATCTGCTCACGGCGACCATCGGCCGCAGGGTGTACGAGCGCGATCTGCGCCGGGGGATCAACCGGTTCCGCTGGGTCGAGTACTCCTTCAGCGCCACCCTGATGATCGTCCTCATCGGCTTCTACTCCGGCATCACTTCGATCAACGCTGTCCTGGCGGTGATCGGGGCGAACGTGGCGATGATCCTGTTCGGCTGGCTCCAGGAGCGCATGAACCCGCCCGGCCGTACGTCGACGACCATGATGCCCTTCTGGTTCGGAAGCCTGGTCGGGATCGCCCCGTGGATCTCTATCGCGGTGAACATCATCGGGGCCGGCTCGAGTGTGCCGGGGTTCGTCTACGGGATCGTGCTCGCGCAGTTCATCTTCTTCTTCAGCTTCGGGGCCAATCAATGGCTCCAGTACCGGGGGATCGGCAGATGGGCGAACTACGGGTTCGGGGAGAAGACCTACCTGGTGCTCAGCCTGGTCGCCAAGTCGGTCCTGGCCTGGCAGATCTTCGCCGGCTCACTGGTCCGATAGCCGGGCCGAAGCGCCGCTCGGTCGGGTCGGAGACGGAGGTTGACACGCCGCGTCATGCCGGGTTCTCCTATGGCCTTGCTGGATGCCGCCGACCTCATCGCTTCCGTACCGCCGTGCGATTCGCTGCCTGCCGGCATGGTGGCGGAGGTCGCGAGCGCGGCGCGCAGCCAGCGCTTCGAACCCGGCGTCACCATCCTTGCGCAGGACGGCCCACCCTCCGGCGCGCTCTACGTCATCGGATCGGGGACCGCTGAGATCCTCGACGCCGCGCGACTGATCGACGAACCGGGGGTTGGGCAGGCCTTCGGCGAACTGTCGCTGCTGTCGGGGGCCCGGCCGACTGCAACAGTGAGAGCCGGTCCCGACCTCGTGTGCCTGGTGATAGACGGTGAGGTCGCGCGGCGGGTGCTGAGCACCGCGGGCGGGGTCGCGTTCGTACAGGCGAGCCTGCGTCGCGGGCTGCTGCAATCGCTCGAGCGGGAACCCAGGTCCCTCGCGCGCGGGATCGAGACCGCCGGCGACCGGGAGGCGGCGATCGATGCGGCGCTGAAGATCTCTCAGCAGGCATGCAGCCTGGTCGATGATGGCTCGGATGCCGCGAAGGTGGGCCGGGAGATCGGCGCCTCGATCGATGCGCTGACGAACAGGCTCCTGACGTTCTCGATCGACGAGATGGGAGAACCGCCGGCCCCGTGGGCCTGGATGGCTCTGGGAAGCGAGGCTCGTCTGGAGCAGGCCCTCAGCACCGATCAGGATCACGCCTGCCTTCGACCCCGGCCCGCGGCCGGACCAGGAGGTGGACCCCTACTTCGCAGCGCTGGCCGAGCGGGTGACGGCGGGCCTCGAGGCCGCGGGGATCCCACGCTGCACCGGCGACGCGATGGCCATCCACCCGCAGATGCGCCGTTCCGTCGCTTCCTGGTCGGATGCGTTCAAGGGATGGATGACGGACCTCGGTCCCGAGGGGAGCTTGTTCTCCTCCGTTGTGTTCGACCACCGAGCGATCGCCGGACCGCTCGACGTGGGACCGGTCATCGACCCCGTGATCGCAGCCGCGCCCGATCGCTACCCGAACTTCATCCGGCACCTGGGACACCGGGCGCTGGACCGCAAGCCCCCGACCGGGTTCGTGCGAGCCTTGGTGGTGGAGGGTAAGGGTGAGCACGCGGGGCGCCTGGACATCAAGCACGGCGGCATCTCGATCGTGACGAACCTGGCCCGCTACTACGCCGTCCGCACACGCAGCAAGGAAACGGGCACCCTGACGCGGCTGCTGGCAGCTTCGGCCGCCGGCGAGATCGACGAGGACATCAGAGGAGCGCTTGAAGAGGCCTTCCGTCTGTTGTGGCAGATCCGGCTCCAGCACCAGGTTCGTCAGGTGAAGGCCGGAGAGAAGCCGGACGACTTCGTCGACCCTGCGAGACTCGGTTCGATCGAGCGCCTGGCCCTCAAAGAGGCGTTCCGGATCATCGGGAGTCAGCAGCAGCTTGTTGCGGCCGAGATGGGCGTGCGCTACTGAGGGCGGTCCCGTTCGGCGACGTACCGCTCGGCGAACCGGTGGAGCAGCTGGTCCTGCGGCGGGTACACGCCCCGGTCGAACTGGAGGTTCGGGCTCTTCGCCGGGCTAGGCCGCGGGGACCTTCTTCTGCGGGTCGACGAACGGGATGGAGACCGTCGCGGCGGACCGCGCGCCGCCGTCGGTGTCGATCTCGAGGCGGGTGCCGGGTCCTGCCAGGTCGATGGGCACCCACACGTAGCCGATGTTCTTCTCCAGCCGGGGTGAGTAGCACGCGTCGGTGACGTATCCGACCTGCTTGCCGTGGTGTGCGGCGGGCCAGTGCTGTGTGGGTTGTTCCACCGGGTCACCGTCCAGCTCGATGCCGACGAGTTTGCGCGACACGCCCTCTTTCCGGATGCGCTCCAGCGCGGCCTTCCCGATGTAGTCGGCCTCCTGCTCCTCGACCAACCGCTCCAGTCCGGTGATCTCGAACGGGTTGTTCTCCAACCCGATGTCCGATCCCCAGTCGAAGATGCCTGCCTCCATCCGGCGGATGTCCGAAGAGGGCGTCACGCGGATCCCGTAGGGCTTGCCGGCTGCCAGGATCCGTTCCCAGAGGTCGTCCCCCCGGCTGGGGTCACGTAGGTAGATCTCGTAACCGACCACCGCGGTCCACCCCGTGCGGCTGATCACCACCGGGATGCCGTCCAGGTTGGCTTCGTCGCACCAGTAGTACTTCATGTCCAGGATCCAGTCGCCGAACAGGTCGCGCATGGTGTCCTTCGCCTTCGGGCCTTGGACCTGCACGGGGTACACCTCGGGGTGACCGACCTTCACGTCCATGCCTGAGTTGACGGCGACGCCCATCGCGTAGAGGCCCGCGTCCGAGTCGGCGAGCGCCAACCACCATCGGTTCTCCTCGACGCGGAGCAGCACCGGGTCGTTCACGATGCCGCCGTCCTCCGCCGTCATGAGCACGTACTTGCCCTGCTTCACCGCGCACTTCATCAGGTCGCGGCAGGTGAGCAGGTTGGTGAACGCACTTGCGTCGGGCCCCGTGATCTCCACGATGCGTTCGACGCTCACATCCCACAGGGTCACGTCGTTGACGAGAGCCCAATACTCCTCGACGGGATCGCCGTAGGTGTTCGGGTGGTACATGTGCTGGTACACGTCGTAGGCGGAGCACCCTGCGCGCAGCGTCGCCTGGAAGAACGGCGAACGGCGGTACCACGGGCCCCAATTCAGCGTGGTTCGGGCGGGCAGCGTCATGGCGTCCCCTTTGGCTTGAAGCTGGGTGGATGATGGGACGCCGAGTCTAGGCGGCCGATGGGTGGGAGCGGTAGTCGGCGTTCTCGTGCCCCGGCCCCGTCCTGCATCCCGCTTCGGGCCGAAGGACGGTCGTATCCTCACCGGATGTCAACCGGGACGATCGAGGGGAGCGGGGCGGTCGTTCAGGCTATGGGTGCCCCGGTCGTGATCGAGCCGATCCTGGTCGAGCCGCCCGGGCCGGGCGAGGTACGGGTGCGCCTGACAGCGAGCGGCGTGTGCCACAGCGACCACTGGGCCATCCGGCACGGGAACTGGGGCGCCCCTTTCCCGATGCTGCTCGGCCACGAAGGGGCAGGTGTGGTCGTGGACGTCGGCCCGGATGTCGCGGGCATCGCACCGAACGATCGCGTGGTGCTCGCGTGGGGCGTTCCGTGCGGGGCCTGCGCGAGCTGCCTGCGCGGGGCGCCCCGCAAGTGCGGGCATGCCTGGTCGCAGCCCTCGCGCATCGCGCGCGCCACCACGGGCGAACGCCTCGAGGGAACCCTCTCGCTCGGCACGCTGGCGACGCACACCGTGGTGCACGCGGCCCAAGCGATCCCTGTCCCCGCGGCTGCGGATCTCTCTCGTGTTTGCCTCCTGGGCTGCGGCGCTTCGACGGGTGTCGGCGCGGCCGTGAACACCGGCCGGGTCTGGCCGGGGGCGACCGTGGCCGTCGTGGGCCTGGGCGGGATCGGATCAGCCGCCTTGCAGGGCGCGCGGATCGCCGGCGCTGCCCGCCTGATCGCGGTTGACCTGGTTGCAGCGAAGTTCGAGCTCGCGCGTTCGATGGGCGCCACGGACACGGTGGACGCGAGTGTTGAGGATGTTGTCGCCGCCGTGCGCCGGCTCACGGGCGACGTCGGCGTCGACGTCGCGATCGAGGCGACCGGCGTTCCCAGTGTGGTCGGTCAGGTCATGGCCATGCTGGGGTCGGCGGGCGTGGGGGTCGCCATCGGCGTGCCACCGCCCGATAGCAGCGTGACAGTGGACTGGAGCGGAGGCTCCGGTGCCGCCTATCCGAACAAGGCCTCCCTGCTGGTGAGCGACGGAGGCGACGCGCTTCCGGAGGACTTCGCCACCTGGTTCGGCTGGGCGGTCGACGGCTCCCTGGACCTGGACTCCATGGTCTCCAGGGAGGGCCAGCTCACCGCGCCCGATATCGATGAGGCGTTCAGGGCGATGCTCGCCGGTGAGGTCGTGCGCACCGTGATCCGCATCGAACCTTGATCGATGCCGCACCCTCCGCCACATCCTGTGTCGAAACTCACCCACGTACGAGACACCGGTTCGGACCGGCGGGAGCCGCCTGCTAGCCTCGGCATGTGCGCAACCCGGTCATCATCCAAGGAGGGATGGGCGTAGCCGTCTCCGGCTGGCGGCTGGCCCGCGCTGTTTCCGAGACCGGGCAGCTGGGGGTCGTTTCCGGAACCGCGCTGGATGTGGTGCTTGCCCGCCGGCTACAGCTCGGCGATCCCGGCGGGGATGTCCGCCGGGCGATGGCCGCGTTCCCCGAGCCTGCGGTCGCCGAGCGGATCCTGGACCACTACTTCGCCCCGGGCGGGATCGAGGAAGGGCAGGCGTTCAAAGCGGTCCCGATGTTCGCCGCGCAGCCGCACCAGCGGAACCTGGACCTGGCCACGATGTCGGGCTTCGTCGAGGTGTTCCTGGCGAAGGAGGGGCACGACGGGATGGTCGGGATCAACTTCCTGGAGAAGATCCAGATGCCCACGCCCCCAACGCTGTACGGCGCGATGCTGGCGGGCGTTGACATGGTCTTGGTCGGCGCCGGGATCCCACGCGAGATCCCCAAGCTGATCGACGCTCTCACGACACATGAGCCCGTCACCTTGCCGCTCCACGCGGCCGGCAGCGAGAAGGTCGCGATGACGTTCGATCCGCGCGACGTGGTTCCGGTAGCGGGCGCGCCGTTGGCGCGCCCGGCGTTCCTGGCGATCATCGCCTCCACGGCGCTCGCCATCACCCTGGCGCGCAAGACGCCCGGCGTTGACGGGTTCGTGATCGAGGGACCGACCGCGGGGGGGCACAACGCGCCGCCACGCGGCGCGGGCGAACTCGTGGACGGGCAGCCCGTCTACGGACCCCGCGACGAAGTCGACCTCGAGAAGGTCCGTGAGCTCGGGCTCCCGTTCTGGCTCGCGGGGGGACAGGCCACCCCGGAACGGTTGCGGCAGGCCCGCAACGCCGGGGCCGCCGGGATCCAGGTCGGGACGGTGTTCGCCTTCTGCGAGGACTCCGGACTGGATCCCGGGCTCCGGGACCGCGTGCTCGCCGACGCCGAAGCGGGCCGCGCCACGATCTTCACCGACCCCTTGGCCTCGCCGACCGGCTTCCCGTTCAAGGTGATCGGGCTCGAGGGCACCCTGTCCGAGGAGGACGTCGTGGAAGCTCGCGAACGCCGGTGCGATCTCGGGTATCTGCGCGAGGTGTACGTCGAACCCGATGGCCGGATCGGCTACCGCTGCCCGGCCGAACCGGCCGATGATTACGTGCGAAAAGGCGGCGACCCCGCCGACACCTTGGGGCGAAAGTGCATCTGCAACGGCCTGACCGCGGCGGTGGGGCTCGGGCAACGCCGCCACGGCACCCCGGAGCCGCCGATCCTCACCGCGGGAAACGACCTGGAGGAGCTTGGGCGGCTGCTCGGCCCGGGGCGGTCGACCTACGGCGCCGCCGACGTCGTGAAGTACCTCCTGGGCGCGCGATGACGGGCCCCCGTCGCGGAGTCTTCACCAGGCGCTAACCGCATCTTGGGGTTTCGCTACCGCGGGGGCTCCTACGCTTCCTCCAAGCGCCGGGTCGACCGGCTTTGGAAGAAGGAGGATCGCCGTGGCGTACGTTATCGCGGAGCCCTGCATCGACGTTCACGACCGGGCGTGCGTAGACGAGTGTCCGGTCGACTGCATCTACGACGGCGTGCGCAAGGGGTACATCCAGGCTGACGAGTGCGTGGACTGCGGCGCGTGCGAGCCCGTTTGCCCCGTGGTCGCGATCTTCCACGAGGAGGAGGTTCCCGCGCAGTGGGCTCACTACATCGCCATCGATCGTGAGTTCTTCGGCCCGGAAGTCAGCGGCCTCGGTGCTCCCGGCGGCGCGCAGAACGTCGGCTCGGCGGGGATCGATCACCCGCTGCTGGCGGCGGTGGCAGTCCCCTAGGCGAGGGACCGCTCGCGCCCGCGC
>JANXVR010000156.1 GCA_025351565.1 Actinomycetes bacterium
ATCATCATCGGCAAGGCGCACGCCGGTTACACGCCCTCGCTCACCGGCAACAAGCCTGTGGTCGTCCTGGCGGTCGGCAGTGGCGCCCGCCCCGGCGACGACGTCATGCACTCGCTCTCGGACTCCATGCACGTCATCTTCATCGACCCCGCCACGCACAAGGCGTCGATGGTCGGTATCCCGCGAGACTCCTGGGTCGCCATCCCCGGCTTCGGCACGAACAAGATCAACGCGGCAATGCCCGACGGCGGGCCGCCGCTCCTGATCAAGACCATCGAATCGAACTGGGGCGTGCATATCGACTACTACGCGCTCACCACGTTCTGGGGGATCCGCAAGATCGTCGACTCGGTGGGCGGCCTGACCATCGACGTGCCGTTCGCGATGAACGATCCGTACTCCCACGCGAACTTCCAGCCGGGCGTCCAGAAGCTCGACGGCGCACAGGTTCTGGCGTTCAGCCGGGACCGGCACAGCATCTTGAGCGGGGACTTCGGCCGGAGCCAGGACGGCGGACGGGTGCTCATGGCGCTCCTCGCCCAGTTCCACAAGCAGTTCACGAAAGACCCCACCGCGCTCTACACGTGGATAGGCAACGGGTTGCAGAACCTCTCAGCGACCAACCTCTCCTTGGACGAGGTCATGAACCTCGCGTGGACGTGCACGCACGTGAGCGCCGCGACGGTGCAGAACGTCGTGCTCCCCGGCGGGACCGGGATGCAGGGCACGCTCTCCGTCGTCTACATCGACACCAGCCGCGCCAAGGCCATCTTCGCCGACGCCCAGAAGGATGGGGTCATCGGCAAGAAGAACGTGCCGCCGGAGCCCGCGCCGGGCTAGTTCTTGATCTGCGTCAGGACGTAGCCCACGTACCCGACGTAGAACACACCCTGGAACAAGAGCAGTCGAGCCGAGAGCCGGCCACGGATCCGGAGCGTGAGCCAGAGGACGCCGCCGGCCGCGAGCGCGGTGAGCGCCGCAACGAGCGCGACTCCCGACAGCTCCCAGGGCGTGAACAACAGCCCGATCGTCACCGGGAACGAGGACTGGAACACCATGGCTCCCGTCATGTTCCCCATCGCGAGGGTGTCCTTGCCCCGGCGAACCCAGAGCACAGAATTGAACTTCTCGGGGAGTTCGGTCGCCAGTGGCGCAACGAGGAGCGAGAACGCGAGCGGCGAGACCCCGAAGGTATCAGCGATGAGGTTCACCCCGTCGATGAACAGCTCGGCGCCCCCGACGATGAACGCCAGGGCGATGAACACCTGAACGAACGGCGCCGCGGCACTCGCGTCCTTGTTCCAGGGACCCTGGTCCTTCCGCACTGCTGAGAGCCAACGCCACAGGTAGAGGTCCTTGATCTCACCGCTGGCCTGCGTCTCCTCGACCTCTTCGCCCGGTGTTGCGAAGTGCCGGCGAACGTAGTACCCGTACCCCACGACGAGCACGCCGGCGAACGCGTAGTCGATCACCTTGACGTGGAGGAGCCCCGCGACCACGGCGAGCGCGTACATCACGAGGAAGTAGCCGAGGTCGGCACGGATCACGCCCTTATCGATCTCCAGATCCAAGGAACGCCGGCCGCCGCGCCCGGTGATCAACACGGTGACGGCGATGACGAGCATCGCGAGCGTGGTGAGCATGAACGGTGCACCGAGGATGGCGCCGGTCCCGATGCTGTCTCCAGTCGCATGTCCCGACAAGATGGCGATGAGCGGAAGGATGGTCTCGGGCAGCGCCGTTCCTACAGCCGCCAACACGGAGCCGACCGCCCCCTCCGAAAGCCCGAACGCCTCGCCGATCCACTCGATGCCGTTCGTGAAGAGTTCGGCTCCGGCGAGGATGACGACGAGGGATAGCACCAGCAGGAACCAATCCATCGCCGGATTCTCCCATGCTCTGCTAGCGTTTAGGCTCGAAGGGGAGTAGTCCGATCAGGGGTTCGCCGTCATCACGGTCGCGCGTCGCGACCCGGCGACCTCCCGCCTCGGCGGGACGAGACCTTCGGCCGGAAAGGTTGGAGGCGCGTGTCGGCCGACGAGCAGAGCCAACTCCGCCCGCTCCGTCAGGTGGTCGTTCTCGGGGCGGCAGTCGCGGTGACGATCCCAGGACTCGTGCTCGCCGCGGCGCATCCCTCACTCGCGCACGCGATGGAAGCGATCATCTTCGGTCTCGGGATCGTCGGTTCGGCGTTCATCCTCTCGTGGGCGGCCGAGGCGGCACAGCTGGACATCTCCGCCGGTCTCGCGATCGCAGTCCTCGCGCTGATCGCGGTCCTGCCCGAGTACGCAGTGGACTTCGTGTTCGCGTGGCAGGGTGGAGAGTCCTTCGCTGCAAGCGGTCCCGCCTGTCTACCCCTCGGTGGTACGGGTTCGGGATCGCCGTGCTCCCTCGCCTTGGCGAACATGACTGGCGCCAACCGTCTCCTCATCGGCATCGGATGGTCGATGGTTGTCTTCATCGCCTGGAACCGGATCCGCAAACGCGACGGGGCTTCGGCCGCAAAGCGATGGACAGGCGTTCAGTTGGAGCCCCAGCATTCGATCGAACTCGCCTACCTCACTGTCGCCACCCTCTACTCGCTCACGCTGCCCTTGAAGCACTCCATCACCCCTATCGACGCCGCGGTCCTGGTAACGATCTTCGTCCTCTACACGGTCCGCGTCTCTCGCGCGCCGGCAGAGGAGCCGCACCTCGTCGGCCCGGCCAGGTACCTCGGAACGTTCACGAAGACTGCTCGCCGGATCGCCATCGTGGTCATGTTCCTGTACGCCGCCGGGGTGATCCTCGCGTGCGCCGAGAGGTTCGCCCACGCACTGGTCGAGACCGGCGCCGACCTCGGTATCAGTGAGTTCCTCCTCGTCCAGTGGCTAGCACCGCTCGCCTCGGAGGCGCCCGAACTGCTGGTCGCTGGACTCTACGCGTGGCGCCTCAACACCAACGCGGGTCTCGGCACTCTGGTCTCGTCCAAGGTGAATCAGTGGACGCTCCTCGTGGGGACCCTCCCGATCGTGTTCTCGCTCGGAGCAGGAGGGCTACACGGCTTGCCCATCGAGGCGGTGCAGCGGGAGGAACTGTTCCTGACTGCGGCGCAATCTTTCTTCGCGATCGCCGTGCTGTCGAACCTGTCCATATCAGTGAAGGAGGCATGGTGGCTGTTCACGTTGTTCTGGGCACAGTTCCTTCTCGGCGCTGTGGTGCCGTCGTCGCTGCACGGCGTTGAACGGATCGCGGTCGCGTGCGTCTACCTGCTGCTCGGCTTGCAGATCGTAGCCCGAGACCGGCAACGCATCCCGCGGCTCCTCCGCGACGGATTTCGTACCCCGCACCGTGAACTGACGTCTGACCGCACCCGTAGCTAGGTACCGTGGGGCGGTGGATCCCCGTGCGTTCTTGGATCGGCTCGTCGCCGAGGATGAGGACTCGGGATCGCTCGTGCACGTCGAGGACCTTCCCCCGCGGGCCCCGTTCACGCAGCCGTTCCCTGCCGACCTGCCCCCGGTGCTGGTCTCCCGGCTTGAACTCCTGGGGCTGACGGGGCTCTACCCGCACCAGGCCACGGGGCTTGAGAGCCTGCGGGCCGGACGCCACCTGGTCATGGCCACCGGCACCGCGAGCGGCAAGACGCTCGTCTACAACACGGCGTTCGCGGAGGCGGCGCTGATCCAACCCAAGTCCACCGCGCTCTACCTGTTCCCGACGAAGGCGCTTGCGCGCGATCAGCTGCGGTCGGTTCGGTCGCTGAAGCTGCCGCAGATCAAGGCCAGCGTGTACGACGGGGACACCGCCCGTGCAGAGCGCCCGCTCATCCGCAAGAACGCGAACCTGATCCTCACGAACCCGGACATGCTCCATCTCTCGCTCCTGGCTGATCACGCCCGGTGGGCCGACTTCTTCTTCCGTCTGGCGTTCGTGGTGGTGGACGAAGCGCACGTGTGCCGCGGGGTGTTCGGTTCGCAGGTGGCGATGACGCTCCGACGGTTGCGGCGGTTGATCGCGCACTACGGCGGGTCTCCGGCGTGGATGCTGGCGAGTGCGACCATCGGCAATCCGGAGGAGCTGGCCACGCGGCTGACCGGCTTGGAGTTCGACGTGGTGACGCAGGACGACTCGCCGCGCGGGCGGAAGTTGTTCGCGCTCTGGAACCCGCCGATCACGGACGAGGACACGGGGCAGCGCAAGAGCGCGCTGAGCGAATCCGCCGGACTCATGGCGCGGCTGGTGAGCCAGGACGTCCGGTGCATCGGCTTCACGCGCTCCCGG
>JANXVR010000269.1 GCA_025351565.1 Actinomycetes bacterium
GACACCGCGCTCCGTCTGGCGATCGGCGGGCTGGGTGTGATCATCCTGGGCATCGCGATCTACGTCGCGAAGACGCGCAAGTCCGAGTTGGAAGAGGACTTCAAGAAGGCCAGAGCCGGGGCCTCGGCGTAGCCGGGCGTACCTGTCCTCCCATGGGCGCGCTTCGTCGGTTCTTGGACAGACTTTCCGAGAGCGATGAAGCGCGCCATGCAACGGAGATCAGAGACTGGGCGGCGACGATCTCGAACTCGGTTCGCATCGTCGACGCCCCCGCGCGTCAAGCCGTGAAGATAGCTGGCGTCATCAAGCGGATGACCGTGTTCCCGATGCAGGGGAAGGAATCGCTCGAAGCCTTGGTCTCCGACGGTACCGGTGAGGTCGTGGTGGTCTTCATGGGGCGGCGTGGGATTCACGGGTTGACGCTCGGAACTCGGGTTGTGGTTCAAGGGGTCCTGGCGGAACAGCGGGGCGAACGCAGGATGATGAACCCGCGCCTGGAGTTCAGCGCATGACCTTTCCTAGAGGATGCTCGCGCCGCCGTCGATGGGGTCGCCCGGGACGTTGCCCGGCATGTCACCGATGACGACGTCGCGCAAAGCCCTCTCCGAGGGCGCACTCGCCAGCGCAATGACCTCATCCCCTGCCGCCAGGACGGACTCGGGTTGCGGGATCACCACGTGGCCATCGCGCAGGATGGCGACCACCGCGGAGTCGGGCGGCATCCGGAGTTCGTAGATGGGCTTGCCGACTGAGGGCGCACCCTCGGGCAGCGTCATCTCGACGATCGACACCCGCCCGCCTTCAAGACGGAGCAGCCGAACCAGATCGCCGACCGTCACGGCCTCTTCCACCATGGATGTGAGGATGTGCGGTGGTGAGACGGCCACGTCCACACCCCACTGTTCGGTGAAGAGCCACTCATTCTTCGGGTGATTGACCCGGGCCAGCACGCGAGGAACGGCGAACTCCTGCTTGGCCAGCAGGGAGGTCACCAGGTTGTCCTCGTCGTCCCCGGTGGCGGCGACGAGGACTTCGGTTCGCGCAAGCTCGGCCTCTTCCAATACCCAGGGCTCGCACGCGTCGCCCATGATGATCTTCACGTTCGGGGCGAACTCGGCAAGCTTGGCGGAGAGCTTGCGATTCTGTTCGATCAAGCTGACCTCGTGACCACGATCTGCCAGGTCGACGGCGAGGTGCCGCCCGACCGCGCCGCCTCCGGTGATGACGACCTTCATCAGTGGTCATCCGCCGGGAGGGCGAGCAGGCGGTCGACGGTGTCCACGCCGCCCTTCGTGAGCATGAGGACCAGGAAGTCCCCGTCCTGCATCATGCTGTCGTCGGTGGGCAGGAATCCCCCGCCCCCGCGCGATACGCCGGCCACGAGGATCTCACCCGGCACATTGAGCGACACTGCCGCCTTGCCGATCAGGTGTGCCGGCACCGGAACACGCATCCGCAGGAGGTCGCCTCCGCCTACCGATTCGCGGATCTCCTGGCGGTCGTGAAGGAGCATGAGTTGGATCTGCTTGACGCCCCACTTCGTGGTGGCGACCGTTGGGATGTTCAGTCGCTCGTAGATCTCGGCGCGGCGCGGGTCGTAGATCCGCGCGATCACGCGGGGCACGTGGTAGTACTCGAGCGCCACCCGCGCCGAGACGATGTTCGAGTTGTCGCCGCTGCTCACCGCGACGAACGCGTCGGCTTCGCGGATGCCGGCGCCTTCCAGCACATCCCGGTCGAATCCCAACCCGACGACCTGGGTGACCCCGTCCTTGAGCGGATAGGTGTAGAAGGCCTCGGGATCCTTGTCGATGACGGTGACCTGGTGCTGCTCGGCCAACAGTTGGTCCGCTAGGTCGGAACCCACCCGGCCATTCCCCATGATCAATACGCGCATAGGCTGCTTACCTTAGCCCACGCCCGGCGCCGCTGGCACGTCGGCGACCTGCGGCCTCGGTGCGAGATAGAACGGCACGGCAGCGACGTCGATGTGGGCATACCGGCCGAGCGCCCGGCTGATCTTCTTGCTGGTTCGGTCGTGCAGCATGCGTTGGCGGAACTTCGGGAAATCTCGTCGCGGCATGACCGCCGTGACCTCGGCCCCGTGCTCAGCCTGTTCCAACACGTAGCGCTCGAGCGCCCGTGGGATGTTGCGATCCCAGCATTCGATGACATCGAGCCGCACGGGGATCGAATGCTCCATCCACCGATCCGCCAGTCGCATCGCGGCGTCCGGGTCAACTCCTGCGTGCACGGCCTGGATGTCGGTGGCACCCAGGGTGAGCGCGTAGGACACGGCTCGCAGCACGGCGCGATCGATGGTATCGACCATGACTACCACGATGTGTGTTCCGCGAGGGGCGAACTTCACTACGGGGCGGCCGTGCTCGTCGTAACTGAGCGGATGCACGCCGTCGGGGTGATCGCGGACCAGCGTTACGCGAACCCGCTCGTACGGGAGCAGCGCCCGCGTCAGCCGCGTGCCGATCCGCCCGTCGGAGAGGCGCTCGGCGGCTGAGCTCTCGTGCGGGACGGGAACCAACACGTTGACGTCTCGATCCTCCGGCATCGCCGCGACGAATCCCGCCAGGCGGCTGGGGCTGTCGCCGTGGCCGCGTATGACCTTCAGGGGTATCTCATCCAACCCGGCCGAACTCCACGCCGTCTCCAGTTCGAGGGTTCTCAGGGGGTCGTCTTCGATGTGGACGGCGCGGATGTCGTCGGCGCGGATGGTCTTCGCGTACTGCAACGCGTGGATCGTCTTCGTGTCGATCTCGTCCACCAGGAGGAGCGTCACTGGTCTGCGCCGCTGCGTATCGACCGTGAAGGTATCGAGGTCACGTTCCAGTTCGCGGTCCTCTTGTTCGTACTGGTGGGCCATCCTCACCAGCAGCACCACCAGGATGGGAACCAGAACCATGACCGCCCAGGCGCCATCGAAGAACTTGTACTTCGCGACGATCACCAAGATGATCGCCGTGGCCAACGAACCGACGCCGTTGACGGCGATGCCGAGCTTCCATCCCTTCTCGCGCAGGCGCAGGTGACGCTTGGCCATCCCGGCCTGGCTCAGCGTGAACGAGGTGAATACCCCGATGGCGTAGAAGGGGATGAGCTTGTCCACTCTCGCACCGAACGCCGTCACGATCACAGCGGCCGTGACCGCCAGCGCGATGATGCCGTTGGAGAACACCAACCGGTGCCCGCGGGTCGTGAACTGGCGGGGAAGGAAGTTGTCTCCTGCGTGGAAGTTCGCCAGGCGCGGGAAGTCGGCGAACGCGGTGTTCGCGGCCAGGACCAGCACCAGCGTGGTCGCCACCTGGAGCACGTAGAAGAGGACGTGGCCGAACACTCCGCCGCCGAACACCGCCCGTCCGATCTCGGCGAGCACGGTGGTCTTGTTGTTCAGGTCGGGAACGATCTGCAGATGCTTGGCCAGGAACGAGATGCCGAGGAACATCGTGCCCAGCGTCGCCCCCATGGCCATGAGCGTGGTCCGGGCGTTCTTCCATTCGGGTGGCTTGAACGCGGGGACCCCGTTCGAGATGGCCTCGACGCCGGTCATGGCGGTGGACCCGGAAGCCAGCGCGTGCAGCGCCAGGCTGAGCGGGACCACGCCTAGGGCGAGCAGCCCTGAGGTTGTGCCGCGCGTAGCCCATTCGTGCAAGAAGGATCCGGAAGCTACCGGATGGAGGGACCCCGTGAACATGCGGACGAATCCGACCCCCAGCACCGTGAAGATCATGGTGATGAACACGTACGTGGGGATCGCAAAGATCCGTCCAGATTCCTTGACGCCGCGCAGGTTGCCGACCGCGATCAGGGCGATGAACCCGACCGCCAAGGGAACCCGGAGCCCGGCGGTGCCCGGCGCCGCGGCGATGATCGCCGCGACGCCTGCCGACGTCGAAACGGCAACGGTGAGGATGTAGTCGGTAAGGAGCGCCACGCCGGCCACCTGCGCCGGGATGAGCCCGAAGTTGTCCTTCGTGACGATGTAGGCGCCGCCGGCTGAGGGATAGGCGCGGATGGTCTGCCGATAGCTGAACATGAGGATGCCGAGCACACTCACGATCACGATCGACAGCGGCATGATGACGGCGAATGCCGCCGCCGCGACGGCCCCGAATGCGAACAAGGTCCGGAGCATCTCTTCCGTGGCGTAGGCCACCGAGGAAAGCGCGTCCGAGGAGAAGACCGCGAGCGCGGTGAGCTTGCTCAGGCGTTCGTGGATCAGGTGTGCCGTCGGGATGGGTCGTCCCAGGATGAACCGCTTCGCGGCGTAGGCCCGGCCCTGGGGAAGGGGTTTCTGCGGACGGCGGCTTCCCTCAACCGTCGTCCCCTCGGGAGGTATCGGCTCGCCGCTGTGGGGCGCCTGCACCTTCGTATGCACGCCTGGCTACCTTTCCTTGGCCGGACTCGCTGCGCCGTACCCCTTCAGGGTCGGCGCATCCGCGTGAGAGGGCCGTGAAGGAACGCCCGCTTGGCGTGAGGAAGTTGTGAAAGCCGTTAGCGTTGGGTTATGCGGGTCGCCCAGCGCGTTCAGGAGTTCCTGCAGCCGGCCTCGGATCCGTCGGCGGTCCGAACCGCCACCATCGGGGTAGGGGCCGCGTTCCTGGCAACCGCCCTCGCCTTGCCGTTCGCCCGCACGGGAGTGGAGGCCGCCATCCCCTTCTATCTCTTGGGTGTGGTCGCGGCCTCGACGACCGGGGGTCTGTGGACGGGGCTGATAGCGGCCGCGGTGTCGTCCATGGGGATCACATTCATCTTCGCCCCGCCTCGGTTCAAGCTCCACGTCGATCGGCTGGAGGATGTCTTGGCCACGGTCGTGTTCGTGGTGGTCGCCGTCGTGGTCGGGCTCGTCGTGGCCCGATCGGTCGAAACGCGTGAACGGGCCACCCACGGTGAACGAGATGCCCGGTTCCTGGGGTACCTGGCCACCAAACTCCTGTCTGGCGAGCGATTCGAGCGTGTACTGGATGATGTCGCCGCCGCCCTGCTGGAGCCGTTCGGTCTGGCAGCCTGTCGGATCATCGCGACGTTGGACGGCCGCGAGATCCGGGCCGAGGCCGTTCGCAGCGAGCCGGTGGCGCAGGCTGGTGAGTTCAGCGAGGCGTCGATCCTGATCGGCGGGGTTACGCTCGGTCGCGTCACTGCGATCCGCGCCGTGGGCGCCAAGCCGTTCTCTGCCACAGACCGGGAGCTGTTGGAGGCCGCGGCTCGCCAGATCGCGCTCGCGATGGAACGAGCCCGGCTGGGCGCCCGTGTCCGCGGCGTGCAGGTCGAGGCCGAAACCAACGAACTCCGTGCGGCACTGTTCTCCAGCGTGACCCACGATCTGCGAACGCCACTCGCCTCGATCAAGGCGGGCGTCACCAGCCTCCTAACCGGAACCGTGCACGACCCCGAGCAGCAGCGCGAGTTGCTGACCACCGTTCTGGAGGAAACCGACCGCTTGAACCGCGTGGTCGGCAACCTCATGGACCTGGCGCGCGTACGGGCGGGGGCGCTGGTTCCCGCCCGCGAGGCCACCGACGTGGAGGAGGTGATCCTAGCCGTCGTGGCCCGGATGCAACCACAGCTTTCGACGGTCGTGGTTCGATTGCGGATCCGCCCCGACCTGCCCGAGGTCTTCGTGGATCCGGTACAGCTCGACCAGATCCTCACGAACGTCATCGAGAACGCGGCGTTACATTCGCCGGTAGGCGGTGAGCTGACGGTGTCGGCGGCGTCCTACCGGGATACCGTCGAGATCCGCGTCGCTGATCAGGGGCCGGGCATCGCGCCGGAGGATCGTGAGCGTGTGTTCGAAGCGTTCTATCGTGGCGGAGCCGAGCCGGAACGTCCCGGCACCGGGCTCGGACTCGCGATCGCCCAGGCCATCGTCCTGGCCCACGGAGGCCGGATCTGGATCGACGGTGCGCCGGGCGGCGGTGCGGCGGTGGCGTTCGAACTGCCGGTGGCACGGGAGCGTGAGGGATGAGCAAGGTCCTGGTGGTCGATGACGAGCCGCAGATCCGTCGCGCGCTTCGCACCAGCCTGGAAGCCCACGGCTACGAGGTGTTCACCGTTGGAACGGGGGAGGAGGGCGTTGTGGGTGCGGCGGACCTGGCGCCGGACCTCGTGCTGTTGGACCTGGGTCTGCCGGACGTGGACGGGACCGAGGTCATCCGCCGGATCCGCGCTTTCAGTGACGTACCCGTCATCATCCTGAGCGTCCGCGAGTCGCAGCTGGACAAGGTGAAAGCGCTGGACGCCGGTGCCGACGACTACGTGACCAAGCCGTTCGGGATGGAGGAACTCCTGGCGCGCGCGCGCGCGGCGATGCGCCGGGCACTGGCGGATGAGCCCGCCCCCGCGCTCCTGGATTTCGGAACACTGCATGTGGACCTGGCCCGGCGCCTGGTGCACTCGAGGGCAGAGCCGGTGCACCTCACCCCGACCGAGTACGGGTTGCTCGAAGCCTTCGTCACCAACCCGGGCAAGCTCCTGACCCATCAATGGCTCTTGCGCCGTGTCTGGGGCCAGGGTTACGGGACCGAGACGTCGTACCTGCGGACCTACGTTCGAACGCTGCGGAAGAAGCTGGGCGACGATGCTGCGGCGCCCGGACTGATCACTACGGAACCGGGCGTCGGCTACCGGTGGATCGGGGAGGCGTCGGAGGCGCAGCAGTAGTATCCGCGCCATGGCATCCACCCCCGGCGCCACCCAGGGCGGCTCCGTGATCAAGAGGATCGTGGTCGGGCGCGCCGTCTCAAGCGCACACCTCGAACACACCTTGCTCCCGAAGATCCTTGCGCTGCCGGTCTTCTCATCGGACGCGTTGTCTTCGGTGGCGTACGCGAGCGAGGAGATCCTTCGGGTTCTTCTGGTCGCGAGCGCCGCCAGCGCCGCTACGGTGCTGCCCATCGCGATCGCCATCGGGTCCCTCATGGCCATCGTGGTCCTCTCCTACCGACAGACCGTCAAGGCCTACCCCTCCGGCGGCGGCGCTTACATCGTGAGCAAGGAGAACCTGGGAGTTCTGCCGGGACTGTCCGCGGCATCCGCCCTTCTCGTGGACTACATGATGACCGTCGTGGTTTCGACGGTGGCCGGTGTCGTCGCCTTGATCTCGGCCGTGCCCTCGCTCTCTCCCTATCGGGTCGAGTTGTCCGTGGCGTTCGTAGTGCTCATCACTCTGGCGAACCTTCGAGGGGTGAAAGAGGCGGGGACCCTTTTCGCGGTGCCGACCTACGCCTTCATCTGCTGCATCGTGATCCTGGTCGTCACGGGGCTCGCGAAGTGCGTCGGTGGCTGTCCGACGTCGTCCCTTCCGGCCGGGATCTTGCCGGAGGCGGGCCTGGCTACCAGCGTGCAAGCCGTCACGCTCTTCGCCATCCTGAAGGCGTTCTCCTCTGGCGCCACCGCGCTCACCGGGGTGGAGGCCATCTCGAACGGGGTACCCGCCTTCCGCAGACCCCAGGCGAAGAACGCCGCCGAGACACTCGCCATCATGGGCGCCATCGCGATCACGATGTTCATCGGGCTCTCCTGGCTGACCAGCCATATCCCCGGGCTGACCGTCAGCAACGACAGGTCTGTTGTTGCGCAGATCGCCTCTGCCGTCTTCGGTGAGGGAAGCGCCCTCTTCTACTTCATCCAAGCGTTCACCGCAGCCATCCTCATCCTTGCGGCGAACACCGCCTACCAGGACTTCCCCCGCCTCTCGTCGATCCTGGCGCGCGACGGCTACATGCCGTCGCAGTTCCGTAACCGGGGCGACCGCCTGGTCTTCTCCAACGGGGTTATCGGTCTGGCGCTGGGGTCGATCGTGGTGATCGTCGCGTTCCGGGCGGACCTGACGAAGCTCATCCAGATGTACGTGGTCGGCGTGTTCACGTCGTTCACCTTGTCGCAGACCGGCATGGTCCGCCACTGGTGGCACGAGCGGCTGAAGGGGGAGCAGGCGGCCAAGGGCTGGCGGGTCTCCATCGTCATCAACGCGATCGGTGCGGTCACCACCGGCGTCGTGCTGGTCGTGGTAACGGCCACGAAGTTCAGGGGCGGCGCATGGCTCTCGATCACGGTCATGGTGCTGATCGTTCCGGGGTTCTACGCCATCCACCGGCACTACGGCCAGGTCAAGGCCTTCCTGAAGCGGGGCGCCATCACGCCGGGGCAGGTGGGGTCGAACCGAGCGGTGCTGGTGCTCCGTGACTTCGGGCCTGCCGCCGCTGAGGCCCTCGGGTATGTCCGCTCGCTCCGTCCCGTGGGGCTCGACGTGATCATGGCGGGCGTCGGGGGCGTGATCCCGGCGGAGGTACAAGATCGCTGGCGCGCGTTCGCCGGGGCCGGCGCGCCCGACCTTCACCCGTTGCCGGCCGGGAAGCTCCACGCCACCGTTCGCACGTTCGTGGGCGGCATCCCCCGAAGGCCCCAGGATTTCATCACCGTGCTGGTCGCCGAGGAGGTGGCCGGCCCTCTGTTCACGTACCTGTTCCGTCGGCGCGATCTGTTCTGGCTGAAGGCGAAGATGCTGCTGGAGCCGAACGTGGTCGTGACCGATGTCCCCGTCAGGATCCAGGACGGCGTCCCGCAGGGCGTCGACGCGAAGCCGCTCATCCCAAGTCGGACGGTCACCTTGGTGTTCGTCTCGAATGCCGCGGACGCGTCGGTTCGCGCGGTGAACTACGCGCAGTCGCTCGGCGCCGCGGAGACCCGGGCGGTCTACTTCGACATGGATCCGGACGAGGCGCATCGTTTGGAGGTCGAGTGGTTCGACAAGAGCTTCGATATCCCGTTGGATATCCTCGAGGCGCCGTTCCGCGATCTCACGACGCCGATGCTGGAGGAAGTTCGCCGCTACACGGCTCGGGCCGACACGGTGGTGAACGTCGTCGTTCCTGAGGTCATCGTGACGAAGCGCCGTCATCTCCTGCTGCACAACCAGAACGCGCTGTTCATCAAGCGACTGTTCCTCATCGAAGAACGCGCCGTCCTGACCAGCGTGCCCCTGGTGTTCGCGCCGGAGGTGGCGCTACGCTAGGTTCCCATTACCGACCCACACCGATCACCGCAAGGAGAGCCTCACGTGAACATCCGTCCGGTCACGAACGAAGACGCCGAGTTCCTGAAGAAGATGCTGTATGAGGCCGCCCGGTGGAACCCGGACTGGCCGCGCGAGCCTATCGACGACGTCTTGGGAGAGCCGATCCTTCGCCGCTACCACCAGGGGTGGGGCCGTGAGGGAGACGGCGGCGTGATCGGCGAGATCGAAGGCGAACGGGTCGGGGCGGCCTGGTGGCGTCTCTTCAGCACTGAGGAGCCGGGGTACGGGTTCGTCGACGAGAAGACGCCGGAGCTGTCCATCGCGGTGGTTCCGCTGCATCGGCGCAAGGGCCTCGGCGAGACGCTCCTTCGAGCCGCGCTCCTGGAGGCGCGAGAGGCGGGCCTCCAAACGATCTCGCTCAGCGTGGCCGCGCACAACCGGAGCCGGATGATGTACCAGCGGGTCGGGTTCGAGAAGGTCGAGGAGCGCGGGGACTCCTGGACCATGATCACGCACGTCTAGCAGCTAGGCCTGTTCGGTCTCTCGGAGCCGGTCCAGCTCCGCGTATTCGCGCCGAACCGTCTTCCAGCGCTTGGCCACGAAGACCACACCGAGCACCAAGATGACGGCTCCCAGCAGCCAGACCACGGGCTGGATGTACGACGCGACCTTCTCCCACTGGCTGCCGGCGGCTGCCCCACCCCAGCCCAGCAGCGCGATCCAAGGGATGCACCCCAGCACCGTGTACCCGACGAACTTGCCCAGCGGCATCTTCGCAACACCCGCGGGCAGGCTGATGAACGTCCGAACCACCGGCATCACACGTCCGATGCATACGGCCGCGGGGCCGCGTCGTTCGAACCAGGCATGGGCGCGGTCCACCTCGTGAGGCCTGATCAGCAGGTAGCGCCCGAACCGATCCACGAAGGGTCGCCCGCCGACGGCCCCCGCCCAGTACGCGAGAAGAGATCCCAGGAGATTGCCCGCCACCCCCGCCGCGATCACGGCGGGAAGGCTGAGTTCATGCCCCGCGCCCGCAACCGCAGCTACCGTGAACGCCCCTCCGAACAGCATGATCACCTCGGAAGGAACCGGCACACAGGCCGACTCCAGTGTCATCAGCACGAACACCGCCAGATAGCCATGCTGGGCAACCGTATCGGTGATGAAGTGCGTGAAGAGGGCGAGCATCGAACCTCCGGGGCGGGAATAGAAGGAGCGTAGCAGCGCGTTCTGGGCCTCCGGCGCCAGGTCTGTGACCTTCCTGTGAAGCCTGCCGGAGGCTCCGGCACGACCGGGCGCCATCCCAGTCCGGGCGAAGGGCGGTGGTACCGTCCCGGCGAAGCCCCTGCTTGACAGATCCCTGTTCGTGCCTGTAAAGGAATCGACCCTATGCCGAAGACGCTGGTCGTGGTGGAGTCGCCCGCGAAGGCGAAGACCATCGAGAAGTACCTGGGCGGTGACTACACCGTCCGCGCCAGCTATGGGCACATCCGGGATCTCCCGAAGTCCAAGCTGGGGGTTGACCCCGAACAGGACTTCGCCGTGACCTACGTGGTCCCCGAGGACTCCGAACGCCACCTGGCCGAACTGAAGCGGGCGATGAAGGGCGCCGACGACGTCGTTCTGGCAACGGACTACGACCGCGAGGGTGAGGCCATCGCCTTCCATGTGGCCACCCTTCTGGGGGTGGATCCCGCTACGGCCAAGCGCGTGACGTTCACCGAGATCACGAAGGACGCGATCCTCGAGGCGTTCGGCAGGCCCCGGGCCATCGACCTCCGCCTCTTCGACGCGCAGGAGGCCCGGCGGATCCTTGATCGCCTGGTCGGCTACAAGATCAGCCCCATCCTGTGGCGTCGGGTTCGCCCGGGTCTGTCCGCCGGCCGGGTCCAGTCGGTCGCCGTCCGGCTCATCGTCGAGCGCGAACGGGAGATCACCGCCTTCAACGCGGTCGAGTACTGGAGCGTCGATGTCCGGCTGACGCCCGAGGGCCGCGACGCGCCGTTCACGGCTCGGCTGGCCGAGATCCCCGACGGCAAGCTCGCGGCCAACCCCGACAAGAAGGGCATCACGCTCAGCGCCGAGCCCGATGCCGCCCAGCATGTCGAACGCCTGAACCGAGCCTCCTACCGCGTGGTGAACGTGGAGCAGAAGGAGCGGAAGCGTTCGCCGGCGGCGCCGTTCACGACCTCGACGCTGCAGCAGGAGGCGGCGCGCAAGCTCGGATTCGGCGCGCGCAAGACCATGTCGACCGCCCAACGGCTCTATGAAGGCATCGCGATCCCCGGTGAGGGTACCGTGGGCCTCATCACCTACATGCGTACCGACAGCCTGACCATCGCCGACTCCGCCTTGCGGGAGATCACCGAGCTGGTGAAGGCCGACTACGGCAACGAGTACGCGCTGGCGGAGTTCCGCCGGTACAAGACTCGTTCGCGCAACGCCCAGGAGGCGCACGAGGCCGTGCGTCCGACAAGCGTGCTTCGCACGCCGGCGCGGGTGGCGAGCAGCCTGGACCGCGATCAACTCCGTCTCTACACGCTCATCTGGCAGCGCACGATGGCGACGCAGATGGCCGACGCCCGCTTCAACCAGGTGGGTGTGGACATCGAGGCTCTTGCCGACGGAGATGTCCGCTATGGGCTGCGCGCTACCGGGCAGACGATGATCTTCGATGGGTTCCGCCGGGTGTACTTCGAAGGACGCGATGATGCCCCGGACGAGGACGCCGAGTCGATGCTCCCGCCGCTCTCCGCGGAGGAGCTGCTGAACATGCTCGAGGTGCTGCCCGAGCAGCACTTCACGCAGCCACCGCCGAGGTTCTCCGAGGCCAGCCTGGTCAAGACCCTGGAGGAGCTCGGGATCGGCCGTCCGTCCACCTACGCCTCGATCATCTCGACGATCGTCGCCCGCAGCTACGTGCGGCTGGAGGACAAGCGGTTCTACCCCGAGGACGTGGCCTACGTGGTCATCGACAAGCTCATCGAGCACTTCCCCGATGTCGTCGACGCGAACTTCACCGCCTACATGGAGAAGGAACTCGACGACATCGCCGAGGGCGAACTGGGCAAGGTCCAGATGCTCCACGAGTTCAACGGGCCCTTCGAGCGCGCCCTGGAGAAGGCCGAACACAGCTTCGAACGCTTCAGCGAAGAGCTGGACGAAGCATGTCCGCTCTGCCCGGACGAAGGACGTGAACCCGGCAAGCTGGAGGTCAAGCTGGGCCGATACGGGAAGTTCGTCGGATGCACGAACTACCCGGACTGCCGCTACATCCGCAACATGGACGGGAGCGTGAGGCCCGAGCCGGTGATGTTGGACGAGACGTGCCCCGAATGTGGGAAGCATCAGCTCCAGGAACGTGTCGGGCGGTTCGGGCCGTTCGTGGGGTGCAGCGGCTACCCCGACTGCAAGTACATCAAGAAGGAACCGCCCGTCAGCACCGGCGTGAAGTGCCCGGTCTGCAACCAGGGTGAGCTGGTGGAGAAGCGAACGCGGTTCGGGCTGATGTACGGATGCGAACGCTACCCCGACTGCGATGGCGCGGTGAACAACCCGCCGATCAAGGACAAGCCTTGTCCGGAGTGCGGCGGGCTGCTGCTGCAGCGGCCCAAGTCCGTCAAGTGCTGGACATGCGGCGCCGAGATGGACGACGATCTGAACGTGACGAAGCCCGGCGACGCTGAGGCCGAGGCCGCCTCACGCGCGGCGAAGTCCGCCGCCCGCGCGGCACGTGCGGCCACGAAGAAGAAGACCGCGGCCACGACGAAGAAGACCGCCGCCAAACGAACGACGGCGAAGAAGAAGACGACGGCTGCGAAGAAGAAGCCGCCGGCTGTGGTCGCCGGCGCCGAGGAGGGCTAGCGGCTCGTGGCGTCCATCGCCGACGAGATCGCCGAACTCCGCGGCACGAGGTCGGCGACTTTCGCGGATCTCCTGCGCCACGGACCGTTCAAGCGGCTCTTGGCGGCCATGAGCATCTCGAGCCTGGGCGACTGGATCGGTCTGGCCGCAGTGCTGGCGCTCGCGACGCGGCTCGCCGGGCTCTCCGCCACAGCGCAGCTCGGCACCGGCGGTGCGGTGATGATCGTCCGTGTTCTGCCCGCGGCGCTGTTCGGGCCGGTGGCTGCCACCTTCATCGACAGCTTCGACCGAAAGCGGATGATGATCATCGCCGACGTGGGCAGAGGTGTGCTCTACGCCGTCATGGCGTTCGTGCCCAGGCTCTGGATGATCTTCCCGCTCTCGTTCGGCGTCGAGTGTTTCGCCCTGCTGTGGACACCGTGTCGCGACGCCTCCCTGCCGCAGTTCGTGCCGCGCCGGCAACTGGCGAACGCGAACTCCGTCGTGTTGCTATCGACCTACGGAACCCTGCCGCTCGGCGCGATCATCGCCATCGTGATCGCCGCGGCGTCGAAAGGCCTCTCGTCGGGGATCCCGTACTTCGGCACGCACGTGGAGTCGCTCGCGCTGTGGGTCGACGCGGGAACGTTCGCGTTCAGCGCCTTCATGGTGAGCGGCATCCCGATCAAGTCGCCAACGGCCCGCACCGCCGCGGAGTTCGAGTGGCGTCAGATCGGCCGCGACATGAAGGAAGGCATCGACTTCCTCAAGGAGAACCAGCTTGCTCGAACCATGATGTTCGGGATCGGCGCGGCCATGGCGGCGACCGGCGCGGTGCTGAGTCTGGGTCCTGCGTTCGCCTACGGGACGCTGCATTCACAGACCGCAGGGTGGCCCATCCTCATGGCTGCCTTCGGGTTGGGCATGGCATCGGGCGTAGTTGCGCTGAACTTCGTGGGCAAGATGGTGGAGCGCGAGTTGGTCTTCGCCTCGAGCATGTTGGCGGCGGCGCTCGCACTGGTGCTCCTGGCGGTTCAGCCGAATATCTCCATGGCCGCGATCTTCACCGGTGGGCTTGGGTTCTTCGTGGGAACGATGTGGGTCACCGGCTACACCATGCTCCAGGAGAACGTTACCGACGAGTTCCGCGGGCGGACGTTCGGCGCCATCACGGTGGTCGGGCGGTTGGTCCTGCTGGCCTCGCTCGTGGTGTTCCCGTTCGTCGGGGCGACGCTCGACAAGACGATCCACGGCATCCTCGGCAAGACCGCGGAGAACATCAGGGGACAGCGGTTCGACCTCTCGGGGACGCGGCTCGGACTCATGGTCGCGGGCCTCGCTGTTATCGTGGCCGCGGCGTTCACCCGCGAGGGGATGAGACGCCTCCGCCTGACTCGACCGAAAGCGCTCGCTCTGGTGCCCAAGCTCAAGAGACCGCCCGCGACCGGCGTGTTCATCGCGTTCGAAGGCGTGGAGGGCGCCGGGAAAGGCACGCAGATCGACCGCGCCGAGGCCTATCTCCGCGAGGCCGGCCACGACGTGCTGGTCACGCGGGAGCCCGGCGGCACCGCCTTCGGCGAACAGGTCCGTCAGGTGGTGCTGGATCCTAAGACCGGCACGCTTGATCCGCGCGCCGAGGCGCTGCTCTTCGCCGCCAGCCGCGCTCACACGGTGAGCCAGGTGATCCGTCCCGCGCTCGCCGAAGGGAAGATCGTGCTCTGCGATCGGTACGTCGACTCGTCGCTGGCCTATCAGGGGTGGGCCCGCGGGCTGGGGGAGCAGGACGTGCTCACGCTGAACGTCTGGGCTACCCAGGGCTTGTTCCCCGATCTCGTGGTCCTGCTCCACCTGGAGCCCGACCAAGGGTTGGCCCGCTCGGTCGGGGCGCCCGACCGGATGGAACTGGAGGGCACCGACTTCCATGCCAAGGTCGCCGATGCCTACCTGAAGATCGCCGAGGAACACCCGGAACGGTTCGTCGTCGTGAACGCCGAACGGCCGGTCGACGAGGTGTTCGCCGACGTTCGCAAGGCGCTGGATCGCGTGATGCGCGAGCACGACGACGCGGGATCTACCTGAGCACCGGCTGTCGGCGGCTGCAGGTAGCATCGCCCCCGTGAGCAACGTGTTGGAGCAGGTCCCCGGACAAGCGGCCGCGATGGCCTTCCTGGCCGGCGCGTCCCTCCGGCCCCATCACGCCTACCTGTTCGCCGGGCCCGAAGGATCGGGAAAGTCATTGGCAGCACGGGCGTTCGTTGCGGCACTGCTCTGTCCCCAGGGTGGATGTGGCGAGTGCCGGGCATGCCGCCTGGCGCTCAAAGACCACCATCCCAACGAGTTCGTCATCGAGCCGGAGGGGCGCGACATCCACGTCGACACCATCCGTGAGGAGGTCTGGCAACCGGCCAGTCGAACCGCCCCAGAGCCCGGCCGAAAGGTCTTCGTCATCCGCGAGGCCGACCGATTATCACCTGCCGCCGCGGACACGCTGCTCAAGGTGCTGGAGGAACCCCCCGCCGACGCGGTCTTCCTCCTGATGTCTGCCCGCGCCCACGAGTTGCCGGACACGGTGTTGAGCCGGTGTCACACGGTGATGTTCACTGCGCTGTCCGAGGCGTTCGTGGTGGAACAGCTCACCGGTGAAGGTGTGCCGGAGGTCCGAGCCAAGCTCGCTGGCCGGCTGGCGGGCGGGAACCTGGGCCGCGCCCGGCGCCTTGCCGTCTCGCCCGACGGACTCTCGTTCCGGGACGCGGCGCAGGAAGCCATCGCTCTGGCTGCCGTCGGACCGGCCGGCGCTCTCGGGGCCGCCGACGTGGTCCTGGTCGCGGCGGCGGGCTACAAGAAGAACCTCAAGGCCGAACTCGAATCCGAACTCGCTCCATTCCTCGACGAGAAGGGCCGTCCCGAGGATGCCTACCGCGGTGCCATCAAGCGGATCGAACAGCGGTTCACCCGCAAGGAGAAGCGGGCCGAGCGCGACTACGTGGACTGGGTGCTCCTCGGCGTGTCGTCACTGCTCCGCGACCGGATCGCACAAGCCGTCGCCGGTGCGGAAGCACCGCTCATGAACCCCGACCTCATCCCCGACAGCACGCTCACCGTGCAGCGCGCGGCGGCAGGGCTGGCGGGGATCGAAGAAGCGCGGGCGGCGCTGTCAGAAGACTTCAATCTGAATCTCCGGCTGGTGTTGGAGCAGGCGTTCCTCCGGCTCCCGACCGCGGCCTGATCACGTCTCGTGCCGCGTGGCCGGAGGGGCTGGCCGAAGGCCGGCCCC
>JANXVR010000201.1 GCA_025351565.1 Actinomycetes bacterium
CCGGGACGGCTCGCTCAACCTGTGGTGGTGCCCGCTTTCGCGCGCCTGAAACTCGGTTTGGCTAACGGCGTCTCAGGGAGGGTGATTTCGAACCTATGTGAGCGATCAGAGGGGCGGACGGGATCGTTTCGCGGCGCCTGGGGGGTTCAACTCGGTGGGGAAGGTTTGACAGAAAGGTTGCGAAGAAGCAATAATTCTGTCTATGCGTCGATCGGTATCTGAAGTCGCCCACGAACTCCAACTCAGCCCCCAGAGGGTTCGGGTCCTAGCGAGTCGCGGGCTGCTCGAGGCGGAGAAGCTGGGTAACCAGTGGGTGGTCAACGGCATAGGACCCGATAGAAGGTCCCGACCGGGTCGGCCCGTGAGTGCCGCCAACGCCTGGGGACTCCTAGCGCTGCTGGCGGGTGAGGTTCCCGAGTGGCTGGATCCGTCTGTTCGGTCTCGCTTGAGACGCCGCCTTCGCGAACCGGGCTGGGTTCTGCAGGGTCTCGGTTCCAGTCAGCCGAGGGCAGCGGTCGAGCGCTTGAGAGTGTTGCCGGTGGACTTGATCAAGCTCGAGGATGAGGTGATCAAGTCGGGCCTGTCCGCCAACTACCCTGAGCTCGACGTACTCCCCGACGGGGCGATGCTCGACGGCTATGTCAGTCGGCAGGCGTTCGAGGCTATCGACCGACGTCTGCACCCTCTCCGGGGTTCTTCGAGGCCGAACGTCGTTCTGCGCATCCCTCAGCATGACTGGGTGCTTGATCAAGGTGCCCGCGTCCCAGTCGCTGTTGCGGCCGCTGACCTTCTGCACGCAGAAGACGCACGGGAACGCAGGGCCGCTCGGGATCTGTTGCTGAAGCTCGCCGGATGATCACTGTCCCGGAGTTGGGTGACGAGTTCCATGCGATGTGGTCGTCGCTGTTTGACCTCACCGGTGGCCGGACCCCACCGTGGGCCCTGATCGGTGCGCACATGGTGGCGCTTCATGGGTGGGCAGCCGATCGTCAGCAGATTCGACCCAGTCGGGACGCGGACCTCCTCGTCGATGTTCGCGCCGTCACAAACGGTACTGAACAAGTCAGCGTTCGCCTCATCGAGTTGGGATTCGCGCTCGACGGTTACTCCCCCGAGGGGGTCGGCCATCGCTTCAAGAAGGGGGAAGTACGCATCGACGTACTGGGTCCCGACGGCGTTGGCCACAGGGCGAATCTGCGGACCTCAGAAGGAGCCCATACGGTGCGAGTGCCGGGTGGAAGTCAGGCGCTGATCCGCTCCGCGCTGGTTCAAGTGAGAAGCCGAGATCTGGAGGGAGCGGTGCTCTTGCCAAGCCTTACGGGGGCACTACTCGTCAAGGTTCGGGCTATCGACGTTGGCGACGAGCCCGACGCCCAGCGACAGGACGTGGGTTTCCTGCTTTCACTCGTCGTGGACCCCAAACCGATCGCGGCTGAGATATCCAATAAGGAGCGCGGTTGGATGCGGAGGCACATGTACCTCGGTGATCCGGAAAGCCATTGCTACCGACTGATCGACGGAGCGGAGGATGCAGCCATCGTCTTCAATCGCCTGGTCTCCTAAGGGTGCCCGGGATGAGGACGATCGGTGACGCAACGGTCCAGACAACGGTCGTACCTCTGGATGACGCACGGTCTGGCGGACTAGCCGTCTTCTGACCACGAGATGGTGCGGAGCCGAATACTCGTGGATGTCGGACCGACCGCGCACAATGGCGGTATGAAGGATGAGATGGTGGCGGTCGCCGCGAAACTCAAGGCCGCGAACAAGATCACCGTGCTTACCGGGGCCGGCATCAGTACCGAGTCCGGCATACCCGACTATCGCGGGCCCCAGGGCGTATGGACCACGAACCCAGCTTCCATGCGACTGGTCGACATCGAGGTCTATCGATCCGACCCGCAGGTGCGCCGCGACGCGTGGCAGGAGCGTTTGCATCACGCAGCATGGACCGCGAGTCCGAGCCCTGGTCACCGGGCGCTGGTCGATCTCGAGCGCGCGGGCAAGCTCTCCGCCCTGGTGACGCAGAACATCGACGGGCTCCATCAAGCGGCGGGCTCCACCGCAGTGCTTGAACTCCACGGCACGATCCGCGAGGCTAAGTGCCTCGCGTGAGGGCGGCGCACCCCGATGCAGGAGCAGCTGGATCGGGTGCGCGCAGGCGAGTTGGATCCGCCGTGTGCGGTCTGCGACGGCATCCAGAAGTCGGCGACGGTGGCGTTCGGGGAGCAGCTGGATCAGGAGGTCCTCCTCCGCGCCGTGGAGGCCGCTGAGGGATGTCAGGTGTTCCTCGCGATCGGGACGTCCCTCACCGTGCAACCGGCTGCATCGTTGTTCGACATCGCGTTGGATGCGGGAGCGAGCTGCATGATCCTCAACGCGGACCCAACGATCTTCGATGAAGACGCGGAGGTCGTGGTGCACGCCTCGATCGGCGTGGTGCTGCCCGCGATGGTCGCCTTAGCGCTCGCATGAGGACGGGATGACCATGCTGCCGCGGCGATGGGAGGACTACCGCCGAGCGCGCGCGCCGGTCCCGCCAGGTCATGCCGGTGACGCTGGGCAACGCCACCTCGCAGGGATACGCCAGAGGTGGCGAGCTCAGCGGGCTCCGCCGCCTCCTAGACTGTCGCGATGCGAACCTGTTCGAACTGCGGACGGACCAACAGCGAGGATGCGAGGTTCTGTCAGTTCTGCGGGACCCCGATGGAGACCCCCCCTGTTGAGGAGCAACGGAAGATCGTCACGGTCGTGTTCACCGATGTCACCGGTTCGACCGCCCTTGGCGAGCAACTCGACCCGGAGACCCTTCGCGGGGTCATGGGTCGCTACTTCGATGCCATGCAAGCCGCCATCGAACGGCACGGCGGGACGGTGGAGAAGTTCATCGGCGATGCGGTGATGGCGGTCTTCGGCGTCCCCGTGATGCATGAGGACGATTCGCTCCGGGCGGTGAGAGCGGCGGTCGAGATGCGCGAAGCGCTCACGGCGCTCAATGAGCGGCTCCAAGCCGAACAAGGCCTCTCGATCCTCACCCGTACCGGCGTCAACACCGGCGAGGTCGTTGCGGGGGACGTGGCCGCGCGCGAGCGGTTCGTCACGGGCGACACGGTCAACGTCGCGGCGAGGCTGGAACAGGCGGCTGCGCCAGGAGAGATCCTCCTCGGCGTGAGCACCCACACACTCACGCGCGATGCAGTTGAGGTCGAAGCGGTCGAGCCGTTAGCGCTAAAAGGCAAGTCCGAACCCGTTCCCGCGTTCAGGCTCATCTCGATCAGCGGCACCGCCGCCGGACGTGAACGACACCTGGACTCGCCGATGATCGGGCGTGCCCGCCAGCTGCGGACACTCCGTGACGCCTACGAGGCCGCCGCTGTCGACAAGGCGTGCCAGCTCTTCACGGTCCTCGGCTCGCCGGGGGTCGGCAAGAGCCGGCTCATCGAGGAGTTCGTGTCGGGGGTTGAGGGGGCGCAGGTGCATCGAGGTCACTGCCTCTCTTACGGCGACGGGATCACCTTCTGGGCGATCGAGGAACTCGTGCGCTCGGTCGTTGGTGCCGATCATCCGGCAACGCCCGAGGCCGCGGTGGATGCGTTGCGCGCCTCGCTCGTGGGCGCCGAAGAGGCGGATGCGATCGCCGGGGCGCTCGCTGGGCTCCTTGGCCTCTCGCCGGCGCCGAGCACGCAGCAGGACGGCTTCTGGGCCCTGCGCAGGTTCCTCGAATACCGAGCCGTGGAATCTCCTCTCGTCCTGGTCCTCGACGACATCCATTGGGCCGAACCGACGTTGCTCGATCTCATCGAGTACCTCGTCGACAGCACGAGAGAAGCCCCGATCCTGTTCCTGTGCTCGGCCCGACCCGAACTGCTCGACGAACGGCCGAACTGGGGCGGGGGGAAAGCGAACTCCACCTCGATCCTCCTTGAACCGCTCTCTGCCGCCGACTCCGAATTGCTCGTGGACGGCCTCTTGGGAGGTGTTCTGCCGGACAGCGCCCGCGAGCGCATCGCGTCCGCCGCAGAGGGGAATCCACTCTTCGTGGAGGAGATGCTCGGGATGCTCGTCGACGACGGGCTCATCCGGAAGGAAGGTGACGACTGGGTCGTCACAGAGGATCTCTCGAACGTGGCCGTCCCCGCAACCATCCAGACGCTGATCGCAGCGCGCCTTGATCGCCTCGGCCGCGACGAACGAACGGTGATGGACCGCGGTTCCATCGAAGGCAAGCTCTTCCATGTCGGCAGCGTGACGGCGCTCGCCCCCGAGATGAGCGAGGGAGCCATCCGCGAACCGCTGCGTTCGCTCGTTCGCAAGGAGATGATCCGGCCCGAGCGCGCGGAATTCGCGGGGGATGACGCATTCCGGTTCCGCCATCAGCTCATCCGCGACACCTCCTACGATTCCCTTCCCAAGCAGACCCGCGCGGATCTGCACGAACGCCTCGCGCGCTGGCTCGCCGCACGCTCCGACGAACCGGCAGGTCTTGACGCGATCATCGCGTACCACTTCGAACGCGCGCACGCCTACCGGGTGGAGCTCGGATCGTCGGGTCCCGAGGTCGACGCGCTCGCCGCGGAAGCCATCGTCGGTTACTCCAGGGCCGGCCGCGCGGCGCTCGCACACGGGGACCCGCTCGGGGGCGTGCAGCTCCTCCGCCGTGCGGTCAAATTGAGCGGACCCGCCGCGAACGACGAGGAACTCGAGACACAGCTCCGGCTCGGCAACGGCCTGACGGTGACGGGGGCGTTCGCCGAGGCCGAGGAAGTGTTCTCAGGGGTCGCCGAACGGGCGCGCGCGCTCGGGTCAGAGCGCATCGAACTCCACGCCCGTATCGGCGGGCTCACCGTCGGGGACCGCCTGGATACCGAGCTCACCGACTCCGCCGTCATCGCGGAGTCAGAGGAGATCGAGGCGGCTCTCGTCGCGCTCGGCGACTACGCCGGCGCCTCGGCTGCGATGCTGGTCCGAGTTAACTGGCTGCCGCGAGACGTCGCCCCCGGCGTGGCCGCCCAGGCAGCCGCGCTCGCCCGCCGGACCGGAGATGAATCACGCGAGATCGAAGCGCTCGTATGGAGGGTCGTCGTCGGCTTCTGGGGTTCGATGCCGACGAGCGAAGGGATCCGAGAGTGCGAGGACCTGCTGTCCCGCGACCCCCTCGACCGCAGTCAACAGAGCACCACGCTCAACATCCTGGGGGTGCTATTCGGGATGGTAGGACGGTTCGATGAGGGGCGGACCGTGCTATCACGCGCGAAGACGATGCTCGAAGAGCTCGGCGCCGCCAGCGGGGCATCGACGTTCGCGGGCTTCCTGCTCGAAGACTTCGCCGGTGACTTCAGGCGTGCCGAGGACATCCTGCGGGCCGGAGCGGAGGAACTCGCGCGGCTGGGAGAGAAGAATCGCCTCTCGACGATCGCCGCGCTGTTTGCCTGGCACCTTGCGATGAGGAACGCGACTGCGGAAGCCGAGCGCTATCTCGAGGTCTCCAGAGAGGCGGTGTCGCCCGACGACGTGGACACGTTCGCGGCCATGTCAGCCGCCAACGCGGTCCTGTCTCTGCACGCGGGTGACACCGACGCTGCAACCACATCGGCGAGGACGGCCGTCGAGTACATGCGCGAACGGCGGGCGATCTGGCAAGAGGGCTTATATCTCGTCGTCCTCGCGGACACACTCGAGGCAGCGGGAGACGCCGCCCAGGCCAAGGAGGCGCTCACGGCGGCCCTCGACTGCTTCGAGGCGAAGGAGCTACTCCCCCTGGTGACCCGCACGCGAGAACGCCTCGACCGGCTCGCTACCCCGTGATTGGCGTTCGCAGCGGCGCGGGTTGAACTCGGAAAGTCACTGCTAGGACGAAAGGCTGGCGGCTTCTCGGCCGAGAAGGCGCGCGGATATGGCGGACCTCCTCGAACTGACCCGGGAAGGAGCGCCTGAGAGGTGAGATCGCGGCCCCTCGTCCGGCTATTGAGCGCTGCCGTTGCCGTCGCGTGCCTTGCCGGATGCACTTCGACGGTGTCCTCGGACGCGGCGGGAGGCGAGGGTACCTCGACCAGCCAACCCGGGGCTCCCACGGGTCCGCTATAAGCCCTCGGCCAACTGGCGTGCGTACTCCTCAGCGTCGTAGCTTCCGATCGAGGCGGCAATAAGGCCATCCGCGTCGATCGTCCACGACTCGAAACCGTCCACCCGTACCGAGTTACCGGTGCCACCCGGGCCCGAGTTCGTGCCGGTGAAGGTCCAGTGGAACTCGATGCGATCTCCATCGACGACGAGATCTCGGAAGAAGACCTGCATGTCGGGCAGGCCCTCGTAGAAGCTCGCGGCGACCGCGGTGAGAGCGTCGCGCCCCACCGCAGGCGTCCCGCCGTTGATCGCGAGGGATCCCTGGGGCGCGTAATGCGCGGCCACAGCGGTCGGGTCCATGCTGCACCAAGCCGCGGTGTAGTCCTCTGCGAACGCCCGAAGCTTGCCCAGATCCGGTGTCATGCTGCCCCCTTCTGTCGGTGCAGCGCACTGTACGCCGTCGCACCGATCGCCGATCACGCAAGCAGACCCGGATGGCGCAGACGGTCCGCGTTGGCGCGCGGTCCAGACATGTGTAGGTCGGACCTGTTCGCCTCGCGGTATCGTCTAGCGATGGGCGGACGGGCGAAGCGAACACCCATCGACGCGTTCGTGGTGCTGCCCGGCGAAGGAACGCCGATCCAAGGCCCAGTTGGCGGTCAGACAGTCATCAAGGCTCGAACGGAAACCACCGGCGGCTCGTTCGCGATGATGGAGAATCTCGTGCCACCGTTGCAAGGTCCGCCGCTGCATCGACACGATCGCGAAGATGAGATGTGGTACGTCGTTGACGGCCATTTCCGATTCCTGGCCGATGGCAAGTTGTTGGACGCGCCGACCGGGTCGTTGGTCTTCGTCCCTCGGGGCGTTGCCCATCGCTTCCAGAACACCGGTACAGCGGCGGCCAAGATCCTCGTGATGTTCACGCCGGCGGGCA
>JANXVR010000219.1 GCA_025351565.1 Actinomycetes bacterium
CAAGAAGGCCACGGCCAAGAAGGCCACGGCCAAGAAGGCCACGGCCAAGAAGGCCACGGCCAAGAAGGTTCGGGAGACGAGGCCATCTGGGCGAGCTTCGACGCCCGTGGAGCGCACGACGGGGACAGTCCGAGCCCGGCAGGGCGACCTCATCATCCTCGACTCGGCTCAGGTCGGATCGCCGGCGCGAGAGGGGACGGTCGTCAAGGTCACCCGCAGTGCCGCCGGCGTGAGTTACCGCGTCAAGTGGGCCGATGGGCATGAGACCTACATCACACCCGCAGGGGGCAGCGTCACCATCGTCCGGACCTAGCGAACCGCCCCACCGGCGCAGCACTGCCTCCCAACTTGAATGGGACTCCTGAAGTCGTGTCATACCTGCCGACCATGGTCGAGCAGCAGTTGTTCGTGCTGTCCGAGGCGACGAACCTCCAGCCCATCCTCTTCGTGATGGGTCTGGCGATCGTGGGCGTGCCGTTCCCGGCGTCGATCCGCCGCTGGTATGCCGCCGGCCGCTAGGTAGGTCCTGACTCCGCTGCGCTCCCCCGGTCACGGCGCAGCCACATCCACGCGGCGCTGCCGAGCGCGATCAGGGTCAGCGCGAGGAAGGCGACCCGGTCGCCGTAGGCCTGCGATACGGCACCGCCGGCGGCCGGGCCGATCAGGCCCGAGCCCGCCCAGACCATGTTGAGGACCGCACCGACGACCGCCACCGAGAACCCGCTTCGCCGCGCGCCGATCACGCCGAGGGGATACGTGAGCGCGATGAGGACTCCCGAGGACGCGCCCGCGATCGCCAGGAACGTGAGCGTTCCGGCGGTCGACGTGCTGAGGGCAGCGACCGCGAGGCCGCCCGCCATGACCAGCGTCCACGCGGCGGCGTGGCGGACCGTCGCGTACCGATCGGCGTGCCGCGCGGTGAGCGCGCTCATCCCGATGAACGCGACCGAGGCCAGGGAGAGCGCGAGCCCGATGCCTGCGGCCGAGTACCCATGCTCGTCCAGCCGCAGCGGGACCAGCAGGTCCGCGGTCATCCAGAGCATCGAGACCGCAAGTGTGACCACGAGGCTCGCGAGCATCGTGTGGTCCCCGCTCGCAGCCCTGAGCATCTCGGCGAGCGGCGGGCCGGGCTCGGGCGCCCTCCCCACATCCGAGGGCATCGCCAGCAGCGCCAGTGTCGTGCCGAGAGCTACGGCTCCCAGGACCCAGAACGGCGCGCCCAAGGAGAGGTGCGCAGCGACGAAGCCGGCGAACGCCGGGCCGAGCAGGGCCCCCAATCCCACGACCGCCGTGGTCATCGCGAGCGCCCGGGAGGCATGCTCGCCCGCCGCGTCGTGGATCCACGCGGTGCCCGCAACCCACATCCCGCCCAGCCCCACCCCGAACAACACCCGTCCCGCCAGCACCAACGGGAAGTTCCCCGCGAGCGCCAGGGTCAGGTTCGCCGCGGTGATCGAGGCCATCGCCCACAAGGTGAGCGTCCGCACGGCGAACCGCCGGGTCAGCGCGCCGGCCGGCAGCGAGGCCAGGAGGATCCCGGCGCTCGCGAGGGTGAGCACCAGACCGGCCTGTGCGTCGGTGAGGCCGTAGAGGTCTCGATAGCCCGGGATCAAAGGCGCGACGCCCGAGAATCCGAGTTCGGCCGCGAAGAGGGCGGCGAAGAGCATGAGGACCAGCGGACGGCGCATAAGGGGACAGCGTCCCAAATCGCGGATACGGTCGCCTGATCTCGGCGCCGTCAGGCGGTGGGTTCGGTCTCCGTCACGCGGCCGTCCTGCCAGCCGAAGTCCCACACGTCGATCTCCGGGGGTTCCACGCCCAGCGAGGTGAGCGCGGTGCAGATCTGACTCCGGTGGTCGGTCCCGTGATGCAGCACCTGCGCCAGGCGGATCCCGACCGGCGCGGTGGTGGAGGACCCGTCGTCGCGCACGCGCACCAGCATGGTGTCGGGGTCCGGGCCTTCGTCCACGACTCGCGCCCACTCGGCCGCGTGGCCCGCCATCACTGCGCGTAGCCGGGGCAGATCCATCGCGTCCTCGTCGATCACCGGGGTTCGCTCCCCGCTGGTGACGAACAGGTACGAAGCGTCCGCCCCGACGGTGTGGCGGAGCGTGTCGATGATCGAGCCGTAGGTCCCGGGAACCGAGGTCTCCAGCTGCTCGGGTGGAAGGGCGAGGCAGGCATCGATCACGCGCAGCGTGGCCCACACATGGTGGCCGAAGGCGTCGGACAGCGGCGAACTCGTCATCGGCCAACCCTAGCAGGGAGCCTCGACAGTCCGACGTTCACCCCCCATCCGACTCCCGCGAAAGCCTAGCCCGCCCGGTCGATGCGCGTCGCGGTCAGCTCGACCCGCGTGCCGAGCCGCAGCGAGTTGGGGATCTCGGCGATCGCGTCCACGTGCCGAACCAGTTCCTCCAGCTCTTCGCGCGGAGCGTCGCCTTCAACGTCGACCTCGTAGCCGATCCCCGTCGAGACCGCCGGCGAACCCGCGAAGTCCCCGGTCACCCGAACGGCCACATGGCGGAGCGAGATGCCCCGCTTGTCCGCCTCGCGGAAGAGGTCGTTCGAGATGCAGCCGGCCACGGCGACATGCAGCAGCTGTCCACCACTGAACCCGAGCCCTCCGCCACCCGCCTCGACCGGCCGATCGATCACCACGGTGAACGGGCCCGCGGCACCGAGGGCCGTGACCGCACGGCCAACGTTCTCAACCGTCACGTCATAGGTGTTCATGGCGGGGGATGCTACCGCGGTCATGCCATCGGCGGTTGGTTCCAAGGCGGCCCGATACGCTGCGGCGATGATCGCGATCCTCGGGGGACTCGGCGCCGCGTTCTGCTGGGCGGCCGCGACCTTGTCCGCGTCGCGGGCCAGCCGGATGATCGGCGCGGCGCCGGTGCTGGCGTGGGTGATGATCGTGGGGTTCGTCGGCCTGGCGCCGGTGGTTGCTTTCACCGGCGTGCCGTCCGCGAGCGGCGCGACGTGGGTATGGCTATCGGCGGCGGGCGCTGCGAACGTCCTCGGCCTGCTGCTGGTCTACCGGGGACTGCGCGTGGGGAAGGTCGGCATCGTCGCGGCGATCGCCTCGACCGAGGGCGCCATCACGGCTGTCATCGCGGCCATCGCCGGCGAACCGCTGACGGCGGCCACGATGGCGGTCCTGGCGGTCATCGCAGGCGGCGTCTTCCTGGCTGCCCTGGCGCCCGATCACGGACCGGTGAACGTGCACGCGGGGCGTGCGGCGTTATACGCGAGCGGGGCGGCGATGCTCTTCGGGTTCGGCCTCTACGCTGCCGGCCGGGTGAGCAGCGACGTGCCGGCGGTGTGGGTGGTGGTCCCGCCCCGGGTGATCGGCGTGCTCGCGGTGGCCCTGCCGCTGGCGTTGCGGCGGAGGCTGCACCTGACGTGGCGGGCCGCACCGCTGGTGGCCCTGGCCGGGACGTGCGAGATCGTCGGGTTCATCTCGTTCACGTTCGGCGCCCGGCACTCGATCGCCATCGCCGCGGTGCTCTCGTCGCAGTTCGCCGCGCTCTCGGCCGCCGCGGCCTACGTGCTGTTCCGCGAGAAGCTCGCCCGCTTCCAGCTGGCAGGCATCGCGGCCATCGCCGTCGGGATCACGGTGCTGACCGCCCTGCGCGGCTAGCCGCGCCGCGCCGCCGCGAACCGGCCTAGTCGGAACGCCAGAACGCGGCGCCCTTCGGCCTATTCAGTTCCCGGGGGTCGGCGCGGATACTGCGGAGCATGACGAGCACGGGTGTGGAGCTTCGGAACGACCCCAACCGCGACCTGAGAACCAGGCTCGAGCGTGGCCACGAGGACTCTGCCTACGGAAGCGTGGCGGTCTCTCTGGACTTGATCGATCTGCAAACCGCCGTACGCGAACGGCTCGAGATCCACGAGCCCGCCCGGCGCCGGCGTCGCTCCCGTCGCTGACGCCCCTCCTTCCCTGTCTCCTTCATCCCGCCTGTCGAGGATCCCGGTCTGCGTTCGTCGTGGGGGTGGAAGCAGGAGATCGCCCGGTTCGCCGGGCTCGAGACGGGGAGGTGGCACGGATGGCGACCAACGCCGAGGTGGTCCGCACGATCGAAGAGGCCTGGGACGGCCAACAGCTCGACGAGCTGGATCAATATTTCGCGCGGGGCTTCAGCAACGCGCAGTCGGCGACGCAGGGGGTGCCCGCGGGCCTGGAAGGCTCGAAGCTGGCCCACCAGGGCGTGATGCAGTCCTTCCCCGACCGAAAGGTCCAGATCCTCGATGTCGTCGAAGGCGGAGATCGCGTGTTCGTGCGCAACCGCGTGACCGGCACGAACACGGGCGGGTTCCCGCCGTTCGGCGTCCCGGCCAACGGCAACCCGTTCGACATCGAGGCCTGGGGCGTCTACCGGTTCGAAGGAGGCAAGGTGGTCGAACACTGGGGAATGAACGACGCGTTCATGCTGGGGATACAGCTGGGCGCGATACCGGCTCCCGGCGGCTAGGGTTCCGTTAGTTCCAGCGTTCGTCCAGCGATCCGATCGGGGGGATGTGCTCGCCGCCCGCCGCCATCCATTCCCGGATGGCGAGGGTGGCCAGCACATCCCCCCGGTTGTAACTGAGCAGCCAGTCCGTGGCCCGCTCGCGTTCCTCCGGGGTGGACGCGCCGACCGCTTCCTCGTACCGCAGCATCGACGCTTCGCCGCCCGGATCCTCGACGTCCCAGTCGAAGCCGGCCAGCGGCGCCACGGATTTTAGCCCGCTCACTCCCCCGGTGATGACCTGCCCGTCGAACACCGCCAGCATGTCCACCCACTCTTCAGATGCGATGAAGGCCTCGACGTCGTCGAGCACGCCGGCAGCGGCGCCGCACTCGCGGAGGAACCGGTTCTCGGCCGACTGGCTGTAGCAGTACGCCCGGAACGCGAGGCCCGCCTGCGCCGCGGCGGACCGCAGATCCGAGAGCCATGTCCAGAACGCCAAGAAGTTCCGCGCCTGTTCCTGGGGCGTCAGCACCTCCCACGTGGCGAACGCGTGATAGCCGCTGGGATGGTCACCGTTGGCGCGGTCGGTCACGAGGGCTCCCCAGAGGTAGACGCCCTCTTCGACGTTCTCCATGTCCACGTCGACCTCGATGTCGCCGCGGGGGACGTGGAGCGCGTCCAGGCCGCGGCGCCGGTAGGCGGACGCAGGGCCGAGCGCAGCGCGGGCCCGGTCGATCTGCTCTGGCAGCGAGGACCCGCCGTGGTAGGAGGCGACCAGCGGCGACAAGGTCAGGGCGTCCGCAACGGTGATCACGCCCGCGGCGGCCAGCGACGCGAGCTGCGCCGGACGCGCGCCCACCGCCTCAACATCCTCAAGAGGGGTCGCCCCTGGAACGCCGGTGATCTCCTGGAGCAGACCCGCCACGCCCACGCCCGCCGCCATCAGCTGCGCCGTGCGAAGGTCAAGCGCCGCCAGCGCCGCGCGGTCGGTGACGCCGTGGTCGCGGTGCAGCTTCCATTCACGCCACCCGATGCGGGCGATCAGGCTGACATCGCCCGACCCCATCTCCAGCTGCGGCCGGCAGACGTCCCACCACGGACACCCCTGACATTCAGGGATCTGCACCGGCACCAACAACAGCTTGACCGCGGGATCCGCCAGGTGCTGCTGTGCCACCGCGATGATGTCCAACCGGAAGTCGAACTCGAACTCGTAGACGTCCATGGTCGAACGGAGCTTCTGTTTGCCGGTGGAGGACGGGGTTCGCCAGATGGCTGCATCCAGGTCGTGCCAGACCACCGCGGCCTCGACACCGATGATGCCGGCGAACCGTCCGTCCGGGGCCGCGAGGCCGGCGGCTTCCAGCATGCGTTGATAGTGCGCGAGCTGGAGCAGGTCGCCCTTGTGTTTGCGGCCCCGGCGGGTGGGATCGGTGGTGGCGTCTTCCAGCCACGGGCGCGCAAGGTCCGCGCACAGGGCGGAGCCGCCCTTTTCACGAACGCTCGGCGGCGAGGTGGCCGCGTGATGCTTGATGTCGACCGCGCGGTACCCGCCGCCGGGGGCGGCGACTAGGAGGTCCGGTTCGCCGACGCGCCTGCCGGTGGTGTCGGCCGGGAGGCGGCCGCCGATGATCAGCGGCGCCCCGTCCGCCATGGCGGCGGCGGTCGCCGACTCTCGTGCTCCGCGCTCGCCGCGGTCGATCACGACCACCCCCGGATGCAGGCGCGCGAGTTCCCCGTTCAGATCCGCCTCGAACTCCCGGCCCATCCGGAACCGGCGTTCGAGCACCTCCGAAACGGGGATCGGCTGCGCGTCCTGGATCGTGTCGTTCTGCGCCCGCACTGGGCACTGCTTGGCCACATACCCGCCCTGGGCGGGCACCGCCGATGCATCATGCCGCGTGGTCATCCCGCTCTTCCCCGCATCCGGCCGTCATAATGCCTCAGGAGCAGCCTCACCTCCCCGCAGCTACAGGCGCCAGGCGACCTCGAGCCCCTCGAGCACGGCCTCTTCGACGGTCCTGGGTGCCAGGCAGTCTCCGATCGCCTGCACCTCGCCCGGCCATCCGTCCAGTTCGCGGAGCAGGGCGTCGACCGGCACGTGGCCCTGGGAGAGCACCAGAGCCGAGACCGCCTCGATGATGATCGGCTCGCCGCTCAGGGTGTGCTGCAGGTACACCGTGTCGTCGTCGGCCCCGAAGATCTTCGCGGTAGGGATGATGCGAACGCCCGCGCCGTCGGCCGCCGAGATCATCGCGTTGCGCACGTACTGTTGCAGGAGGGCGCCCGCCATGTAGCCGTCCACAGCCAGCGTCACCGGGTGGCCAGCCTGCGCGAGCTGCGTGGCGACCCCCAAGCCGATCCAGTCGCACCGCCAGTCGGCGACAACCACATGGCCTTGCGGCATGGGCGCGCCCTCGATCACCTCCCAGGCGTCGAGCACCGGCATGGACCCGGCCGCGCTCTCCAACTCCGGGGCCCTGGGCCGCCCGCCGGTCGCCACGATGACGGCGTCGGGCGCGCGCGTCTGGACGAGCGCGCGGTCCACCCGCGTGCCCGTGACCACGTTCACGCCCGCGCGTTCGGCCTCTGCCAGGAGATTGGTGATCGAACCGCCGAACTCCGCGCGACCCGGGAGCCGCTGCGCCAGGAGCACCTGTCCCCCGACGGCATCCGCGGCCTCGTAGAGCGTCACCCGATGGCCGCGCTGCGCGGCGACGGCCGCGGCCTTGAGCCCGCCCGGCCCGCCGCCGATCACCATCACGTCGCGCGGGGTGGCGGCCGGGACCATCTCGCCGTACCGCTGCTCCCGGCCCGTCTCCGGATGCTGGATGCACGAGATCGGGTAGCCGGCGTGGAAATGACCGATGCACGCCTGGTTGCAGGCGATACACGCGCGGATCTCCTCGGCGCGGCCGGTCTGGGCCTTGACCGGCAGGAGCGGATCGCAGATCAACGCGCGCGTCATGGCGCACGCGTCGGCCTGCCCCAGCGCGATGGCGCGTTCGGCCTCCTGCGGTTGGTTGATGCGCCCGGCGACCATCACGGGAACGCTCACCACCTCCTTGATGCGGGCCGAAAGCGGCGCGACGTAGGCGCTGGGTTCGCTCATGGGCGGGACGATGTGGATCGCGCCGGCGAAGGTCGCGGAGCTGCCGGACACCACGCTCACGTAGTCAAGGTCTCCGTCGGCGTCCAGGGTCCGGCATGCGTCGATGGCCTCCTCGATGGTCAATCCGTCGGGGTCGACCTCGCCCGCCGATATCCGCAGGCCCAGGACCACGTCGAGGCCCGCCTGCGCGCGCACGGAGGCGATGGCCTCGCGGAGGAAGCGCAGACGATGTTCGGCGCTGCCGCCGTACTCGTCCTCACGCGTGTTCACGCGAGGATTCAGGAACTGCGACGGCAGGTAACCGTGGCTCGCGACGATCTCCAGACCGTCCAGGCCGGCTTCGCGCAGCCTTCGTGCACCCGCGCCGTACCCCGCCACGATCTCGCCGATCAGCCCGCGCGTGATCTCGCGCGGCATCACGTGGAACCGCTCGTTCGGAACGGCCGATGGGGCCAGGGCCACCGGGATCGAGCCGTCCTGGGATTCCATGATCTCGCGCCCCGGATGGAAGAGCTGGCCGAACACCGCGCACCCGAACCGGTGGATCGTCGCGGCCAGCGTGCGGTAGCCCGGTATGCAGGAGTCGTCGGTGGCCATGAGGACGTGCGAGGTGTAGCGGGCCGACTCGTGGATCCCCGCGACCTGCACGACGATGAGCCCCGCTCCCCCGGCCGCGCGCGCCTCCTGGTAGGCGATCAGCCGCTCGGTCACGAGGCCGTCCTGGGCCATGACCGTGTCGTGCCCCGAGGAGACCACGCGGTTCTTCAGGGTGACCTCGCCGATGGTCAGCGGAGAGAACAGCAGCGGGAAGCCATCCGGCATGCCGAGGATGCTAGCCATGACCGGGCGCCTGGTGCTAGTGGCGAGGACCCCCTTCCCGGGGGCCGAACGGCGGCCACGCCGCCGGGACGAAGATGCGAGACTGCTGCCTCAACGCTAAGGGAAGGAGCCGGGGATGGCCGCAGTGCCCACGTCGGCACGGGTTGTGGTGATCGGCGCTGGGATCGTCGGGAACAGCATGGCCTACCAGCTGGCGCTCCACGGCTGGAAGGACATCGTGCTGCTGGATAAGGGGCCGCTCCCGAACCCGGGCGGCTCCACGGGGCACGCGTCGAACTTCATCTTCCTGGTGGACCACTCCAAGGAGATGACGGACCTCACCCTGGACAGCGTCCGGCAGTATGAGGAGCTCGGCGTGTTCACCCGGAGCGGCGGCATCGAGGCCGCACGCACGCCCGAGCGGATCGAGGAGCTGAAGCGCCGGATGGCCTCGAGCACCTCGTGGGGGATCGAGTCGGAGATGCTCTCGGCCGCCCAGGTCGCGGAGCTCGTTCCGTACGTCGACGCCGGCGTGATCCTCGGCGGGTTCCACACGCCGGGGGTCGGCGTGGTGGACTCGCTGCGCGCGGGCACGCTGATGCGCGAGAAGGCGGCCGAACTGGGCGCGCTCACCGTCGTCGCAGGCGCCGAGATCACCGGTGTGGATGTCGAGCGCGGCCGCGTCCGAGGAGTGCGAACCACACAGGGCGATATCAAGGCCGACACGGTCGTGATCGCATGCGGGATCTGGAGCCCGCCGATCGCCGCGATGGCCGGCGCTTCGATACCGCTCACCCCGGCCGTGCACCAGATGATCAGCGTGGGACCGGTCCCGCTGTTCGCCGATACCGTCGGGGAGATCCAGTACCCGATCGTCCGCGACATGGACACGAACATGTACGAGCGCCAGCACGGCGGGGACCTAGAGGTCGGCTCCTACGCGCACCGCCCGATCCTGATGGCGCCGGGCGACATCCCCTCCATCGAGGACTCCGCCCTCTCCCCGACCGAGCTTCCCTTCACGCAGGAGGACTTCGACCCGCAGATGGAACATGCGCTCGAACTCATCCCGAGCATCCTTGAGGATGAGCGCGTCGGGGTCCGCTACGCCATCAACGGCCTGCTATCGCTCACGCCCGACGGCATGCCGATCCTGGGCGAGACGCCTGAGGTGAAGGGGCTCTGGTCGGCAGCCGCGATCTGGATCAAGGAAGCGCCCGGCATCGCGCGAGCCCTGGCCGAGTGGATGACGAACGGTGAGCCCGAGATCGATCTGCACGGCGCGGACATCGCCCGCTTCTACGACCACCAGAAGACCGCGTTCCACGTCACGTCGCGCAGCGCGGAGAGCTTCAACAAGACCTACGGCATCGTCCACCCGATGGAGCAATGGTCCTCGAACCGGAACGTCCGCCTGAGCCCGCTGAACGAACGCCAACGTTCGCTGGATGCGGTGTTCTTCGAGGCAGTCGGGTGGGAGCGCCCGTACTGGTACGCATCCAACGAGAACCTGCTCGGCGAGTACGGCGACTCGGTGATGCCGCGGGAAGGCGAGTGGGAATCGCGCTGGTGGTCCCCGATCATCAACGCCGAACACCTGGCGCTGCGCGAGCGCGTCGGCATGGTCGACCTGTCGGCGTTCGCGATCTTCGATATCACGGGGCCGGGCGCGCTCGGCTACCTGGAGAGCATGGTCGTGGCGAAGGTCGACGTGCCGGTCGGGCGCGTCGCCTACACCCCGGTGCTGAACACCGCCGGCGGGATCAAGGCCGACATCACGATCATGCGCCTGGACGAGCGTCGCTACCGGATCGTGACGGGCGGTCACTCGGGCATGAGCGACAAGAAGTGGTTCACCGATCACCTACCGGCCGACGGGTCGGCGCAGCTGTTCGACGCCACCTCGGCGCTCTGCACGCTCGGCGTGTGGGGACCGGGGGCGCGCGAGGTGGTCGGCGCCATCACCTCCGACGACGTCTCGAACGCCGGGTTCGGCTTCGCTACCTGCCGGACCATCGAGATGGGGCCGCTCCGCGTCCTCGCCTCCCGGATCTCCTACATGGGCGAACTGGGATGGGAGCTGTACGTACCGATGGAGCAGGGAGCGCGGCTCTGGGATCTGGTCTGGGAGGCCGGACGTCCGCACGGCCTGGTGCCCGTCGGGATCGGCGCCTACGCCGGAACCGCGCGCCTGGAGAAGAGCTACCGCGCGCACGGCAACGAACTGGACCTCGAGCACGATCTGGTCGAGGCCGGCATGGCACGCCCGACGCTGAAGGACGCGGACTTCGTGGGCCGGGAGCCCTACCTGCGGCAGCGCGGTGCGCAGCCGGCCCGGGTGCTCTGCACGCTTACGCTCGACGACGCCACGTCCGCCAGCGGCGTGAAGCGCTACATGATGGGCCGCGAGCCGGTGCTCGATCTTGACGGCCTGCCCGTCGCCGACGCCCTCGGCCGCCGGTCCTACGTCACGAGCGCGGGGTCTGGCCCGTCCGTCGCAGCGCACCTGATGATGAGCTACCTCCCCCCCGGGCGGGCGGCCGTCGGCACGAAGCTCCAGGTCGGATACTTCGGTGAGCGCTACCCGGTGACGGTCGCCGTCGCCGGAGCCGCGCCGTTGTTCGACCCCGATGACACGCGGATGAAGGGGTGAAACGGTGAACGTCCTCGTGTGCGTGAAGCGCGTCCCGGCGACGGGGTCTCGGATCACGCTGACCCAGGACGCGCTGCACATCGACACGAAGTACCTCGGCTTCACGGTCAGCCCCCACGAGGAATGCGCGGTCGAAGAGGCGGTGCGGCTGATCGAGGCGAACGGCGGGGCGTCTGTGGTCCTGACCCTGGGACCCGAGGCGGCGCTGGAGCAGCTCCAGGACGCGCTCGCGATCGGGATGGACCGTGGGGTCCTGCTGGAGACGGACGATGACGGCTGGGATGCGCGCGCGACCTCCGGCGCGATCGTCCAGGCGATCCGCGCCGAAGCGGGGGCCGGAACGCCGCTCGACCTATTGCTGTTCGGGAACGAGGCCGCCGATGCGGGCGACTACCAGGTGGGCGTCCTGGTCGCGTACGCGCTGGGGCTCCCATGCGTGAGCGGGGTGAAGGCGCTCCAGGTCACGGACGGCAGCTTGGTCGCGCGGCGGGACGTGGCCGGCGGTGCCGAGGTCTTCGAGGTTCCGCTCCCCGCGGTCGTGACCGTGAAGGAAGGCATCAACCTTCCCCGATACCCGTCGCTCCCGGGGCGGATGCGGGCCAAGAAGAAGGAGATCACGCGGCTTCCGCTCGCGCCCCCCACGCCGTCCGTCGAGACGGTTCGTCTGCGGGTTCCCGACGAGCAGTTGAGCCAGACGCGGATACTTGGCCACGGGCCCGACGCGGCGCCGGCCGTGGTCGATCTCCTGGAGCAGCTGGGGGTCGGAACGCGATGATCCTGGTCCTGGTGGAACACGAAGGCGGCGTCCCGGCGCGGACCTCCGTGGAGGCGGCGACGTTCGCCCGAGAGCTCGGCGGGCCGATCCACGGCGTGGCGTTCGGAGACGGCGGAGCGGAGGCGCTCGCGGCGGGCGGCGAGTACGGGGTCTCAGCCGGAACTCACGTTCGGATAAGCGAGGGGTTCGCGCCGGGCGCGTGGGCACAGGCGCTCGCCGATGCGGTGACCAACGAGACGTCCGCGGTGATCGCGCCGGGGACCGACCGGGGGAACGAGATCCTGGCCCACCTGGGCGCGAAGACGCAGGCGCCGTTCGTGGCGAACTGCGTCGCGGCGGCGCTCAGCTCGGATGGCTGGACGCTTACGCGGCAACGTTGGGGCGGAAGCCTGCTGGAAGACGCCCGCGCGCAGGGTCCGCTCATCCTGCTCTCCGTCGCCCCTCATGCCGTCGCGCCCGAACCCGGCGGCGAGGTCGTGTCCGTGACGATCGATACGATCGAGCCGACCGTCTCGTCCGAGGATCTTCGGGTCCGCGCGACGTGGGTTGAAGCCACCGAGGCCGGCGTGTCGCTCGCCGACGCGCGGCTGGTGGTGGGCGGCGGACGCGGGGTCGGCGGTGCGGCGGGGTTCGCGGCCCTCGACACGCTCGCAGCCGCCCTGGGAGGGGCCGTGGGAGTGTCGCGCGCGGTGACGAGCGCGGGGTGGCGGCCGCACGCCGAGCAGATCGGGCAAACCGGGACCCGGATCGCGCCCGAGCTGTACATCCCGTGCGGGATCAGTGGCGCGAGCCAGCACATGGTCGGCTGCCGCGGCGCGAAGAAGCTGCTGACCGTCAACACGGATCCCGATGCGCCGATCCTGTCGAAGTCCGACTACGCGGTGATCGGCGACCTGCACCAGGTGGTGCCGGCGATCATCGCGGAACTCGCGAACCGCCGCGCCTGACCGTGGACGCGCCCACCCCTTCACCCGAGGCCAGCGAACGGCGGCGGCTCCAGCATCGCGCCCTGGTGCTCGAGTACGCGACCATCGCATGGAACCTGGGCGAGGCGATCTTCACGATCAGCCTCGGGATAGCCGCCGGATCCTTGGCCTTGATCGGCTTCGGAACGGATTCGATCATCGAGATGTTCGCCTCGTCGGTGGTCGTGTGGCACATCCGGGCGGGGCACGCCACGGACAGCGCGTCTCGCACTCGCCGGGCCCTGAAGCTCGTGGCCGCGGCGTTCGGCGGACTGGCGGTCATCCTGGCCACGGCGTCGGTGCGGAGCCTGGTCCTGGGCGAACGAGCGGATCACAGCGTCGTCGGGATCGTCTACCTGGGGATCACCGCGGTGATCATGTTCACGCTGGCGATCGCGAAGCGCCGGATCGCGGGGGCGCTCGACTCGGCACCGCTGCGATCTGAGGCGTCGATGACGTTCCTGGACGGCATCCTCTCGACCCTAACGCTCACGGGTTTAGCACTGAACGCGGTCCTCGGCTGGGCGTGGGCCGACCCGGCCGCCGCGCTCATCGTCGCGTTCGCCGCCGCCAACGAGGCCAGGGAGAACCTGCATGAGGCCCGGGAGATCGGCCCTCTGCGCGAACCTGACTCCTGACCCGTACCGCGGGGGTGTACGTTCACCCGAACGAACTCGAAAGGGGCTTGCATGATCAATGCTTCCGGTCCGGGCGCGGGCATCCTCGTCTTGGCGCTCCTGATCCTGAACATCATCGTCGTGATCACGTTCTTCGTGACGGCCGGGCATGTTGCCAAGCTTCACGCCGAATGGAGCACGGCCAACCCAGCTCCCTTCCGAGTGTGCTGGCTGTGCTATGGCCCCACTGTTCCTCAAGCCAGCGTGTGCAGGAACTGCGGGCGCGATATCGGCGCCTGGCGTGAACACGTCGGCAACTGGTGGATGTCCAAGGATGGCCAGTGGGCATATCTGGATCGGGGCGCGGGGCAGTGGAGGCCGGCGGACGGCGAACATCCCGCGCCTCCTGCCTGAGCGCCGGAGCGATCCGAAGCCATGGAGGAGATCACGTGATCATCGATGCGCATAGTCACATCCTGAGCCTGTCGGCCGACCCCGGGTTCACCCTGGAGTACGGGCGCGAGGGATCGCTCTGCATCTACCGGTCGATGGGGTCGCTGCCGTCCCATCGCATGCCCACCGAGGCGGAGTGGGAGGCCAGCGGCTACACGCGCAAGGGCTGGCCGGTCATCGGGCCTGAGGAGTCGGTGCGCGATCATCCCGGGTTCGACAAGATCATCGTGCTCGCGATCTCCCCGCAGCACCTGGAGGGCCGCCTGATCGGAACGGTGGATACCGCCGGCGTGCTCGGGATCGACGGTCCGCCGGATCCGGAGCGCTGCAACGACTACATCGCAGGCGTCGTCCGCACTGACCCAGAACGGTTCATCGGCTTCGCGTCCGTGAACCCGACGCACGAAGGCGTGAACGCCGCTGTGGAGGAGTTGGAACGAGCCGTCACCGAACTCGGGCTCTCGGGCCTGAAGCTCTACCCGATGTATCAGCACTGGGCCGCCAACGACCCCGACCTGGGGTTCCCCATCTACCGCAAGGCCCAGGAGTTGGGCATCCCCGTGATGATCCATCAGGCGGGCTCGACGCGGATCGACGCGAAGCTGGAGCTGGGGCGACCGGCGATCCTGGACGACATCGGGCGGGAGTTCCGCGATCTGCGCGTGATCATCGCCCACTGCGGGCTCCCCTGGGTCGATGAGGCGCTGTTCCTGCTGACCAAGCACCCGAACTTCTTCGCCGAGCTTTCCTACCTGATCGCGACGCTCACCCGGCGCGACCTGTTCCTGCTGCTCTCCCGTTGCGAGCCGATGTTCGTCCCGCTGGAGAAACTGTTCTTCGGGACCGACTACCCCGGGTTCCTCTACGACCCGGCCGCGCTTCGGGAGAAGCTGATGTCGGTGAACCAAGAGGCCGACGTCCTGCATATGCCGCCTATCGCCCAGGAGAAGCTGGACGGCATCATGGGCGACAACGTCGCGCGGATGCTGGGGTTGATCGAGGCCTAGCGCCCGAGGATGGGCGGCGTCTTCACGTTGTACGGGGTCGCCGGTTCGATGGGGAGGTCGTACCAGCGTTGATAGAAGTCGATCACGTAGGGTTCGATCAGCTGCCCCAGCTCGGCCCAACGCTGTGCCTGGGGTGAGGGGCGGTAGACGCGGCGGCGCACGGCTTCGGCGAACCGTTCCTTGAGCGCCCCCTCGTCCACCACCGTCACGCGGCCGCCTTCCATCAGCACCTTCCCGTGCGCCATGACGGTGTCGATGTCGCCGGACTCCGCACGATCGATCACCACATCCAGGAACGGCTCGGCGTCGTAGCGCCCCGGCGGGAACAGGATGCGCTCCTTCTCCACGATCAACAGGTCGGCGTAGCGTCCCGGCCTCAGGCTGCCCAGCCGGTCCGCCATGCCCAACGCCTGTGCGCCGTTGGCCGCCGCAGCGCGGAGCACGGCCTCCGAATCCAAGCGCTGGCGCTCGAACACCGTCGGTGTGCGCTGCAGGTAACACGCCAGCCGCAGCTCCTGGAAGAAATCCTCGCGGTCGGAGAACGAGATGCCGTCGGTGCCGAACGCGATGCGCCCGCCCGCGTCCATGATGTCGCGGACCCGGCAGATCCCGCTGGAGAGCCGCAGGTTGGACCCGGGGTCGTTCGAGGCGACCGCCCCCGAGTCGGCGAAGATCGCGAGTTCCTGGTCGCTCACCCACACGAGATGCTCGAGCACGGTCTCGGGGGTGAGCACGCCGATGTCGGCCAGGCGCTGGAGCGCGGGCTTCCCGTATCGCTCCAGGTTGTAGGCCATCTCGGCGCGTGTCTCCAGCACGTGCGAGATCAAGCCGGTTCCGTGGTCGTCGGCTGCCCTGCGGCATCGCCGGTACAGATCGTCGGAACACGCCGGCGTCCAGTCCGGGGCCGTAACGATACGGATCCGGTCGTCGCGTCCGTGCCACTGAGCGGAGAGCCGTTCGAACGTCGCCATCACGTCGTCGACGGGCCACGCGTAGCCCATCGGAGAATGCCGGACCTCCTCTGCCAGCTCGGCGGGCAGACGCGCGAGGAACCGTTCGTTGGGTTCGTGGACGAAGATGTTCTCGTCGCGGCTGACCAGTCCGAAGGCGGTTCGCATGCCGGCGTCCTCGTAGGCACGAAGCGCGGGCTGACAGCCGAAGTCGGGCATGCCCGGACGCCCGTAGTACATGTCCACCGTGGAGGTCTGCCCGCCCTTGATGGCGTTGACCAGACCCCAGAGCACGCCCGTATAGAGGTCCTCCTCCTCGATGTCGCCCATCGCCGCGTGGATGAAGACGTTCGCCCGCTCGAAGACGTACTGATAGAGACCGGGCCCGATCGCGAGTTCCGAGTGATAGTGGCAGTTGATGAACCCGGGCATCACGAAGTGTTCCGCCGAGCCGAGCACCCGGTCGAACGGGCCTTGCGCTTCAAGATCGGCGCGTGGGCCTGCGGCCACGATCGTTGTGCCCTGAACGATCAACGCGCCGTCCGGGATCAGGGTCTGCTCGCCCAGTGCGACCACGGGGTCACCGAGGACGAGGGTCCGTCCCTTACTGCCGTCCGCCGGCACGGCTACCTGCCTCAGGTCGGCACGACCATGCGATCCAAGACGCTGAGGAAGGCGGCGTTCGCCTCGTGCAGCACCTTCGGCTCGTCGATCGTGGTGAACTCACGGTTCTCATAGACCACCTGGCCGTCGATGATCGTCGTGTTGACCGCGCTGCCGTTGGCCGAGAACACCAGGTGGGAGTACAGGTGCGCCTTGCTGTCCGGGTGCAGGGGCGTGAACATCTGGTTCCGCATGTCGACGAGGATCACGTCGGCCTTCTTCCCGATGGTGAGTTCGCCGGTCTCATGGCGCAGTGCCGCGGAACCGTTGCGGGTGGCCATGCGCACCACGTCGGGAGCCTGCTGCAAACTTGGGTCCACCCGGCTGGCCCGGTGGATCAGCGACGCGAACTTCATCACCTCGAACAGGTCGCGGCTGTTGTTGCACTCGGCGGCGTCGTGGCCCAGGCCGACGTTGATCCCGGCGGCCAGCATCTCCGGGACGCGCGCGATGCCGTTGCCGAGCTTGGCGTTGGATGAAGGGTTGTGCGAGATCTGCGTGCCGGTCTCACGCATGAGCGCCATCTCGGTGTCGGAGAGCCACACGCAGTGCGCGGCGATGCAGCGGTCGAACAGGATGCCGCAGTCGTACGCCACCTCCGTGGGCCGGCGGCCGAACCGCTGCTTGGAGTTCTCGACCTCGGTCAGGGATTCGTTGAGGTGGATGTGGATGCCGGTGCCCAGGTCGTCGGCGAGCGAGCGGGCCTCCTTCAGGAGACCTTCCGAGGCGAGCGGCAGCCACTCGATCCCGATGTAGACCTCGATGCGACCGTTGGCCGCTCCGTTGGAGGCCTCGTACGCCGCCTTGTTGTCCTCGAGCGTGTCGAGGTTGTGCTCGTCGTCGGCGACATCGTTGCCCAGGACCGCCCGGATCCCGATCTCCTCGGCCGCGCGCGCCAGGGAGCCCAGCTGGCGGTACATGTCGTTCACGGTGGTGACGCCGCACTTGATGGATTCGCTGTAGCTGGCGAGCGCGGCCCAGTAGGCCTCCTCGGGATTCAGCGCGCGGATGATCGGATACCAGCAGGTCTCCAGGTACTCCCAGAGCGGAAGGTGGTCGCTCCAGCCTTTGCCGACCGCCGTGTGGAAGTGCAGGTCCACCAGACCCGGCATCACGGCCTTACCCTCGGCGTCGATGACCTTAGCGCCGTCGGTACTCTGACGGGCGGCCACCTCGGCGCTGGTGCCCACATCCACGATGCGGTCCCCTTCGATAACCACGGTACCGCCGAAGATGACGTCATCGGCGTCGTTCATCGTGACCACGGTTCCGTTCCGGATGATGATGCGATCGCTCATGGCTGCTCCCCTTCCCTCGCGCTCAACGTGAGATCCCCTGCCCCGCCGACGGCACCGCGGCCTGAAGGTCCACCCACACCGACTTCGAATGCAGATACGGTTCCATCGCTTCCTCGCCCAGCTCTCGCCCGAACCCGGAGTGCTTGCGTCCGCCGAACGGGACGGCCACGTCGAACATGCCGTAGGTGTTGATCCAGACGGTGCCGGCCTCCAAGTACTCGGCCAGGCGCAGTGCCTTCGACGTGTCGGCCGACCAGATGCCGGCGGCCAGCCCGTAGTCCACGCCGTTGGCCAGGGCCCGCAGTTCGTCCTCGTCCTTCCAGGAGATGACCGACAGGACCGGACCGAAGATCTCCTCCTGCGCGACCTTCATGTCGTTGCGAACGCCGTTGATGACCGTGGGCTGGAAGAAGAAGCCGCCATCCAGACCCGCGACGGAGGCGTCCGCGCCTCCGGCCGACACCGTGGCACCGTCCTGCATCGCCGCATCCACATAGCCGCGCACGCGCGTGCGGTGCGCCTGTGAGATCAGCGGACCCATCTGCGTTTCGGCGTCAAGACCCGAGCCCAGCCGGATGCCCTTGGCCTGCTCGGCCACGCGCTCGGCGAGTTCGTCGGCAACCGAGGCCTCAACGAACAGCCGCGAGCCGGCGACGCAGGCCTGGCCCTGGTTGAAGAAGATCCCGCCGAAGGCGCCGCTGGCGGCAGCGTCCAGATCCGCGTCGGCGAACACGATGTTCGGACTCTTCCCGCCCAGCTCCAGGGTCACGCGTTTCAGGTCATCGATCGAGGCGCGCAGGATCTCCTTGCCGGTGGCCGTCTGGCCGGTGAAGGCGATCTTGCTGACCCCCGGGTGACGAACGAGTGCTCCGCCGACCTCGGGGCCGCCGATCACGACGTTCACCACGCCCGGTGGGAAGCCGGCTTCGTGGACCAGGTCCATGAGCCGCAGCGTCGAGAGCGGCGCCAGCTCGGACGGCTTCACCACGATGGTGCAGCCGGTCGCCAGGGCCGGCGCCAGCTTGTAGGCGACCTCGAGCAGCGGGAAGTTCCACGGGGTGATGGCTGCGACCACCCCCACCGGTTCGCGGCGGGAGATGGTGAGCATGCCTGGGATCGAGTTCGGCAGGACCTGGCCGGTGATCTTCGTCGCCCAACCTGCGTAATAGCGGAGCAGCTCGATGGTCAGGGCGATGTCGACGGCCTCCGCCTCCCAGAGTGGCTTGCCGTTGTCGAGCACCTCCAGCCGCGCGAACTCTCCCTTGTTCGCCTCCAGTAGATCGGCCAGGGACCACATGAGCCGGGCGCGCTGGGTCGGCGGGGTGAACCGCCACGTTTCGAACGCGCGCGCGGCGGCGGTGACCGCCAGGTCGACCTCACGCTCGGTGGCCAGCGGCGCCATCGCTAGCGTCTCCCCGGTGGCCGGGTTCAGCGTGGCCAGTTGCCCATCGGTCTCCACGAACGCCCCGTCGATGTAGAGCCGTAGTGGGCGCTGAAGGAACGCGATGGATGGGTCGGTGGTCGTGGGCATCTTCTCTCCTATCGGTGTGTTAGGCGATCTCGAGGACCTGGCGGCCCAGGACCGCGCGCTTGCGCAGGACGGCCAACGCCTCCGAGACACCATCCAGCGGGAAGCGGCCGGCGATGGGCACGGTCATCCCACCGCCCGCGGCCAGCGCCAGCGCGTCCTGCAGATCCAGCCGGGTCGCCGCCACCGTCGAGATGAACGAGGTCTCCGGCAAGATGAACTCGATCGGGTGGATCTGGATGGTCTGGTCGGTGTAGCCAGTGGAAACGAACCGCCCGCCCTTAGCGAGCGAGCGGATCCCAGCGGTCATCGAGGCCGTGGTCCCGACCAGCTCGAAGAAGACGTCGGTGCCGCGGGCGTCGGTGAGGCCGCGGACGCGATCTGCGAGCGTGTCGTAGCCCTCGGGAGTGTCGACCAGGATCCCGTCGGCCGCGCCGTGGTCCTCCGCCAGCTGGAGCTTCTCGGGGCTGTCGGCCACCGCGATGACGCGGGCGCCGGCGTTGGCTGCGGCTTGCACCACCAGGAT
>JANXVR010000287.1 GCA_025351565.1 Actinomycetes bacterium
GCGGTGACGGGTGGCCAGACGCCGCTCGCGGATCGCCCGGCGCTTCGACGCGCCATCGACCTTCGGAACCCTTACGTGGATGCGCTCAGCCTCCTGCAGGTCGGGTGCCTCGCGGAGCTGCGCGCCGGCGCCGCCGACCCCGGCAGGCGAGCCGAACTCGAACGTCTGGCCGCCATCACGATCAGCGGCGTGGCGGCGGGCCTGCAGAACACGGGCTAGCCGCGGGGCCGCAGCCATCCGCCCCGCAAGGCCTGGAACAACCCGCCGGTCGAACCCGGATCGCTTGCCGCGAGCATCCCTGCCTGACTCGCCAACGCCGGGCTCACCGCGATGGTCTCCGGCGGCCCGCCCGACGCCAGCGCGAACCCCGGCGTGGGCTCGTTCGGGTCCGATCCGGGAAGGACGAGCAGCGCCGTGGTCACCGGCCGCTCGCCGGTCGTGTCCGACGGCTGGTTCACCACTCCTTGCCCCTTGATCCACATCGTGGTTCCGCCGCCGCCGTCCAGGTTGATCGCCCACGTGGCACCCAGCGAGATGAACTCCTTGGCGAACTCCACCAGCGTCATCCCGGCCGAACAGCTGCACCGGCCGTCCACCGTGACGATGAACACCGTGCCGTTGGGGGCCGTCCCCACGCCGGTTCGGGGATTCCGCAAGCAGAAGGAGCCACAGGTCTGCGGCGCGACGATGGTGCCGTTCTCCAGCAGGAGGGGCTGCCCGCCCATCGCGTCCATGCTCCCCGCCCAGCCATCGGACCAGGAGAGCCGAACGGTGCTTCCGGCAACGAGCTGCTCCAGCGCGATGGCACCGGACCCTGAGGCATCGGAGGTGAGGATGACCGCGCCCTTGCTTCCGAATGTCATCGCCGCGGACGAGCACCGCGCGGAGTTGACACTGTAATCACGAGTGAGCCTCGTTTGTGTGGTGTTGCCCCACTTGAGCTTCGTCGGTGCGCTCAGGCGAACGGCGCACTCGTTCGGCCCCGGCCGCTCGTCGGTTCCGCCGTACCGCGTGAACGCGGCGATGCCGCCGGAAGTTGGCTGGCCACTGTTCCAGGACGATACGGAGAAGTTCGAGCCGGTGATGCTCGGAGCCACCCCCGAGATGCTGACGTGGGGCGCACCGAGATACGCGTGGACCCTGTCGTGCGACTGCGAGAACGCGGCACCCGCATGGATGCCCGACTGCAGGAACGTGCCGTTGGAAAGCATGGCGTGCACAGGGCGGCCCGGAGCCAGACTGAAGTCGCCGTTGACCGCGGCCAACGCTCCCTTCGCCGTGCCGATCTTGCTGGTGAGGGCGTAGGTACCCAGTGAGGCGCCGGCCGTCGCCACGTCGAGGGTCACCGGCTTGGTCGGATCGACCGTCAGGATGCGGAGCTGATACGGGCCCGAGGAATCCGTCACCGTGGTCAGGGTAAGCCCGGGGGCAAGGGTTGTGCTGGTCGAAGCGGGGCGCGGCGCGGCGCCCGCCACCGAGGGAAGGAACGCCGCGACGGTCGCGCAAGTCGCCAAAGCGCCGAGGGCGCCGTATCGCCGCATCTTTCTCACCCCGGGGGTATCGGCACACGAGGGTCCAAGACTTGAAGCTGGGTTGTCTCGGCTCAGCCGGCAGGCATGGCTGGGATCGCTCGGGCCGTCGCCGGCGAACGCAGCGCCAACGTCATCAGGACCGCGGCCGGGAAGAAGAATCACCTCACCGACATGGTCTCCAGGAGAAGCGGGAGAGAGGGCAGCAGGGTGGGCGGCCCCTTCATCATCTTCCCTCGGCCTCATAGGAAACGGTATCCAGCACGTTACGGTCTCAACGCCTTGATCGGGTACCCGTAGGTCCCGAACTTGCGAGCATTCTTCTCGCCATCAGCCCCGGCGAACGTATCGACCCTCGGGCCGAATCGAACGTCGGTGAGACCGGACGCCCTCATCACTACTTCCCACCCTGCGCACGGCAGGGCTCCGGCGATTCACCCAGTCCATAGGTCGATATCTGAGCGAGCCGATTCAGGAACTTCCATCTCGACGCAGATGTCGGCAGCTTGAACCCTTCCTCCCGGGCGGAGGACTCTCACGATCTCGCGGTACGCGGCGACCTTGTCAGGAACGAGGTTGATCACTCCATTAGAGATGACGACGTCCGCCCAGCCGTCTTCCACTGGGAGATGTTCGGCGACCCCTTCGCTAAACGTCACGTGACTCAACCCGGCCAAGGAAGCAGCCGAGCGTGATCGCTCCACCATGGCAGGCGTCATGTCCACGCCGATCACGGCGCCGCCGTCCCCGACAGCCCAGGCGGCGATCAGGGAATCCGACCCCGCGCCCGAGCCGACATCCACAACCCGCTCACCGGGCTTCGGCAGTCCCCAACGAAAGGGATTCGCAACGCCGGCGAACGATTCCATCGCCGCTGTCGGGACGGCGTCGAGCCATTCGTTCTCGTAACCGGCGCGCTCGGCGGCGACCCTTCCCATGTGGAAGTGGTAGCTGCCGTCCGGCTCCTCGGCGATCCGCGAGTACTTGTCCTGCACCTCGCGTCGCAGCGCGTCGACGTCAAGGGGTTCGCTCACTTCGCGTAGTTCTCCATGCCCGAGAAGTCATACAACACGCAGTTCTCGTCGCCGAGTACCCAAGCGTCGTGGCCCGGCGGGATATAGACGGAATCGCCTGACCCCATCTCGAATGCTCTGCCGTCGTCCATCACGGTGTGCATGCGACCGGAAACGACGTAGCCGATGTGAAGAGATTGGCATGAATCGGTCTTGGCTATCGGCTTCACGTGCTCGGACCAGCGCCAGCCCGGCTCGAAAGTTCCAAGACCCACGGTGCCACTAGCGAGCTTCACGATCTGGACCCTGCCCTTATCAACGAAGTTGCGGGTCTCGTCCGGAGTGCTGTGATTCTTTGCCTGCGCCTTGCTCATCGTGATCCTCCATTTCCGACGTTACGCGAATGCGATGGTCTTGGCGCCGGCCACGATCTCCTCGACCACCTTCGCCGCGCCCACGATCGTCGAGCCCTTGCGCACCTGTTCCTCGCCGATCCCGCGCGGCTTGGTACAGGCACCGCATAGCCAAACCTGGCCACCGTTCTCCACGAACTCCTGGTAGAGATCGTCCAAGATGGGAAGTCCCTCTTGCGCGATCCCGTCGGTGCCCCCTGAAGTACCCAGCCAGACTGCATCGACAGTGCAGAGGACCACCGCTTCTTGTCCGGCCGTCGCCGCGATATTCGCCGCGACGAACGGAAGGGTTGCCCGTTCCGGATCCTCTTTGCCGTGCGTGCAGTTGAAGATCAACCGCTCACTCATCATCGACCCCTTTCCACTTCCACCAGGAGGCGTCCGTCACCAGGCGTCTCGACCGAACGAACCGCGTGGCCCATCATCCGAGCCAGCGGGGGTAGATCCTCTTTCGCCGCAGAGTCCCGCGTTGTCACCACGAGCACTTCACCGATCGGTATCGCCTGGATCCGGCGCCTGAACTCTGCGGCCAGGCCATCTGCACACCCGAGGTTCCCGGCGTCGAACTGATGCGTGCCGATCGTCTCCGGCGCTTCCTCAGGATCGGAGAGGAAACCGGAGCACAGCAGATCGATCGTTTCCAGCCGCCCGTCTTCCGCCACATCGGCCACCAGGTGCTGCTCGATCAGCTGCCAGCCGTCGGCGTCGTGAATTCGGAACCGGTACGACATGACCAACCGGTTGGCAATGGTCTCGACGCTTGAGGACTCAAGACGCAGCTCATCGGCCGCCGCGTACCAGTCCACGAAACTGCCCACCACCTCGGTCGCGCCAACCTCCGCTTTCGGCCCGCTGGGAAGCATCAGCCGGAAACGAACGTCATCGGCGACAGCCGACAGCATGCCTTCGAAGTCGCGGGCAGCGATGGCCTTCACGAAGGCATCGCCAACTTGTCGCAGGCGCTCGGTCTCCTGGCCTTCATGACTCATGCGTCAGATGCTAGGGAGACCGCTACCGCTCGCCATGAGGCATCTGCCCCATCTTTGCCAGGGTTCGTCGATCACCTCCGGAGGGCAGGGCGGCATCTCCAGATGCAGGGTTGCCTAGGGTGACCCTAGGTGTCGACTCCATCTACCGCGACCAAACCATGGCGCATCGCGAACAGTGCAGCCGCGCCGCGCGAGCGAACGCCGAGTTTCGCGTAGATGTGCTCCTCATGATTACTCACGGTCTTTGCCGAAATCGTCAGCTCCTGGGCGATCTGCTTGCGACTCATCCCCCGCGAGACAAGAACCAGCACCTCTACCTCACGCTGTGTGAGCCCAGCGGGGTGATCGGCGTTGCGCGGCATTCGGTGGCCGGCCGCGCTCAACACGGCCTGGACGGCTTCACCGTCAAGACGCCCGGCGGTCACCTCGCCCGCCAGCACCCGGCGGGCGTCCTCCCGCGAGAACGCGGGTCGGTTGGGCCGAGCTTCCAGCAGCGCGTGGTAGACGTCGGCCGCAGCGAGTAGACGAGCCGTCATCGGAAGAGAGTCGCCCGTTAGTCCAGCCGGATACCCCGAGCCATCCATGCGCTCGTGGTGCTTGGCTGCCAGCTGACCGATCGCGGCGAGAGACGCCGGTTTGGAGAACGTGCGCGCCGTGAGGTACGGATGCGTGCGGATCCGTTCCCGCTCCGCCTCGGTCAGCCGTGCCGTCTTGTCCAAGATTCCCGCGGGGATACCGATCGAACCAACGTCGTGAACGAGGGCTGCCCGGCGAAGAAGGACAACGTCCTCCCGCGGCAGACCAACCGAGCTGGCCCCGGCCGTTGCAAGATCCGCGACCCCTCGGGAGCGTCCGAGCAAGAACGGCGATTTGACATCCGCGAAGTCGGCGAACGCCGCCAACGCTTCATCCAGCTCCTCGCCGTCTAGCTCCCGCCCTAACGCCTCCTGTCCGCCGATCAGGGCCTCCCAGCCATCGAGATCATCCAGAGAGGCCAGCAGCTCATCTGCATGGTCGCAGAAGCGATCCACGAGTTCAGGATCGAATTCGGTGCCGCGACGTGAGCGAAGCATGTCGACCGTCGCGTCCACTCCGCTGGTCCGATGCAACGGTTCGACATCGTTCGCGATCTGGACGATCCGCATGATGCGAGCTATCTGATCTCCGGCCAACCTGGCCGGGGATCCCTTGCCGTCCCAGCGCTCGAACGCTTGCTGCAGTGGGTCACGCACTTCGGGGCCGAGGCCCAGCCGCAGCGACAGGTCGCCCGAGGTCTCACAGTGCGAGGCCATGGCTCGCTCGACCTCCTTTGACCCACCCGCGAGGAACCGACCGATCATGGTGAACCGACGGATGGGTGAGCTTCCTGCGCCGACGTGACCGATCATGAAGCGCATCATCGGCAGACCAGTCATATCGACCAGGTAGCTGTCGGCGTGGATAGCCGTGTCATCAAAGAACCACTTGCCCATCTCGTGCGCATCGGCAACGCAGCCAACCCACGCGAGAAGGGATACGTAGAAGATGGCGGCCGTCTCGTCGTCGGACGCGTTCTCTAGCTCCGCCATCCTCATCGCGATAAGTGTCTGGCGGATGATGTGCTCCTGTGGCTGCCCGAGCCCCAGGTCGGTCGCCAGAGACAGCGCCGCCACCAGCTCGGCCAGCCGAACGCCATCTCCTGCACCGTCCACCGGCTCAGCCTACAAGTGGATATGGCTTCTTCCCGGTCGTTCAGGGATCTGCCCCCTTGTCCCGGTTTCCCGGCCGCCGCGCCCAGTCCCCTTCTCCCTTCGCCGAGGTTGCTTGACGCGAAGGGAGAAGGGCCGAGCCCAGAACGGCCGCCAAACCGGGACACAAGGGGGGCCGACCTAGATCGGCGCCGTTCCGTGCCAGACGTATGCCGAGCAAGACGCCGAGAGCTTTGAGAGTTTCAAGGCATCATGTGGAGAGATGCCCTTGGGCAGCGAGCCAGCCCCACGGAACGGACTCCCCTGGGCCGTGTAGCCACCGGCCGGGAAGCCGAGCGCGACAGGTGTCTGGAAGATGACCCGACCTGAGGAATCGAGCCCACTAATCACGCAGTCCCTGGCGTATACCGGCTGACTACCTTGGTCGATCACGACAGCTCGGTAGTGGATCACGCAGCCGCTTTGGTGGCAGTCGCTCCTCGCCCCCTGTGCGAGCGTCACCGTGACCGACAGCGGAACGTCAACACGTTCGGCTCGTCCTCCGGTGCCACCACATGAGGCTAGGGCGACCACAGCGAACACCGAGAAGATCAACCATTTCACGATGAGATGGTAGTCGTCGCCGCGGGCCGAGGCGGCCCCGGGAAGTCCGGGACACGGCGGTCAAGCGTCGGTGATCGTCAGACGGCGAACGGGAACGGGGTTGCGAGGTCGATCGCCGACAGACTCTCCACCCAGTTCGCCCGGGGACACTCGCCGGCGAACCGCGACAGAGACCGCCCGACGCCGATGAACTCCAACCCCATAACCCGCGCCACTTCCGCGTCCCAACGCCCGTCGCCGATGTAGATGGTCCGATCGAAAGCTGACTGCCCGTAGTAGTGACGGGCTTTCTCCACGGCGCCCCTGATGATGTCCGATCGCGCTTTAGCCTCACTAGCTGTTGCCACCAACTCAGCCGGCATCGCGTCCCCGAACAAGCTCGCCTTGTGTAGAGAAACGAGGCGCAGACCACCGGTCGCGAATGCCACGGCTCGATCGTCGCTCACATCAATCGCGGTGATGAGCTCTAGCGCGCCTTCCATGAATGGTTCCGAGAGGTCCGCGAAACGCAACTCAAAGTGGTCTGCAAGGGCCTGGTCGAATGACTGTAGCTCCTCGTCGGTCGCAGGCCTCGCCTCGTTGACCCGGAATAGCTCGGGGTCTGCACCAGGTCTAGTTGACTCCTGAAATGTGAGGATGACCCCTCACTGAAAGGATGGTCAACATGGCCTACCCGCTCGAGTTCCGCCGTGACGTGGTCGCGGTCGCTCGCCAACATGAAGCTCCGCTTCACCGCATCGCCAAGGACTTCGGGATCTCCGAGGGTTGCTTGCATCGCTGGCTGAGGCAAGCCGAGATCGACGACGGCCTGCGCCCCGGACTCACCCAGATCGAAGCACAGGAGATGCGCGAGCTGAAGAAGCGCAACCGCCTGCTCGAGCAAGAGAACGAGGTCCTTCGTCGAGCTGCGATCTACCTGGGTCAGGGGCTCAACCCAAAATGATCTACCCGCTGGTCCGTGACCTTGCCTCAAACGGGGTCCCCGTCGTGGTGACCTGCCGGGTGCTCAGGTTCTCTCCTCAGGCGTTCTACAAGTGGAGGGCCGCCCCGGTCTCCTCCAGAGATTGGTCAGACGCTCACCTGGTCGATGCTGCGCGTGAGATCCACGCCGATGATCCGGTGTTCGGCTACCGCTTCATCGCCGACGAGCTTCGGGAAGAACACCACATCCAAGCGAGTGAGAACCGGGTAGCGCGGCTGTGTCGCCAACACGGGATCGCCTCTGTGCTGGTCAAACGCAAAGGGAGAGGGCGCAGGCCAGGTCCGGCCGTCCACGACGATCTCGTGCGCCGGGTATTCACCGCCACCTCGCCCAACCGTCTCTGGCTCACCGACATCACCGAGCATCGGACCGGTGAAGGCAAGCTCTATCTGTGTGCGGTCAAGGACGTCTTCTCGGGCCGGATCGTCGGCTATTCGATCGATGATCGGATGAAGGCCTCCCTGGCCGTCGCGGCCATGCGGAACGCGATCAGCCTTCGAGATCCCCGCGCCACCGTGGTCCACTCGGATAGGGGCAGTCAGTTTCGATCGGGGAAGTTCGTACGGCTGCTGCGCAACAACGGTCTCCAAGGATCCATGGGTCGGGTCGGAGCGTGCGCAGACAACGCAGCGATGGAGTCGTTCTTCTCGCTGCTGCAGAAGAACGTGCTGAATACCAAACGCTGGCAGACCAGAGAGGAGCTACGCCTAGCGATCGTTGTCTGGATCGAAGCCACCTACCACCGCCGGCGCCGCCAACGCGGTCTCGGCAAGCTCACGCCGATCGAGTTCGAGACCGTGCACGGGATTGCTCATGCAGCGTGAGCGCACTCAAATCCGCGAGTCAACTGAACTTGGTGCAGACCCCAGAGTGTTCAAAGTTCAGCGGGCTGAAGTGACAACGTTGGAGGGGAGCAGGTCACTTGGCGCAACTCGTGGCGACACACTTTGATGACCATTCCGGCTGACAACCCCCAGCCCAGATTCGGCACCAAGGCAGCCTGCTGGCCGGGCGCATGGTCGGTCAAGCGGGATAAAGAAGAGCGCATCTGACGGTATTGGGAGGCATCGCGAAGGGCCTCGATGAAATCGACCTGGCTGATTACACGTTTGGCCCCGAAACGCCTCCTTTCCTCAAGTGGTGCAGGATTCGCTCGTGGAGATGAGTGAGGCAAGCGGACTCGAGGGCCTTTATCGGGCTCAAGGGCCGCGGCTCTGGCGTGCGCTCGTCGCGTACTCAGGTGATCCTGAGATCGCGAGTGATGCGGTCGCGGAAGCGTTCGCCCAGGCGTTGAGCCGAGGCGAGGCATTGGACGAGCCTGAACGCTGGATCTGGAAGGTTGCCTTCCGCGTCGCGGCCGGTGCGCTGAAGGACCGACCCAGCGAACTGGAGCCCGAACATGGCTTCTACGAGATGCCGGAAGAGGCACTCGTCATGGCCGGGTTTCTCAGACGGCTTCCTGCCAAGCAGCGAGCTGCGCTGGTCCTGCACTACTACGCGGACATGCCTAACCCCCGGATCGCCGAGATCCTCGGGATCACCACCGCGACGGTGAGAGTGCACCTGAGTCAGGGGCGCCGCCGGCTGAAGCATCTCTTGGAGGATTCCGATGACTGATATCCGCGAGAAGTTCCAGGTGTTCGACCGGCTGGACGTCCCGGATCAGTGGCCTGAGATCGAGCGGCTTCCCCTAGAAGGCTCGCGAGAGCTATCACGCTCCCTGTCTACGCCCCGAAGGCTGTTGGTCGCCGGGGTGGCCCTGATTATCGCGACTGGGAGCTTCGCTCTGCTCGCCGAGGCGTTCCATCGAGCGCCACGCAGCGCGGTCCACCCCCGGCCGGTCGCCCCCGCCAAGCACAACGGCGAGATCTGGGTGCGGGTCGGCGGCGGGGACGGACCGAGTTTCGTCTACCGTGTCTATCCGGCCTCAGGAGCGGTCAAGCCCCTGTTCAACGACGGGTCGGGGCGTTTCATGCCAGGGAAGTCGAGTTCGACCGCTGTCGGTGCGCAGTATGCGTGGTCACCCGATGGTTCTCGCCTCGCCTTCTCCGACTACCACGGTTACGGGAGCGAGATCTTCCTGCTCTCTCCTGACGGTAAGTCTCGCACTCGCCTCACCAACGACGGAGGCCTCGACGCCTATCCCGCATGGTCACTGGATGGGGCCGAGATCGTCTATGCGAGTGACACGACTCCCCCTACCTCCGCCAGCTCCAATGGGTACTACACGCCCGGTTGCGAGGTCTCCCTCATCGAGTGCCCCCAACAGATCCGAGTGATCCGCGTCGATGGCACGGGCGCGCGGCAACTGACCGACTCACCGGGTGGAGCGACGATGCCAGCGTGGTCACCGGATGGACGCCGGATCGCCTTCGTCGGCTCGGCGCCGGGCGGGTCATCGGTCATCTACGAGATGAACGCCGATGGATCAGCACAGACGCCCTTGGCGAGCGAGGTGGGCCTCGCCCTCTACCCCCAGTATTCGCCCGACGGGACTCGGATCGCGTTCGTGCGAGGCGGGACCGGATCGGGGGCGACGTCGTATCAGTTGATGATCATGAACGCTGATGGCTCGGGTCTTCACGCGATCAACGCGGCAGGGAGCCAGGTAGTCAGCTTCGCATGGTCGCCTGACGGGAAACAGATCGCGTTCGACACCTCGGAGGCTCAGGGCTCACTGTCGGTCATGAATGCCGACGGGTCCGGGCTGCGCCAGATAGTGGTGGCGCCGAGGTACGGACTGAGTGACATCGCCTGGCGGGGGGTCTCAACATCGCCCGAAGCATCAACAACCGCAGTTCCCTGGATCGCACAGACCCCCGCTCCCACCCCACAGCCGGCTTCGACTGCCGGCGTCCCTGCGTGCACTGCCGCGAACCTTGCCCCATCGGTCAGCCTTGAGGGCGCAACGGGGTCCCTGCTCGGGGGCCTCCGGGTCGTGAACAACGGGCCTGGTTCGTGCGTCCTGCGCGGCGCGCCGTCGGTCAATCTGCTCTCGGTTGGTGGCGACGCCCTTCCCCTTCAAGTCGTCGCATCACACACCACGGTGTTCGAAGGTGAGAACCTCCTGCCCCCTCCCGGTTGGCCGACGGTGTTGCTGAGGCCGGGAGAGACCGCGTCAGCCTTCATGGATTGGTCGGAGTACTGCACAAGAGCGACGCCGGGGGCCTGGGTCTTCGCCCTTCCGGCGGGCGGGGGAACGTTGTCGGTGGCCGCTGATCACTATGGCCCGCGCTGCGATTTCACAAACCCATCAGCTGCCCGTCCGAGCCACCTCTCGATGGGGCGGTTCGAGCCCTCCCCACCGAAGGGCAAGCCTCCAGCGGCCTACCCCTACACGGCCACGATCAGCGCGCCGACGCACGCGGTGGCCGGGAGCACGCTCCACTACGACGTCAGGCTCGGCTTCCAGAACAACTCTTGGCGGGGATGGGACCCGAGTCACTGCCCGTCCTACTCGGAGGTCTTAGCGAACTCCAAGGGCGTGACACTCGCGGGCTCGACGTACGTCCTCAACTGCGCCCCGGCCGCATCTGTGGGTCGAAGCGGTGTGACGTTCGCGATGGGCCTGCATCTCCCCGAGAGTCTCGCTCCCGGGAAGGATACTTTGACGTGGACCCTGAGCCCGGATTCGTGTCGCGTCTGGAACGACCTGTGTTCGACCGATACCGCGTCGATCACAGTCTCGTCGCCCTAGAGGGTTGTCCCTCGACTATCGAAGTCCTCCACCCACAGCCCCGGGAGGCCTGTCCCGGTTTCCCAGCCGCCGCGCCCGTTCCCCTTCTCCCTTCGCCGAGGGTGCTTGACCCGGGTTCATCCTCCCCCTACCGTCAGTCGTCTCCGAAGGAAGGACGACGCACGTGCGATACGTGAGCGTAGGCAGGCGGTTCGTTGCCATCTTCATCGATTCCATCATCCTCGGCCTGGCCGGGTTCAGGTGGATCGACTACCAACGCGTGCGCACGCCTGACGGGATAACCCACTACAGTTTCAACACCCATGGGGGTGGCCTGCTCGCCACGCTGGTGTTGATGGTCGTCTACTTCACCCTCATGGAGGGAACCCTCGGGGCAACCGTCGGGAAGATGGTGATGGGCATCCGGGTCGTCCAGGAGGATGGCTCGAAGTGCACGTGGCAGGGTGCGATCGTCCGGAACCTCGTTCGCGTTGTGGAGTGGTTCACCGGGTATCTGTTGTCCGCCATCCTGGTGTGGAGTTCGAAGACTCGCCAGCGGCTCGGTGATCGCGCCGGGAACACCGTGGTCATCAGGAAGGGCAGCAACGCAGGGATCGGGACCGGGATGGGCGGCACGGCTTCGGCCGCCACGATGAACTGGCCAACCGCCGGACCGGCAGGAACGCCTCCGATCCCGCCGCCGCCTCCGATGCCGCCTGCCTGACCGGCACCGGGTTGTATCGACCTACCAGGCCGTGTCCTTGGCCTGCGCGAACGCCGCCGCGCCGCTGCACACCGTGCCGCCACCGTAGCGCGTCGCCGTTCCATGGAGATCCTCGGCGATGTAGAAGCACGCGTCGGGCCGCGCCTCCGTGGCCGCCGCCCACCCGTCGGCCGAGGCGTAGACGCTCACCTGGCCCGGTCCCTTCGCGACCAGGTTCCCCGCGATCAAGGTCACGGTGTCCCCGGGTAGCGCCAGCCCGCCCGCGTCCGCGCCCAGGAAGGAGCCGGACGCGTTCTCGATCTCCATCGCACGGCCGTGAACCAAGGTGAGGTCGTGCTGTGCCCGGCCGATCGCCGAGACGAGCGGACGGTTGGCGAAGATCTCGACGATCACCAGCACGCTGGTCAGGCCGATGGTGATGATCATGATCCAGAACCCGCGCCGGTTCGGGCGGCGGCGCCCGGGTGCCGCAGCCTCCGCGCGCGCGAAGTCCTCCTCGTGCGCGGCGATGACGTCGTCCTCGTCCATGGCGTTCAGGCTACCCTCAGCGCGCCAGGACGGCGGCCAGCGCCTCGACGCTCTCCAGGTCGTGCCCGCTCACGAACTCGTCCACGCTGGGGAGCGCCGCCGCCATCCCCCGGGCGAGCGGCTCGTACCGCGCGGAACCCTTCAGCGGGTTCGCCCATATGACCTTGTGCGCCAGGCGGTGCAGCCGGACCATCTGGTGGGCAAGGAGTTCGGGATCGCCGCGCTCCAACCCGTCCGAACAGAGGACGACCACCGCACCGCGCAGCGCCGCGCGCTGGCTCCATCCGTCGATCAGCGTCTTCAGCGACTCTCCGATACGGGTGCCGCCTTCCCAGTCGGCGACCTGTTCGCCGATACGCTCCAGGGCGCGGTCGGGGTCCTTGGTTCGCAGGGTGCGGGTGACGCGGGTCAAGCGCGTGCCGAAGCAGAAGACCTCGACGCGCCGCCCGGCGGCCATGGCCGCATAGCCGAACTGCATGAGCGCGCGCGAGTAGGGCGCCATGGAACCGCTCACGTCCAGGATCAGCATGAGCGGGCGCGCCCTGGTCCGCCGCGCGCGCCATCGCCGGTCGAACGGCTCGCCCTGGGTGCGCAGAGATGCGCGGAGCGTTCGTCCCAGATCGAGGCGGTCGCCGCGGCGCGCGGGACGACGCCGGCGCGTGTGCTCCAGCGGCGCGCGGACCGCCAGCCGCCTGATGGCCCGCTCGACCTCATGGCGCTCCTCGGGGGTCAGCTGAGAGAAGGCCTTGTGCCGCAGGGCCTCCATCCCGCTGGCGGCCAGGCCGGGTCCGCCGCTCGTCTCCCCCGTGGCGGTTGGCAGGCCGAAGTCCGCCCCCGCCGCACCCAGGAGCATCCCTACGCCGACCGGCTGCGTTCTTGCCAACTCGTCCAACCCCGGCGCCAGGTCGAGTTCGACCACGACGCCGCCGAACCACCGCGCGAATGCCCGGTCGAACGCCACCGTGTCCTCGGGCCGTGCGATGAGCGTTGCGCGTCCGGCCCAGTAGAGATCCTCCGCCCGCGCGGAGCCGAGCGACGCGGCCGCCCGGACGAACGTGAGCACGCGCCCCGTCCCCACCGGCAACCCCGCAGCCCGAAGGTCCCGGCCGAAACCCACGAGCGCTTCGACGGCGTGATCGCGCTGCGCCGGCGCCATCTCAGGCGTCGGGCGCGCCCACGATGCCGGCCAACTGCCCGGCGACCAGCATCTGGTCCTCATGATCCTTGATGACCGCGCCCAGCGTGTCGGCGGCGACCGCCGGATCCAGCCGTGCAACGCCAAGGAACGCCAAGGCGTTCGCCCAGTCGATGGTCTCGGCCACGCCGGGGACCTTCGCCAGGTCTAGGTCGCGCAGGCGCGAGACGGCGGTGGCCACGTCCAGCGCCAGCGCACGGCGTACGCCGGGGGCGCGCGCGAGGACGATCTCGACCTCGCGTTCGAGCGTCGGATGATCGATCCAGTGGTAGAGGCAGCGTCGCTTCAGGGCGTCGTGCAACTCCCGCGTGCGGTTGGAGGTGAGGATGACCGCGGGCGGTGACGCCGCCGCGATCCGCCCGACCTCCGGGATGGTCACCGCGAACTCCGAGAGGATCTCCAGCAGGAACGCCTCGAACTCGTCGTCGGCGCGGTCCAGTTCATCGATCAGAAGCACGGCGCCGGCGCCGGAGCGGATGGCTTGGAGCAGCGGCCGTTCCACCAGGAACTCCGGGCCGAACAGGTCCGCGACATGCCGCTCGGCGTCGGCGGCGTCCATCGCGCGGACCGCGATGAGCTGGCGCGCGTAGTTCCATTCGTAGAGGGCCTGGGCGGCATCGATGCCCTCGTAGCACTGGAGGCGGATGAGGTCCCGGCCCAGGAGTTCGGCCAGAACCTTGGCCACCTCGGTCTTCCCCACGCCGGCCTCACCTTCCAGCAGGAGCGGCTTGCCCAGCGAGAGGGCCAGATGGATCGCGGTGGTGAGGCCGCGGTCGGCGAGGTAGGAGTGCTCCCCCAGGGCGGTCTGGAGTTCGTCCACGGTGCGCGGCGGCGCGGGATCCATCGGGCCATGCTACGGGCGGCCGGTCGCACCCGGCACGCGATCAGCTCAGGGCTTCGACCAGCGCGCGCCCGACCAACACCTTCACGAGCCCCCGGCGATACTCCGCATCCCCGAACGAGTCGGACGGGGGCGCCGTGCCTTCGTCGGCATGGAGCGCGGCGGTCTCGGGCGGATCCCCGGCCGCCAGCCGCGCTTCGACCGCCGCCGCGCGGATCGGGGTCTGCCCCATGTTCGCCAGGGCGACGGTCACCCCGCCGGGCCCGGCCACCGCCGCCACGCCGACCAGCGCCCAGTCCTGCGCGCGCCGGGTGAACTTGATGAAGCTCCATCCCGCGGTCCTCACCGGCACGCGTATCTCCGTCAGGATCTCGGCCCGCGCCAGGTCCGCGGTGAAGAGCCCCTGGAAGAAGTCGCCGGCGGCGGCGATCCGCTCGGCCCCGGCGGCGCCGCGGATGACGAACGCCGCTTGCAGCGCCACCAGCACCGCCGGAAGATCGCTCGCCGGGTCGGCATGGGCGACGCTGCCCCCGATGGTTCCCATGTGCCGGACCTGCGGATCCCCGATCCGGGAGGCGGCGTCCGCCACGATCGGGCAGTCGCGCTGGAGGACGGCGTCGTTCGCCAGGTCGTGATGGCGCGTGAGCGCGCCGATGGCGACGTGGTCGTCCTCGCGCCGGATGTAGCGGAGCTCGTGGAGCGCTCCGATGTCCACGAGCATCGAGGGCCGGACGAACCGCAGCTTCATCAGCGGGATCAGCGAGTGCCCGCCGGCCAGGAGTTTGGCTTCCTCGTCGTCCTGGAGCACCTCCATGGCGTGCTCGATGCTGCGAGCCCGCGCGTACTCGAACGGCGCGGGGATCACGTTGCCTCGCCCCTTTGTGCGGCATCCAGGATCGAGTCAACGATGTTCTGGTAGCCGGTGCAGCGGCAGAGGTTCCCCTCCAGCGCCTCGCGCACCTGTTCCTCGGTCGGCGAGGCGTTCTCCCGGAGGAAGCTCGCGGCGGCCATGATCATGCCCGGCGTGCAGAATCCGCACTGGAGCCCGTGGTTGCGGTGGAACGCGTCCTGCAACGGGTGGAGCGTTCCGCCGTCCGCCATGCCTTCGATGGTAGTCACCGCGCGGCCGTCGGCTTGCAGGGCCAGGAGCGTGCACGACTTCACCGACTCGCCGTCCAGCAGGACCGTGCAGGAGCCGCACGATGAGGTGTCGCAGCCCACGTTCGTGCCGGTGAGTTTCAGCTCGTCGCGGATGAGGTAGACGAGGAGGGTGCGCGGCTCGATGTCGGCAGCGCGCGGCTCACCGTTGATGGTCAAGGACACGCGGGTCACGGGCGGAGTGTAGCGGCGCTACCAGGCGGCGGCGTTGGCCGACGTCATCGCAGTGGCCCCCGTGCAGGGCCCGTGGCCCGAGCCGTAGGTGGTCCCCGCTGTCTCCGAGTCACGGAGGTACCAACAGGTCTTCCCAGAACTGACCGCGATGCCGACCTGGGTCGCGGTCGAGGCCACGCTGACCACCTTCGGGTCGGTCGAGACCCCTGCGGTGTAGCGAACGCCGGGCTGAGCTTGCGCGAGACTCGCCGGGTTCACGCCGGCGTAGGACACGTCCGTGGAGTAGATGGTCTTGGCGCCCTCGAGCGCGGTCTGCGCGACGGTCTGCGCGTCCACGTTGTGGGCTTGGTCGACCTGGCCGATCATCCCCTGGGTCTTCGCCGCGACCTGCTTGCTGGCACTTGAAAGCAGCTTCATGAGGCCGAAGATCGCGCCGGCGGCCAGCACCAGCCCCACCCCGATCATCCAGAGTTTGACCCGCACCACCCCGCCGGGGCGCCCGTGTTCACGCGGGACCGCCCGCTCGTTCGGAGGGGCGGGTTCGAACGAACCCCCGAACCCGAGGTCTGCGCGTTCCTCCTGGCCTGTCACCACGCACTCGCGTTCGCGTGCATCGCGTCGGTCCCCGTGCAGCCGACGCCGGTCCCGTATCGCACGGCGTTCGTAGGCGCGACGCGAACGTAGTAGCAGACCCCTTCGCTAGACATCACGGCGGCGGCCCACGTGGTCGGGCTCGCCGATACGCTGACGATCTGTGGCTCGGTGGACGGGCCGTCGACCAGGAGCGCTCCGACGCTCGCGGTGGAGAGCTGGCCGGGGCCGGCCGTGGCGAAGGTCCCGGTGACGCGGTGGACCGCCTTCGCCGCGCGAAGCGCAGCGAAGGCTACGTGCTGGGCCTGCAACGCCGCCGGACTGGGACCGGCGGTCGCGGGAACCGCGACCGCCTGCGACGCCGCCTCGGCCACCGTCAGCTGGCGGGCCTGGAGGGTCGCCTGCCGGGCGGCCGCCACGTTCGCCGCCTGGAGGCGCCGGAAGCTCGTTCGTTCGCTGGCGACCGCCGCCCGGACGAAGAGCCCTGCCACCAGGACGACCACGAAGGCCGCGGCGGCGAACTTCGTAGCCCTGGGATCCAGCCGGCGAGGGTCGCGCGTGCCTTGGAAGGCGAAGGAATCATCCATAGGCCGACGATATCGGCACGGAGGGCCGAAAGGCTTAGCCCGGATGACTAGTTTCCCCGAGCATGGCTGAGCGCCGCCGGGCGCCCGCGGGGCCGGATCGCCTGGGCGCGGCTACCATCCCCGCCGTGAGCGAGATCACCGATGTGCTGGCGGCCATCGAGTCGCTGTCCGCCCACGGCGAGCGCATGGCGCTGGCCACCGTGGTCGCGGTCCGCGGCTCCACCTACCGCCGTCCCGGCGCCCGGCTCCTGGTTCCCGAACACGGCGCTCCCGTCGGGAACATCAGCGGCGGCTGCCTGGAAGGCGACGTGGCCGACGTCGCTCGGATCGTCATGGACGAAGGCACCCCGCGCCTGGCCTCCTGGGACCTGACCGCCGACGACGACGACGTCTGGGGGCTGGGCCTTGGCTGCAACGGCGCGATCGAGGTCTTCATAGAGCCGGCCGAACAAGCGGCCGAGGTGGCCGGTGCGCTGCGGATGGCGCTGGAGGAGGAACGCCCGATCTGCGTCGTGACGGTGGTCGAGTCGGGGGACAAGAACGTGACGGCCGGCGCCCGCATGGTGCACCGGCCCGGCAGCGGCGCCGGCGGCGGTCAGGGTTCCCTCGGCGACGCGGCGACGGACGCAGCCGCGGTCCAGGCCGCCGGCGAGGCGCTGACGGCGGGGCTTTCGGAGGTCCGGCCGCTGGGCGAAGGGGTCCGCGCGTTCGTCGAGGTATTGGAACCGCCGATCCGCCTGCTTATCTGCGGCGCCGGACATGACGCCGCGCCGCTGGTGCGGAGCGCCGCCTCGCTCGGATGGAGCGCGATCGTCCTGGACGATCGCGCCGCCTTCCTGAACGAGGAGCGATTCCCCGGCGCCACCGGGTTCGTCCTGGTTGACGAACCGGGCGACGTTGCCGGCGCCGAAGCTGCCGACGAGCGAACCAACGCCGTGGTGATGACCCACAACTTCTTGCGCGACAGGGACTACCTACGTGGGCTGCTCACGACGCCCGTTCGGTACATCGGGATGCTTGGCCCGGCCGCGCGCACCGAGCGGATCCTGATGGACCTGGCGGGGGCCGGCATGGTCATCTCCCCCGACGATCGCGCCCGGATCCACGGTCCGGCAGGGCTGGACCTGGGGAGCGAGGGTCCGGAGGAGATCGCCCAGTCGATCGTCTCGGAGATCATCGCCGCGCGTCACGGTCGCGCGGGTGGCTCCCTCCGAGACCGCCCCGGCCCCATCCACGAACGTCCGAGCCCGGGCAGCGAGGCCAGGTAGGCGCCGCCGTTCGTTCCGCAGCGCGAGATGGCACCTGAGCGGCTCCCGGCGAGCGGTATCCTCGCGCCCATGGAGATCCGGAACGAGTTCACGGTGACCGCGCCCGAAAACGACCTGTGGGCATATCTGCTGGATGTGGAGAAGATCGCGCCGTGCATGCCCGGCGCCGAGCTGACCGAGGTGGTCGACGACCGCACCTGGAAGGGCCGCATGACCATGAAGTTCGGGCCGGTGTCCATGGCGTTCGCCGGAACGGTCACCGAGGACGAACGCGACGACGCCGAACACAAGGTGAAGCTCACCGCGAAGGGCACGGAGCAAAAGGGCAAGGGCGCCGCCAACGCCTCGGTCACCTCGTGGCTGGAGCCGGGGCCGGGCGAGGGCGAAACCACCGTCCAGATGCTGGCCGACATCACGATCACCGGCGCGGCGGCCCAGATGTCGCGCGGGCTCCTGCCGGAGATCTCGAAGAAGCTCACCCAGCAATTCGCTGACTGCCTCAAGGAGCGGATGAGCGCGGAGCAGGCCGGAACCGCCACAACGCCCGCAACCCCTGGGGCCGCGACCGCACCCTCAGCCCCCAACCCCGTCGGCGGGATCGGACTCGGGATGTCCGCCGTGTGGGCCGTGATCCGGGCCTTCTTCTCCCGCCTCTTCGGGGGCGAGAAGAAGGCCTGACGTGATCAGCGGTGTCGTACTTGCCGCGGGGACCGGCTCGCGGTTCGGCGGCACCAAACAGTTGACGCTCCACGCCGGGAAGCCGCTGGTGCAGTACGCGGTGGACACGCTCGCCGCGGCCGGTGTCCGCGAACTCCTGGTGATCACCGGCCACGACGCCGCCGCGGTGGAGGCCGCTCTGATCCTCCCGCCCGGCGGGCGCTGCATCCGGAACCCCGGCTACGCGGGCGGCCAGTCGACGTCCCTGGCCGCCGCCTTCCACGACATCGCGCAGGAGAGCGAGGCGGCGGTGATCCTCCTGGCAGACCAGCCGGGGGTGAGCGCCGATACCGTTCGCGCGCTCATCCAGCGGTTCCGGGCCACGCGGAAGCAGATCGTGCGCGCGGCCTACCGGAACGGCCCGGGCCCGTCCCTCCTGTCGCGCGAGATCTACGCCGTGGCCGGACACCTGCACGGCGATGTCGGAGCGCGCGTGCTGATGGCGAGCCACCCGGAGTGGGTGGAGGACGTCGTCATCGACGCCGACGTTCCGCCGGACATCGATCGCCCGGAGGATATGGCTCAGCTCAGCAGGTGATACCCAGGCGGCGGTGTTGCAGGGCCGGAAGGATCTCTCGGATCCGGCGCAGCTCGGTCATGTCCAGGTCCGCCACCAGCACGGCATCGCCCTGGTCGTCGGCGCGGGCCAGCATGCGGCCCCACGGATCCACGATCATCGAGTTCCCGTAGCTGCGGCGTCCCTTCTCGGGGTCTCCGTAGGTCCCCCACTGGCCGGCGGCCACCATGAAGCATTGGTTCTCCACCGCGCGCGCGCGAAGCAGGACCTCCCAGTGATCCACGCCCGTCTGGAATTGGAACTGCGCGGGCACCGTCACCACATGCGCGCCCGCGACCATCAGCGCTCGATACAGTTCAGGGAACCGGAGGTCGTAACAGATGGACAACCCGATCCGGGCTGCCTCAGTGGGATAGGTGACCACCTGCTCACCGGGGGTGAAGGTCGCCGACTCGCGGAACGGCGGTTGCCCGGGCAGCTCCACGTCGTAAAGGTGGATCTTCCGGTAGACCGCCACCAGCTCTCCAGCCCGATCGAACAGCGGTGACGTGTTGTAGACGCGATCGCCGTCCCGCTCGATGATCCCGCCGGTTACCCACATGCCGGTCTCGCGCGCGGCGGCGCCCAACATCTGCGAGGCGGGCCCGCCCGGCAGCGGCTCGGCCGCCGCGGTCCGGCCGGCGCTTCGCCCCAGGTACGGGAAGACCTCCGGCAGGACGGCTAGGTCGGCGCCCTCGGCGGACGCCCGACGAAGCAGCCCGTCCGCCGCCGCGATGTTCGCGCTCGTATCCGGCGTGGATCGCATCTGGATCGCGGCCACCTTCATGGGCCCAGATGGTACGCGGGACGCCCACGTCGAACGAACCGCCGCGCGAAGAAGGGCGGAGGCACCCGCCCCCGCCCTTCTCGACCGTTCGCTCGGTCAGGACTCCTTGACGGCTTCCACGTCAAGGACGATCTCGACCTTCTTGCCGACCAGCAGGCCGCCGGTCTCGACGGCGACGTTCCAGGTCAGGTCCCAGTCCTCGCGGTTCACCGTGGTCTTCGCGCTGGCGAACAGGCGCTGCTCGCCCTGCATGCCCGGCCCGAAGCCCAGGTACTCGCCGCGCAAGGTGACCGGCTTGGTGATGCCCTTGATGGTCAGGTCGCCATCCATCTCGAACTCGGCGCCGTCGACCTGACGGACGCCCTTGCCCACGAACGTGATCGTCGGGTGCTCCTCCACGGTGAAGAAGTCGGCGGAGTTCAGGTGTCCGTCGCGCATCTCGTTGCCGGTGCTGATGCTGGCCGCCTGGATCGTCACGTCCACCGAGGTCTCCGCCACGTTCTCGGGAACCGTGATGGTGCCCTCGAACTCCGCGAAGTTCCCGCGGGCCTTGGACAGCATGTGGCGGGCAACGAACCCGATGCTCGTGTGCGAAGCCTCCAGCTTGTAGACACCGGGCTCCGGCAATGCGACACCGAGCTGCTGGAACTGGACCTCTGCTTGGGACTGTGCCATCTGGCTTCCTCCTTGATCGAGAGCCACCCTCCCTAGGTGGTTCGTATAGTTGCTAACCTTTGGGAAGGTTATAGGTATTCCCAAGCGTTGAAGGAAATGTCACCCGACCGTAGGATGTGCCCCATGACCGAACCGGAAAGCCCCGTCTGCCGGCACTTCCAGCTTGCCGCGGAACTCATCGCCAAGCGCTGGACCCCCCAGATCGTCCGGTCGCTCCTGGCCGGGACCTCGAGGTTCTCAGACCTCGGCGCGGTGATCCCGCAGATCTCCGACCGTCTGTTGAGCGATCGTCTGAAGGAACTGGAAGCGGCAGGCATAGTGACCAGGACGGTCACCCCATCCACGCCGGTTCGCATCGACTATGGCCTCACGGATCGCGGGCAAGACCTAGCCGGCGTGATGGACGAACTCGGATCGTGGGCCGAACGATGGTCGGACGGATCCGTCCCAAACCCATCGTTAAGAACCGCTATGGGATCTTGACCGCGTCCACGTCGATCGAGATCTCCACCTTGCGCCCGACCATGATCCCGCCGGTCTCGACCTTGTCGCTCCAGGTCATATCCCAGTCGTAGCGGTCGATCGTCACAGTCGCGGTCGCCAGGAGACGATCGCCCGATCCAGTTCCTCCATAGGTTCCCGCGAGCGTTACCGGCTTTGCGATCCCACGGATCGTCAGGACTCCCTCCAAGGTGAACCCAGCCCCCGACGTCCGGCTCGCGGTTTCGCTGGTGAACCCCAGATGTGGGAACGCCTCGGCGCACATGAAGTCGTCGCTGCGCAGGTGCTTGTCGCGCATCTTGACGCCCGTAGTGATGCTCTCCGCTTGGATGCGAACATCCACCGAGGAATCCTCGATCGGGTCGGCGATGGTGATAACGCCGTCGAACTCCGTGAATCGGCCGTGTACCTTCGTGATCAGGTGCCGGCTCATGAACGCCACCGTACTTCGCGCTGCATCGATCTGATATCGGCCCGGCTGTGGCTGCTCCATCAGGTCACCATAGCTACGTCGGCGAGTTCTAGCACTTCATCGATGATCGCGAAGCCGTCCTCGAGCTGCTCCGCGGTGATCGAGAGCGGCGGGTTCGTCATGATGCCGTTCCATCGCACCATCGTGAACAGGCCCCGGTCCAAGAGCGCACGGTTGATGGCTTGCATGGTTTCGTTCTGGACGTTGAACGGGGAGAGCGGCTCCATGGTGTCGCGGTCCTTCACCAGTTCCAGGATGCCGAACAGGCCGATGTTGCGGTAGCGGCCCACACTCGGATGTTTGGCCGCGAGTGCTTCGTGGTGCCCGCGCATGCTCACGCCCAGCCTCCTCGCGTTCCCGACCAGGTCATCGTCTTCCATGACCTTGATCGCGGCGAGCGCTGCGGCGCACGACAGCGGATGCGAGTTGTAGGTCAGGCCCCCCCAGAAGACGTTGTCCTGGAAGTGTTCTGCGATGGCGGGGCTGATGGCCACGGCGCCCAGCGGCATGTAGGAGGACGTGAGGCCCTTCGCCGTGCACATCAGGTCGGGCACGACGTCGTAGTGGTTGACCGCGAACCATTCACCCGTTCGGCCGAACCCGCACATGACCTCGTCGGCGATCATGACGATCCCGAACTCGGTGCAGAGATCACGCACGCCCTGCAGGTAGCCCTCGGGCGGGATCAAGATCCCGTTCGTCCCGGTGACGGTCTCCAAGATGAACGCGGCGATGGTATCGGGGCCTTCCAGTTCGATGGTCTCGCGGAGCGTTGCCAGCGCGGGGCCGGCATCCTCGAACCCGCGCTGCGTGCCGTGGTAGGGATCGAGCACGCGCACGATGCCGGGCAGCGGCGGGGATTCGTTGGCCCAGCGCCGCGGATCGCCGGTGAGGGCGATGGTTTGCGCGGTCGCGCCGTGGTAGCTCCGATAGCGAGCCATGATCTTCTGCCTTCCGGTGTAGGCCTTCGCCATCCGGAGCGCGTTCTCATTCGCCTCGGCGCCGCCCAGCGTGAGGAACGACTTCTCCATCTCGCCCGGCCAGAGCGACGCCAGCTTCTGTCCCAGCAGCGCGCGGGTCTCGTAGGCCATGAACGGGGAGATGTAGGGAAGGGTCTCGCCCTGCTTGGCGATGGCGTCGATCACACGTTTGTCGCCGTGACCGATGTTCACGCCCATCAACTGGGAGTTGAAGTCCAGATATCGCGTTCCATCGGTGGTGTAGAAGTACACACCCTCGGCCCGCTGCACCGGCAACGGCATGACCTTCGACTGGGCTTGCCAGTCGTAGAGGGTGTGGCGCTTCGAGAGTTCGACGATCTGCTCTGCGGTGAGGTGTCCGGCTTCGGACATCGTTCCCACGTCCCTTCGAGTCGGGCGGAGCCAACGGGTCCATGTTCCCAAAGACACCGGGGATGCGCGATCCGGCTCGCCGGAGTAGACTCGCGCTTCCGCACAACCCCATGGCCCATATGACGCGACTTCCCCGCATCTTCGTGCGCGTGCGTTCGCACGCTCGCCGGCGTTCGTTCGCCGGGCTGATGGCCCTGCTCCTGGCCGTCGGCAGCTGGGTCGTGGCCTCCGGCGGCGCGGATCTAGCGCACACCGCAGCGGCCCAAACCCCCGCGCCCCCTCACGTCTCCCCGAGCCATCCGAAAGCCAAGCCCGATCTGGCGCCGCCGACGGGGGGTGGGCCGCTCGCCCATCTGGCGGCGCAAGGCGAGCCGATCTACTGCGGAGCCGGTACGAAGCCGCTCGTGGCGCTCACCTTCGACGACGGGCCCGGGATCCTCACCCCCCAAGCCCTCAAGACCCTCGGCCGAACGAACACCCCGGCCACCTTCTTCCTGGTGGGCAAGCTGTTCGCCGAGCCCGCGTTCGTTGACATCGCGAAGCAGGAAGCCGCCGCCGGGATGGCGTTCGGCGACCACACCTGGGATCACGTGGATATGACGAAGGGCAACGCCCATCTCTACGCGACGCAGATCGCGCGGACACGTCACATCGTCCAGAACACCACCGGGCAACCCGTTCGGCTGTTCCGTCCGCCCTACGGGCTCCACGACCGGGGGCTCGACGGCTACATCCGCTCCCAGGGGATGCTCGAGATCTTGTGGAGCGTCGACTCGACGGATAGCCAGGGGGCCACGGTCAAGCGGATCGTCCAGACGGTTCGGAAGGAACTGTCACCCGGGGACATCATCATCCTGCACGACAACCGGAGCACCACCGAGAACGCCCTGCCCAAGATCCTGTCCATGATCCACGCGCGCGGCCTGACCCCGGTGACCGTTCCCCAGCTCCTCACGCAGGACCCGCCGACCAACCGCCAGCTACGCCAGCACACCTGCAGCTAGGTCTGCTTGACCACCCGGCCGCCCTTCATCACGAAGGGAACCGATTCCAGGAGCGCGACATCCTGCGTGGGATCGCCCGGGACCGCTATGAGATCGGCGAACAGCCCCGGCTTGACCGCGCCGACCCGATCCGCCCACCCCAGGAGGTCTGCAGCGTTCGTGGTCGCGGTCTGGATGGCCTCGAGCGGCGTCTGGCCATGCCGGACCTGATAGGCGAACTGCTTGCCGACCCACGCGTGCGGGTAGCCGCCGGAATCGGTCCCGTACGCGAGCTTCACGCCTGCCTTCACCGCCTTCGCGAACCCCTGACGCTGGGCATCCGTGGTCTCGCGGTTCTTCCGCAGGACGTCCTTCGACCAGCCGGCGCGCGTGCCCTCTTCTTCGATCCAGTCGCCGAAGTACACGTCGGCTACCAGGTAGGTGCCCGCCGCAGCCATCATCTCGATGGCCTCGTCGTCCATGAGCGAACCGTGTTCGATGGAACGGACCCCGGCGCGGACGGCCCGCTTGATCCCTTCGGCCCCGTGCGCGTGCGCCGCGACGAAGGTGCCGTAGAGCGATGCTTCCTCCACCGCCGCGCGGATCTCCGCTTCGCTGAACTCGGGAGCACCGGGCACGGTCCCTTCGGTGAGCACTGCGCCGGTGGCGATGACCTTGATGAAGTCCGCGCCCCCGTGCAGGATCGCCCGGACGCGCCTACGGACCTCGTCGACGGAGTTCGCGACGCCGAACCGAAGGTCGATCGGGACCACGGCGTCCACGTCGGGCGCAAGACCCGTGACGTCGCCTCCCCCGCCCGAGCACGTGACGTACGCCCCCGCGCACAGCATCCGCGGGCCTTCGACGTCCCCCGCCTCGATCGCATCCCGCAGCGCGCAATCCACCAGCGCCCTGAACGTCCCGACATCGCGAACGGTGGTGAATCCCGCCGTGATCGTGGCGCGGGCGTTACGCACGCCGCTGAACGCCTCCTGCGCCGCCGTGCGCGTGACCAGCACCGCGTAGCCGTGCCCGGATTCGGGTTCGCCGATCAGGTGGGCGTGACAATCGATGAGCCCCGGGAGCACCGTGTGGCCCGAGAGGTCGATCGTGGTCGCGGCGGATGGCACACCATCGCCGAACGGCACGACGGCCTCGATGCGTTCCCCGCGCACGATCACGGCGCGGTCTTCCAGCATCTCGCCAGCCTCGACGTCGAGCAGGTGCCCGGCGCGGATGACGGTGAGATCCTGATCCATGCGGCGGAGCATACCCTTGCGCCCCGGGGATCTCAGGCGCCGCGCGCGGCAAGTTCGGCATCGATCGCCGCGCGGAAGCGGTCACCGTCCACTACCGGCCCGTGCCCGCCCAGGACCAGCCGAACAGGCAGGTCCCTCATCCGGCGCAGTGAGGCCACCCCCGCCTCCAGATCCTCGAACATCATCGCGTCGTCCACGTAGAACGCATCCCCCGTGAACAGCGTCCCGGACGATGCCTCCCAGAGCGCGATCGACCCCGCGGTGTGGCCGGGGACGTGCAGTATCTCGAACGCGCGATCTCCCAGGTCCAGCACATCCCCCTCCTCCAGGAGCGAGGTGGGCTCGGCGGGTGGGGTTCGCCACGAAGCTTCATCGAACGTTCGGGAGGGCACGGCGGCAAGGAGCCGACCCGGCGGCTCGTAGCCGTAGGCACGGATCTCCTCCGCGAGCCCGGGCGGCCAGTCCTCCGGGAACGAGGCGACGGCGTAGGGGTCACGCACGCCGGCCGCGTCCGCGGGATGACACAGGCGTTCGTCGAACGCGTGCAAGCCGCCCATGTGGTCGAAGTGCTCATGGGTCGCCACAGCCAGGATCTGGCGACCGTCCGCGAAGGGCGTGATCTCGCCCCGCAGGTCGCCGATCCCGTTGGCCGTGTCGACCAGGAGATCACGGTCTCGCCCGCGGACATGCCACGCGTTGGATACGAAGAACCCGGCTATGTGCGGCTCCCACAGCAGGGTCAGCCCGTCCTCGATCTGCTCGGCGGAGAACCACCGTTCCACGAGGGGTAGCTCCGGTCTCATCGGCGGTCCTTGAAGGCAACGACGCCGGCAGGTTCGCGCAGGCAGTGAACGCTGGTCATGGATGCGTTGTAGCTCCCGACGCCGATCGCGGCCACGATGTCCCCCTCCCGAACCTCGGGGAAGGGGTAGTCCCGGGCGAAGAGGTCGTCACCTTCGTTGATGTTGCCGCTGATCGTGACGTCGTCCAGGGCTGCCGCCTCGACTCCCCGGCACATCACGAGGTCCAGTATCGAGCCGTAGACGAAGCGCTCTCCCAGGACGTTCCATCCGATATCCAGCCCCACGAACCGCACCCCGCTCCGAACCTCGACCGTCACGACTTCCGCCAGCGCGACGCCGCACTCCTTCACCAGGAAGTCGCCGGGCTCCGTGGCGACCGCGACGTCGAGCGGGCCCAGGTGTGTCGCCAGGATGGCGGCCCAGGCCCCGAGATCCAATGGACGGTCGCCTGCCTGCTGAGGCACCCCCAGACCCCCGCCGGTGTTCACTTCGCGGATGGGCCAGCCTGCGCCCTGCAAGGTCCGCACCATCTCGGCCGCGCGACGAACCGTCTCCTCGAACACGGGAAGGCCGTCGGAGAGGTACCCGTCCCCGACGTGGAAGTGGACGGTATCGATCGTCAGATCCCAGCGCCGTGCGATCTCCAACGCGTCGGGCAGCTGCTCCGCCGAGATACCGAACTTGGTCGGTCGTTCGCCCGTGTAGAGGGTCTCGCCCGCGCCGTCCCGTGACGCGCCGATCCCCGGGTTCACGCGGATCCCGACGGTTCGTCCGGGTGCCGCTTGCCCCACGCGCTCCAGCTGCGTCAGCAGGTCGACGTTCAGGTGGACCCCCGCGGACGTGATCCGTTCCAGATCCCGTCCGCTCACGTTGGTCCCGGTGTAGCTGATCTCCCCGGCGCCCCACCCGTGCCCGATCGCCCAGTCAACCTCCCCCGGCGAGCACACGTCCATCCCCACGAACGGCACCTCCGCGCGCAGGAATTCCAGGAGGGCCGGTTCCCGCTGCGCTTTCAACGCCAGCCGAACCACGGGTTCGAGTCCGGTCGAGACCATGGCATCGCGGAGCGCCACCGCCTGTTCGCCAACCCGGGACAGGTCGTAGACGTACAGTGGCGTGGCGTGCTCCCGGGCCAGCGACTCCGCGTCGCGACCCGCGATGTACAGCCGGCCGTCCCGCACATCGAGCCCGGGGCGGCGCCACCATGTTCGAACTGATGCAGACATGGCCGCAGGCTACCGGGCTCGCCGCCCGACCGGCGTGACCCGGGATCAGACCGTCCCGGAGGCCTCAGGCGTGCTGGTCCGTCCGATCATCATGATCGTGGCGATCACCGCAACCACTCCGCCCATGAAGGACACGAAGATCCCGCCACCCAGCCCCGTGGTGAACCGCAGCACGGTGCCGGCGGGTGCCAGCACGAGGGGCGCCGGACCGACCGCCGCGTCGGCACGGAACAGCCCGGCCACGGACATGCCCAGCAGGAGGATCGCACCGATCCCCATGAGCGCGCCGGTGATCTTCCTGATACCCGGATC
>JANXVR010000030.1 GCA_025351565.1 Actinomycetes bacterium
CGCCGTGCCCATCGCCGCCACCGCCGCGATGACGTCTTCCGTGATGGCCAGGTACGCACTGGGCCGAGGCAACAGCGCGCGCTCGGACCGCACCTGCGCGGTGACGTCTACGGGAACGAGCTCCCCGCGGCGCCGATGCGACTGATCCACACAGAGATACCTCGTCATCGTCAACGCTCCTCGCTTGAGGGCCTTTACAGAGAAAAGCCGCTATCGCTGCGTTCTTCGGTCCGAACCTGACCAGCGGGTGTCGCCTGGATGCTCTCTTGGGTCACCGAGCGACTCCGACCGGCCATCAGTAGAAGAACCAACCCAACGACCGCGCAGCCGACACCCACGATCAGAAGGATGATGCCGGCGGTGTGGAAGTTGAACCCAGATGTGTGAACCTTGAGCGCGAATCGCATGATGGCACCCACGACACCGAGCACGATCCCGAACACCAGCAAACCGCTACCTGTGCTTCTGTTCATCAGTTCCTCCGTTCATCTGGCTGGGACGTGGCTTGCGCGAGATCCCAGACCCGGGCCTCGCACGTATGTTTCCCCGCGTACGGCCGTTTCAAACACTGCGTTGGAGGTAGCGGGCGCCGTGGACACAGGTCGCGGAGATGGCAGGCCATGCCCGGACTTCGCGTTCGTCCCCTACACCGAGCGGGAGTGGGACGCGGAGGCGGGGCAGGTCCAACGTCGACGTCGATCTTGCGTGCAGCGTCAGGTATAGAGGTGCTCGCCTTCCACCGGCGCTACCAGGTCCAGGGCGACCGGATGCGGTACAAGATCCACATGGCGACCCAGACGCCGCTCACGCTGCACCTCACGGGCACCCTCACGCGGGCATAGCGGGGGCGTGGTCGTGGATCCGACCTAACACCCTTGAGACTCGCTCTTGATCTGGCGGTAGTAGAGGTTCCACAGATCCGGCGGAAGGTTGACGTCGGCCGGCGTCAGGACCTTGGGCGACACCGTGAACTCGACGGTATCCGACGAATACGTCGATGCCTGATTGATGACGTAGTCGGCAACCGAACCCTGGCTCACGCCGTCCCCACCCGCTTGGCCGAAGATCTGCCATCTCCCGGTCAGTCCGAGCCCCTGAAGGATCGGTGATGCATCCGCAACCGTCGTCCCTCTGAGACCGCTGCAATGGAGCACCTCTCCGGGCGAGTACGCGTCGGCCGGCCAGGCGTACTGCTCGCCGGGCGCCGCCGCGCGCGTGACGACGATCGCTGCGTGGTCCGAGAACCCCATCGGGATGCGGATCCCGGTGACACAGCCGTACATCGGTTCAGCCGCACACGGTGTGGTGATGTCCTGGATCTGCGGGGTGTCAGCCGCTGCCCCGTCCTGGAACGGGATCATGCCGACCAAGCTCGGAGAGGCGGGTTGGAGCTGCACCTGGATATCGAACCCGTGCTGTGCGAACGCGGCCTGCATCTCGGCAGCGCTCGCACTCGGGTCGTCGATGGTCGCGATCAAGTAGTTCCCGTCCTGGGTGAACCCCACCCCCGCCGCAGCGACTCCGGCTCCGCCCGGACTCCCGCCCGGCAGCGCGGCCGGCACGACCACGACGAGGACGACGACCGCAGCGGCCGCGGCGATGAGCCGCGTCCCACGGGGATGGGTCCTTCGGGCGGGCCTCGCCCCCTCAAGCGCCGCCGCGTTCATGAAGACCGCTCGCGCTTCGACAACCTGGTCGGGCCGCGGTTCGGGAACGTCGCCGCGGAACATCCTGAGCCGTTCGAGCTCATCCATCATGTGCGCCTCCCTAAGGTGGTTGCGTATCAACTGATTGGCCGCTCACGGTCAGTAGCTCCCGCAGCCGCTGACGCGAGCGCGAGATCCGCGATCGCACGGTGCCCGCGGGTATCCCCAACGCCTCCGCGATCTCCTCGTAGGTGAGATCGGCCCAGGCGTACAGGAGCAGAGCCTCGCGGTGTTCAGGTCGCAGCGCGGCCAGCGCCCGCGCCAGGTCCGGGGCCACGGCGGCAGCGTCGACGCGCGCGTCCACGGTGTCGAAAGGTGATTCGGCCGGATCGATGTGGATTCGGGCATAGGCGAGGAGCTGTCGCTTCTCCGCCCGGCGATGATCACGCAGCAGGTTCGCTGCGATACCGAACAACCAGGGGCGGGCGTCGGCACGATCAGGGTCGTAGTCCCCGCGCCTTCGGAACGCGATGACGAACGTCTCGGACGCCAGGTCCTCAGCCAGATCGGGCCCTACCCGCCGATGGATGTACCGGCGGATGGACGCGTCGTGGCGGTCGAAGAGCGAGTCTCATTGCGCTGGAGCATCATGGCCACCCTTAATGCCGATCACCGTGTCATCGACGGCGCCGACGCCGCGATGATGCTCGCCCGGTTCGCGGACGCGTTGGAGGACGGCACGGTCCTCGATCCGGAGCCCGCCGGATG
>JANXVR010000034.1 GCA_025351565.1 Actinomycetes bacterium
TCTCCCCCGCGACGGCCAGCCGGAAGGAGGCCGTCCCGCCCCCGCCATAGGCCCTGATCAGCACGAACACGGTGAGCACGGTCACGGTGAGCGCAGTCGAGATGACGAACCCCTTGTCCCGCAGCCGAACCCAGAAGTCCCGCCGGGCCACGACCAGCCACATGCGGCCCACAGATGCGTCGGAACGCTCTGCGCGGCTCACGCCCGCACGACCTCGCGGAACAGTTCCGCCAACGTCGGCAGGACCGGGGCGAAGACGCGGACCTGCCCGGCTCGCCGCGCGATGTCCAGCAGGCGCTGATCATCGGCATCCCCGGCCAGCTCGAAGACGCCGCTCTGGTCAGGGAGCGGCTCGGCCAGCTCGACCCCCGGGACCACCTCCCACCAGCCCTCGGGTGCGCCTGCGAGCTCGATGCGGAAGAGCCGCCGCGACCGCGAGGCGCGGAGTTCCTCTATGGCGCCGTGGGCCACGATCGAACCGTGGTCGATGAGCACCACGGCGTCGCAGAGGCGTTCGACCAGGTCCAGCTGATGGCTTGAGAACACGACCGGCGCACCTCGTTCGTCCGCCTGGGAACGCAGGATCGCCGACAACGCGTCGACGCCCACCGGATCCAACCCGCTGAACGGTTCGTCCAGGATGAGGACGTCGGGTTCGTGGACCAGCGCCGCCGCCAGCTGAACACGCTGCTGGTTCCCCAGCGAGAGCTTCTCCAGGCGATCCTTCGAACGCACCGCCACGCCGAGGAGCTCGACCGCCTCCGACGCGCGTCGACGGGCGTCGGCGGGTCCCAGCCCGTGCAGCCGAGCGAGGTACACCAGTTGCTCCAGAACCCGCATCTTCGGATAGAGCCCGCGCTCCTCGGGCATATAGCCGAAGCGCCTGCGCATCGCCGCGTCAACGGGCCGGCCGCGCCATCTGACCTCGCCCGCGTCCGGCCGCAGGACCCCCAGCGCGATCCGCATCGCCGTGGTCTTGCCCGCCCCGTTCGGCCCAACGAACCCGACGATCGCCCCGGCCGGAACGACGAACGAGACATCGTCCAGCGCAACGAGATCTCCGAAGCGGCGCGAGAGTCCGATCAGCTCAAGCACCGGCCACCATGGGCCCAGGATACTCGGCACGTCGGCCCGATCGGCTCGCCAACGTGCCCGTCACCGGGGCCATCCGGGAGTCAGAACGTTGTCGCCCTCCGCTGCTAGGCTGCCCGCCGTGGACACGCCGATCATCCGCACCCAGGGCCTCGTCAAGCACTTCGGTGCGGTGCACGCGCTGAAGGGCGTGGACCTGGAGGTTGCCGCCGGATCCGTGTTCGGGCTGCTCGGCCCCAACGGTGCCGGGAAGACCACGGCCGTGCGGATCCTCACGACGCTCATCGAGCCGACGGGGGGGCGGGCCGAGGTCGCCGGGTTCGACGTGGTGAAGGACGCCGTGAAGCTCCGGGGTCAGATCGGGCTCGCGGGACAGTTCGCCGCGGTCGAACAACACCTCACCGGGCTCGAGAACCTCGAGATGGTCGGCCGCCTCTATCACCTCAACAAGGTCGAAGCTCGCCGCCGCGCGACGGAGGTACTGGAACGGTTCGGGTTGGCGGATGCGGCGAATCGCACGGCGAAGACCTACTCCGGCGGGATGCGCCGGCGCCTCGACCTGGGCGCCAGCCTGGTCGGGCGCCCCAAGGTCCTGTTCCTGGACGAACCCACCACCGGCCTGGACCCACGGAGCAGGCTCGATCTCTGGGAGATGATCCGGGAACTCCAGCGCGAAGGGATCACGCTGCTGCTCACCACGCAGTACCTCGAAGAGGCCGACACCCTCGCGGATCAGATCGCGGTCATCGATGTCGGCACCGTCATCGCGCAAGGAACCTCGGATCAACTCAAAGACAGGATCGGCGGCGAGGTCCTGGAGCTCAGCGTTGCCGACCGGTCCCAGGTGGCCCAGGCAGCCACTGCGCTTTCGGGCATCGGCGGCACGCCGGTGATCGACGAGGCAGCCGCCTCCTTCAAGATCCCGGTCGGTGTCGAAGGTGCATCGCTGCTCAGCGAGGTCATCCGCCGCTTGGACGACGCCGGTGTCAAGGTCGCCGACCTCGCGTTGCACCGTCCCACGCTGGATGACGTCTTCCTTTCCCTGACCGGTCACGGGGCCGAAGACGAAGCCGCCGAAGATGGCGGCCGAGGGAAGAAGAACCGGAAGAAGAGAGGCGCCCCATGAGCCAGCCGTCGGCCGCCACCGTTCCTGGAGGATCCCGCTTGAAGTGGGCGTTCGCGGACGCCATGGTCATCACCCGGCGGAACCTTCTGCGGTTCGTCCGCATCCCGGCGCTGCTCGTGTTCTCGGTCGTGCAGCCGCTTATGTTCGTGCTGCTGTTCGTCTACGTGTTCGGCGGGAATCTCATCCAGATCCCCGGTGTCAGCTACGTGAACTTCCTGCTGCCGGGGATCTTCGTCCAGACCGCCATCTTCGGCTCGACCAACACGGGGATCGGCCTGGCCGAGGATCTGGGCTCGGGCATCATCGACCGCTTCCGTTCGCTGCCGATGGCCCGGTCGGCGGTGCTCGCCGGCCGGACGTTCGCGGACCTGGGGCGCAACCTCGTGGTGGTCGGCATGATGATCGCCGTCGGTTACCTCGTGGGCTTCTCGTTCAAGGCCGGGCCGATCGACGCCCTAGGCGCGGTCGGTCTCGCGGTCGCCGTCGGGTACGCGTTCTCGTGGATATCGGCGTCGATCGGCCTGGCCATCAAGGACACCGAATCGGTCCAGGCGGCAAGCTTCACCTGGATCTTCCCGCTCACGTTCGTCAGCTCGGCGCTGGTCCCCGTGCGGGGGATGCCGAAGTTCCTGCAGGCGGTCGCCCGGAACAACCCCGTCACCATCTGGGCGAACACGGTCCGGTACCTCACGGTGGGCCGGGTCTATGACCCCACTCATCACATCTGGATCTCGCCCGCCCCCGGTGATTCACCGGGCAGCCTGATCGTGAAGTCCACGGTGTGGATCGTCGTGCTCCTGCTGGTGTTCGTCCCGGTCTCCGTTCGGACCTATCGCAAGGTCGCCTAGGTTTCTGCCGGATCGCGGAATCCGGAGGCCAAGATGCGCGTTGGCCCTGAAGAACGCCGTTGGCCGAGTGGACGTGCCCCGGTGCGGAGGGAGTGACATTGTTCGGATTCGAAGGTGAGAACGCCCGCGAGAAGGGCATCGTGCTGCTCACGATGTGCTTCGCCCTCGCGATGGCGATGCTCGACAACACCGTGGTCAACGTGGCGTTGCCGCGCATCCAAGAGGGCCTGGGCGCCAGCGTCTCGGGCCTCCAGTGGATCGTGGACGGGTACGTCCTAGCCTTCGCGTCGCTGCTGCTGACCGGCGGGATCCTGGGCGACCGCTACGGCCGCAAGAAGATGTTCCTTGCCGGGCTGACGATCTTCACGGTCTTCTCCCTCGGCTGCGGTCTTTCCCAAACCACGGGCCAGCTGATCGCCTTCCGCTTCTTCCAGGGGATCGGTGGGGCGCTCCTGATCCCGGGAACGCTCTCGATCATCACCGTGACGTTCCCGCCGCACGAGCGAGCACACGCGCTCGGCATCTGGGCCGGGGTCTCGGGCATCGCGCTCGCCGCCGGACCCACCTTGGGCGGCCTCATGGTCGAGCACCTGGGATGGCAGTCGGTCTTCTTCCTCAACATCCCGATCGGCTTGATCGCCTTCTACGTGGCTCGCAGGACCGTCACTGAGTCCGTATCCGAAGACGCCCGCCGACTGGACATCCCGGGGCTGGTGCTCGGGACCGCGTCCCTAGTGAGCGTCACCTACGCCCTGATCGAGGCGAACGTCCTGGGGTGGACCGACCCGTTGATCCTCTTCGCGTTCGCCGCGTTCGTGCTGCTGCTGGCCTCATTCCTCCTGTGGGAACTGCGGAGCAGCCACGCGATGATGCCCCTGCGTTTCTTCAGGATCCCCGCCTTCTCGGCCGGGAACACGGTGGCCTTCGCGGTTTCGCTCGGGATGTTCGCGACCTTCTTCTTCTTGACGCTCTACATGCAGAACATCCACGGGTACTCGCCGTTCCAGGCGGGTGCGGGATTCCTGCCCATGACGATCGCCATCATCATCACGGCTCCCAACAGCGGGAAGTACGCGTCCACGCACGGTTCGCGCGCGCCCATGACGTACGGGCTCGTGCTGGCCGGCATCGGGCTGCTCGCGCTCGGGTTGTTCCTCAAGGCGGACACGCCCTACCTCTACATGGCCCCGCTGTTCTTGATGATGGGACACGGCATGGCCGCCACCATGGCGCCGATGACCGCCGCCGTCATGAACTCGGTGGGTCCCCAGCGGGCCGGCCTGGGCTCGGCGATGACCAACACCAGCCGGGAGGTCGGTGGGGTTCTTGGGATCGCGCTCCTCGGCGCCATCCTTGCCAGCAAGCTCCGCGGTTCGTTCGGACCGGCCCTGGTGAACCTGGGGCTGACCCCGGCGCAGATCGGCCAGGTGGCGGAGCGTGCGGCCCACGGGAAGCTCGTTCTCTCCGGTCTAGGCCTGTCCACCTCGGTGCAGACCGGGGTCAAGCAGGCCTATGACAGCGCGTTCATGGAGGGCTTCCACCCGGCGCTCGCCCTCGGCGGCGGAGTTCTCCTTGTGGCCGCGGTCATCGCGAACCGCTTCATCCCGGGCCGGGGCACGGTTCGCTCGGCCGAGGCGGCCGCCCTGGCCGATCATCAACCGGCACCCGCACACTGACCCGTTACGTCAGCGGGACGCTCGCGGTGTAGACGTCGAACTGGTGGAGCTTGCCGTTCGGGTTGTCACCGGTCGAGTTCGAGTTGTCGGACCACGCCGGATGCGCGACGCCGCTCTGGAACGCCAGTCCCGAATAGTCACCGTAGTCGATCCCGTTGTTCGCGTCGGCGGCGTTGGAGACGCCCTTGCTCACCCTGATCTCCGGGATGAAGGTTCCACTGCCGTCGGTCTCGGTCATGTAGTACATGGCGTCGGTGTTCTCGATCCCGTCGGTGTCGCCGAACCGGTGGTCGCCGTGATCGTTCTGACAGTCGTACCATCCGATGGCAACGAGACCGGTCGTCTGATCGAGCGCGATCCGCGGCAGGAACTGCGCGCCCGCTCGGACGGCGTTCACCCGAACGCGATCGGTCCAGGTGGCGCCGCCGTCATCGCTGCTACGCATGAAGATGTCCGTCTTGCTGCTGGTGGGGCTCAGGGAATCCGTGTAGACCAGGTACAGTCGGCCCGTGTTCGGACCGCCGCTTCGATCCCACGCCAGACCCGTCTCCGAGTCCACGGTCCGGTTCCGCTGCGGAAGGATCGGCTCGAACTGTTGCACGTTGGTCGTCCCCAGCACGCTCACCTGCCCGAACGGCTCGGGGCCGAGCCCGTCCGGGTCCACGTTCATCCGGATCTCCGCGATCTTCGGTGAGCCCGTGTCCTTCGTGCAGACCTGCGCCACCTGGCCGGTTGGGCCGACGACGACGTCGCCGAAACTGCAGCCCTTCGTACTCGGGATGTCCTGCGTGGCACCGAGCGTGGACACGGCTCCCAGCCCGGACACCGAGGCGCCGACCGCCTGCATGCTCCCGCGGTTGTTCCACACCATCCACACGGCGCCGCCCCCCGTGGTGACGGTCGGTTGATCCACCGACGAACCTCGATGGTCGGGCTCCCGTGTTCGCCCCGTCAGGCCCCGCGCGATGGCGGCCGCCGGCGGCGGGGTCGGGGCGTAGGGCCCGATCTGCGTCCACGTGTCGCCGCCGTCGACGGACAGTGCCACCCGGATGATGGTTGCCTCACTCGCGTCCAGCCACACCAGGAAGAGGTTGCCGTACTGATCCCAGGACATCGTGGCGTCGCAGCACGCCTTGCCGAACGAGCGTGCGGGATAGGTCCCGTTCGCGAAGGAGCGCCGGACGAAGCTGGTCCCTCCATCGTGGCTCACGCCGAGCATGAGGCCGTAGTTGTGCTCAAGGTTGGAAGCGGCGACCACGTTCTGCGGGTTGGTGGGATCGACCGCGATGGCGGCCTCCGTCTGGTTGTTCTTCATCTGGCTGACGTTCACGTTGCCCGGCACCCCGGCGCGAGCCGGGACGGCCGTGACGACCAGGCCCATCAGCGCAACCAGGGAAACGAACGAACCGCGTCGACGCACCACAACCTCCTCGATCGGGACCCGGGGATGGTACCCCTCAGGCCACCGGGTGACGGGCGTCGTAGCGGTTGAAGCCGGGCCTGAGCAGATGGAGCAGACCCACGCCGAGGATGCAGAGCATCCCGCCGGACACCACGGAGAACGATACGCTGGTGAGCGAGGCCACCACGCCGGACTCCACGCTCCCAAGTGCCGGCCCGCTCGCCCACACCGCCATGCCGATCCCGTCGAGCCTTCCCCGGTAGGAGTCCTCCACCGCGCTCTGCAAGATCGAGGTTCGGAAGATACCGCTCACCATGTCGCCCGCGCCGGCCACGGTGAGCATGAGCAGCGACAACCACAGCCACGGCGAGAACCCGAACACCACGATCGCGGCGCCCCAGACCACGACCGACACCATGATCGCCCTCCCCTGGCGGCCGACGTGTCTCGCCTTCCCCGAGAACGTGGTGGCCAGGAACGCCCCGAGCGCCGGCCCCGCGTAGAGGAGCCCCAATGTCGAGGGACCTCGCCCGAACCCCGCCGCGATGGCCGGGAACAGCGCGTAGGGGAACCCGAAGATCATCGCGTTCAGGTCGATCGCGAACACCGACTGCACGGAACGCTTCCCCTTGAGGAACCGGAACCCGTCGGCCACGGCTTGGAAGTTCAACCGCGGGGCGCCGGGCGAGGGCGGCGACGGAGCCATGCGGAAGACGGCCACGATGACCACCAGGAACGTCACGGTGTCCACCAGGAACGCGCCAGCCGGGTGGACCAGGCCGATCAGCACACCCCCGAGCAACGGCCCGGCCATAGATGCCAGCGTGCTGAACCCTGCCTCCAGCGCGTTGGAGGAGGGCAGCAGATCGCGGGGAAGCAACCTCGCGGGCCACGTTGAGACCGCGGGACGGTTGAACGTGTACATGCCGGCAGACAACGTTGCGAAAACGTAGAGCGGCCACAACAACGGCGTGCCGCGGACCGCGTTCAACGCCATGAGGCCCGACATCGCGGCCAGGAGGACGTTCGTGGCGATCACGAGCTTCCGCCGCTCGACCGCGTCGGCTATCGCCCCGCCGACGATCGGGAATACGAACACCGGGACCAACTCGCAGAGGCCGAGCATCCCTACGGCCAGGGTCGAATGGGTGAGTTCGTACACCTGGAACGGGACCACGACCATGATGATCTCGTCGCCGAAGTCGGAGATGGACTTCCCCGCGAACAGCAGGCGGAAGTCCCGCGAGACCTTCAACGGCGTCAGGTCCATA
>JANXVR010000035.1 GCA_025351565.1 Actinomycetes bacterium
CGACGCCTTCGACGCTGTTCATCGCGATCTCCCCCTGCGGGTACCCCATCCACACGCAGGTCGCGAGCTGCGGGGTGTACCCGCAGAACCACGCGTCGACGTAGTTCTGCGCCGTTCCCGTCTTGCCCGCAGACGGGCGGCTCCCCAGCCCTTTGCCCCCGGCGGTCCCGTACTGCAGGACGCCCTGCAGGGCGTAGGTGACGAGGTTCGCGTCGTTCACGGGGATGACCTGCCTGCCGGGGGAGGCGACCGAGCCGGTGACATGCCCGCCGTGCACCTTGAGGATGGGGGTGGCGTAGTGCCGCACGCCCTGCGCGGCGATGGTTGCGTAGGCGTTCGTCATCTCGAGCGGGTTCACCGCGACGCTGCCCAGCGTGACCGAGCAGTACGGGTCCAGGTGGCTACGGATCCCGAGCTGCTTCGCCGTCTCGACCACCTTGTCGGGCCCCAGCTGGCTGACCAGCTGGGCGAACACCGTGTTCACCGAGTACGCCGTCGCCGCCTTGAGGGTGAAGGTTCCGTGCTCGGAGTCCGAGGAGTTCGACGGGTTCCACAGACCCGCCGGCCCGGCGCACACAGGGTTCTGGATGACGATCGACGCGGGGCCCTGCCAGTAGGCGTTGAGGTTGTAGCCCTCCTTCATCGCCGTGGCCAGCGTGAACAGCTTGAACGCCGAACCGGCCTGCCTGCCGCTGCCCCCGTAGCCGGCGGCGCCAGACAGCGCGAGGTTCACCTGGGACTTCTGCCAGTTCCGGCCACCGACCATCGCCAGCACCTGCCCGTTCCGCGGGTCGATCGAAACGAGGGCCGCCTGTGGATCGCTCGCGGCGGGGAGGTATCTGGCGATCGTGGTTTCGGCTGCTTTCTGCATCTTCATGTCGATGGTGGTGGTGACCTTCAGCCCGCCGCCGAACACCGTGGCGCTCCCGTACTTCTTGATGAGGTAGCGCTTGGCGTAGTCGACGAAGTATTCGGACTGACCCCGCGTGCTGAACGTCACGCCTCGCTTGGCGATGTCGGGGATGCCGCAGCACGGCTTCGCCTTGACCTGATCGGCCTTCGCCTGCGTGATGTAGCCATACGTGGCCATCGCATCGAGTGCGTAATTGCGGCGGGTCACCGAGTCGGTCGGATGATTGATCGGATCGAACAGCGTGGGTGAGGTGATGAGCCCGGCCAAGGTTGCCGACTGTGCCAGGGTGAGCTGGCTGGCGTTCTCGTGCCAGTAGGTCTGCGCGGCCGCTTGAACGCCGTAGGCGCCATGGCCGAAATAGATGGTGTTGAGGTACTTCGCCAAGATCTGGTCTTTGCCCAGCACGTTCTCGAGCTTGATCGCCAGGAGCGCCTCGCGGATCTTCTCCTTGATGGTTCGATCGGGCACCAGGTATTGCGTGGAGCCGTCGGGCTGTTTGACATAGCTGCCGGCATAGAGGTTCTTCACCAGCTGCTCGGTGATGGTTGATCCGCCCTGCACCGTTTGGTGCTTGATCAGGTCGGTGTAGGCCGCCCGGAACACCCCGACGATGTCCACGCCCGGGTGGCTGTAGAACGAATGATCCTCAACGGCCACCACGGCGTTCTTCAGCACGTCGGGCATCTGTGTGGACGGGATGATCTGCCGGTCCACGGTGCCGTGGAGGCTCGTGAGGAGCGAGCCATCCCTGGCGTACAGGTACGAGGTCTGGATGGGAGGCAGGGGTTTGTCCAACGTGAGCTTCGTGTAGGCGTAGTACAGCGCCCCGGCGGTCGAGGCCACCATGAGGAAGGGCACCAGGATGAACACCCACCAGAACCGCCGGAAGAAGCCCTTCTTCGCCTTGTTCTTGCCGGACCGAGTTGAAGGCGTGTGCTTCGGGACGTGTTTCCCCGGCTTGGACCCGGCGGCGGACGTGGGGGTTGTGCTGGACACGAGCCCAGATTCTACCGAGGGTCCCCAGGGTTCCGTGGGACCAAGGGGTCCCGGCGATGTGGAGATGTGGTGCCCTTAGCCCGCGGCGACCTTGCGGCGTGCCGTGAATGACTCGCGCAGGTGGTTCCACTGGCAGGTGGTGCAGACCTCCACCACGTAGCAGCAGGCCCCCGGATGGGCGGCGGCCAGCCGGAGCCCGGTGGCGATGGACCACACCCGCCCCGAGTCCGCCTTCAGGGATTCGCCGTAGACGTAGGCCAGCAGGACGAGCTTCTCCTTGCCGCAGACCGGGCAGTCTGTCTTCGTGGGTTCGCCGACGTGCTTGGCCGCGCGGATGAGCTCGGGGTGCGCGTCGCAGAGATCGGTGAGGCCGAGGGTGCCGCGCATGGCGTCGCGAAGGAGCGCCCGCTTTGCCAGTGTGTAGTCGATGACCCCCAGTTGTGTCCGGGGGCCCCGACCAAGCGGCGTCTGCCTGCTTGCCATCGAGCGATGGTACACCTGGACCCGGACATACCGGACCCGCCGAACGGCGTCCCCCGAACCGCGTGCGACCGGGCCGTGGAGGGGTAGCCTGCCGGGACCCACGACACATGAGGAGGCCGACATGACACAGATCCGAGTGGTTCACCCCGGCGACGATGGCTGGGTGCGCGCCCCAGGTCCGGGTGGCGACGGCTCGATGACCGGTCAGCTGGAGGCCTTCACCAGCCCCGACGGGCTGTTCACGAGCGGCTTGTGGTGGCGGGACCCCGACGAGTGGGCATTCGAACGGGCCTACGACGAGGTCGCCTTCATCACCGGCGGCGCTGCGGAGATGGAGATGGACGACGGGCGCCTGTTCACGCTGGCGTCTGGGGACGTGGTGATCACGCCGTTCGGTTCGAAGGGTGTCTGGCGGGTACGGGAGCGCGTCACGAAGCTCTACGCGATCTACGAGGGGCCGGGCATGACGCCGGGGGCCGAGGCGGCATGGATCGGCGCGGACGCGGAGAAGGACTGGGTCGTGCTTCCGACCGAGCCCGGTGATCCGAACGAGCCCGGCGAGGAGTGGTACGCGTTCCGTTCGGCGGACGGGATGTTCTCGACGGGAGTATGGAAGCGGGTTCCGGAGACCGGGCCCGTGGACAAGGACGCCGACGAGGTGGCCGTCCTGATCCGGGGCGAGGTGGAGATCGACATCGCGGGTGACGGCGGGACCGTGGCGGGCGGACCGGGCGATGTGCTGGTGACGGCGAAGGGGTGCCGGGGGACCTGGCGCGCGCAGTCGTTCATCGAGAAGTTCTGGGCGGTCTATCACGGCTGATCCCTACGGCTCGCTGGATCCGGCGGGTACCGGCGGCGCAGCCGCCTCCCCGCGTTATCCGGACGTCGGGGCGGTAACCGCGTTGGTGCGAGGGCTGCGGAAGCGGTGTCCCCGATGCGGTGAACGCGACACGTTCCTGACGTGGTTCCACGCGCGAGCGCTCTGCCCCGAGTGCGGTCTCCGCTGGGAGAAGGAAGAGGGCGGCTTCCTGGGGGCGATGATGATCAACTACACCGTGGCGCTCGGCGGGTGGCTGATCCTGCTGGTGGTGGTCTTGACCGCCACGGTCCCCGACGTGCCGGTCGTGCCGCTGCTGCTCGCGAGCGTCGTCGTGTTGGTGGGGCTGCCGCTCTGGTTCTACCCGCGCGCCAAGATGACCTGGGCCGCAGTGGAGTTCATGGTGCTGCGATCACAACCCGACTACCAGGCTCCGTTGCGGCGCGATCCACGGTCAAGGGATCTGGAGTAGCCGGGTCAGGCCACCGTGTTGCGCGCGACCAGCCCGAACAGCAGGAGCACGGCGACGTAGTGACACGCGCCGGCGGCCACCGTGAACGTATGCCAGATCTCGTGATAGCCGAACCAGCGGGGCGAGGGGTTCGGTCGGTTGGTGGCCAGGACCACGGCGCCGACCGTGTAGAGGAGACCGCCGACGGCCATGAGCGCCATGACCGGCCCGGTCAGCCGCGACACCATCAACGGTCCAGCGAACACGATGACCCAGCCGAGAGCGATGTAAAGCGCGCCCGAGGTTCGCTGGAAGCCGTCGATCTTCAGGAGCTTGAGCGTGATGCCGGCGATCGCTCCCGTCCACGCGATCCCCAGGAAGACCCACGACCATGGCGAAGGAAGGGCCAAGAGACAGAACGGCGTGTAGGTCCCGGCGATGAGCACGAAGATCAACGAGTGGTCCAGCCGGCGAAGGCGAGGGATCATGTGGGGCGCCCAGTTACCGCGGTGGTACAGCGCGCTGGCGCCGAACAGCGCGATCAGGCTGAGGCCGTAGACGATGGCCGCAGCACGCGAGGTACCGTTCGGCGCCTGGGAGATGAGCAGCACACCTGCGGGGATGGCGGCGAAGAAGGCGACCTGGTGGAGCCGACCTCGCAGGATGGGTTTGGGCAGGTTGTGGCGGTCGGTGGGGACCGCAGGGGGAGTCGTCACCTCTTCAGGGTACGGGACGCCAGGGTGCTTCCCCCGGAGGACGGATGTGCTCATCCGATGACGGCTCGCGCCTGAACCGAGACGGACGACGCCCCCGGCAAGAGCAGGAACCCGGGGATGGGGACGGTAACGATCACCGTTGCCTCGGTTGTGCCGAGAGAACACACGCACGAGGACAGCTCCGCGCCGTTGCGAGCCGCGTACTCCTGGGCCAGCGCGGCCGGGTCGCCACCGTCGGGGAAGGCGAGCTCCGCGACCGCGGCCAAAGCGGCAGAGTCCGCAGCCGTTCGCGCCTGTTCGCGCGCAGCCAACGCCCTGCCGACATCGGCCACTCCCATGCAGAGCACCACCAGAAGGGCCATCACGGCCGCCGCGACGATGGTCACCGACCCGTTTTCGCCGCCCGGATTCATCCGAACTCCTGACGGTCGGTCGCCTCGGCATGGAAGTGCACGCTGCTGCCCAGCAACCACCCGATGAACGGCACCCGGATGGCGTCGTCAACGTCCACCGTCACCGTGACCGGCGTCCCGCGACCACCGGTCCGGACCACACCCACCTGCGTGGCCGCAGCATCCAGGCCGGGTCCGGCGGCGAGGGCGGCGGAGGTGACCGCATCAAGCGAAGGGTCAACGGCGGCAGCGCGCGCACCAGCGCGCGCTGCCGCCTCGACGAGCAGACGATCCCTGGCCAGCAGCCCGACCTGCGCCAGCGCGAGCGTCAGCGCGAGGAGGAGGGGAAGCACGAGCGCGAACTCGACCGCAGCCGTTCCGCGCTCGTCCGCTCCCCTCCTCATCCGCTTGGACGCGCTAGCCACCACCGCTGGCCGTGACCTGATCGATGATGTGATCGAAGAACGCCGGAAGCTTGCCCGACGAATGCGCCCAGGCGATCAACACCACGGCAACGGCCGCGGCAGCGAGGATGACTAGCGCGTACTCCGCGGTGGTCTGCCCCTCCTCCCGGCTGACGCGCCGGATAGACCCCTGGGCGCGAACCCACATGGAAAGCAACAACATGACACCTCCTCTCATTGAATGGATCGAACGGTGCTGAGCAACACCGGTACAACCGTAAGGAGGAGGAATGCAGGAAGGATGAGGAAGACCAGCGGGAATAGCATCTTGATCGGCGCCGTCCTCGCACGCTGGGTGGTGGCTGCCCGACGGGCTGCACGCACGGAAGCGGCAAGTTCAGCCGTCGACGTGGCCAGCGAGGCCCCGAGGGTCTCTGTTCTGCCTAACGCGGCGACGGCGCGCCGGAGATCCGCCGATCCGGTGCGCGATGCCATCGCGGCCAACTCATCGCGCCATCTCGCGCCTAGGTCGGAGGCACGCAGGACCTGGCGAAGTTCATCCGCGAGCGGGCCGTAGACGGCCTCCGACGCCCGGCGTAGCGCGAGCGGAGCTGATAGCCCGGCCGATGAGGCCACAGCGAGCAGATCCAGCAGTTGCGGTACTTCGGCGTCGATCTCGCGCTTCCTTCGCTTCCGAGCCCGCGCACCCATCGCCTGACGCCGCCCGTCGTCTCGGGCAACCGTCCCGGATGTTGGCGCTGGCTTGGTTGGGATACGTGGCGCCGTTGCCGCGCGTCCGGCGGCAACCGCCGCGGGACCAGCCGCAGCGGCCATGATCTCTGCGATGGTTGCCAGACTCATCGCACCTCCAGCAGGTGCCGGATCCAAACGAACGCCGCCACCTCGAGAACCGAACCAAGCAGGACGGCCCCGATGCCGACGGGTGTGTGGAGCGCAGCCGAAACATCCTTGGTCGACGTGAGCAGCAGGAACAGGAAGAACCCGATGGGAAGCAGACCTAGGATGAGCCCGGACAAGCGTGCTTGGGCGGTCAATGCCCTGACCTCCCCCTCGGCCTCACGTCGCTCCCTAAGTGTCGAGGCGACCTGGTCCAAGATCCTGGGCAGATCACCGCCGCTCCGGCGGTCCATCCGAAGCACACCGGCGAGCAATCTGGCATCGGCCGTCCCGTCCGCCAACGCCCATCGTTCGAGGGCTCGATCCAGCGGCTCGCCCAGATCTACACCGGTGATGAGGGCGCCTAACGACTCATCGATGGGCGCTTCCGCCTCTTGCGCGGCGAATCGAAGCGCTTGTTCCAGCGACAAACCGGCGCGAAGGGCGGCCGCGAGACCGGCCACCGCATCGACGAGTTGCTCACCTCGCAGCACCGCCTGTCTCGAACGCCGCCGGAGCCTGCCGAACCAGCCGATACCTGCCGAACAAAGAGCCGCGAGAAGCGCAGCGAACGGCCCCGCCAGCAGCAAGACGAGGAGGGCGACTCCCATGGTCGCCAGGGCACGCCGCGAGAGCGACCGGCGCTCCGGCTGCTCCTGCTCTCGCCTGAGTACGGACGCCCGTTCGCCACGGCCGGCCGCGATCCCCATCGCACCCGTTGCCCCTGCGAACCCCACGGCCACGGCGCCGCCGATCAAGGACCCACTCATCCGTCGGTTCCCGCTGTGAACAGTCCTGGAGCGATGTCTTCGCCACGATCGGCAAGAACACTCGCCAGTTCCGGGATGAACCCCGCTGCCTCGAACTCGCCCTCGACGCCGCTGCGCGGCCGGAACCTGAATACCGGGGAGACCACGGGTTCGCCTCGCTTCGTGCCTTCGACTACGGCGACCTCGGTGATAACTCGGCGTCCTCCACGAAGTCGTGCGAGCTGCACGATGACATCGAGCGCGCCGGCCACCTGGTTACGGATGTGCGCGGCCGGCAGATCTACGTCAGACATGAGCGCCATGGTTTCCAGCCTCCAGAGGAGGTGCCGTGGAGAATTCGCGTGCGCCGTGGACAGGGATCCATCGTGGCCCGTGTTCATGGCTTGGAGCATGTCGAGGGCTTCGCCACCCCGTACCTCGCCGACGATGATCCGGTCCGGCCGCATCCGCAGGGCGTTGCGGACCAGGTCACGGACCGTGACCTCGCCTTTGCCCTCGACGTTGGCCGGACGAGCTTCGAGCGACACGACGTGCGGCTTCGCCAATCGCAGTTCGGCGGCGTCCTCGATGGTGATCAACCGTTCGTTGTCGGGGATGAAGCCGCTGAGCACACCGAGCAGGGTCGTCTTCCCGCTGCCCGCGCCGCCGCTCACCACGATGTTCGCTCGGCCGCGGACGCACGCCTCGAGGAACCGCAGCATCCGCGGGCCGACCGCCCCCGAGGCGAGCAGGTCGCGCGCTTCGAGGGGAACCGGTGAGAACTTCCTGATGGTCAATGTTGGACCGTGGAGCGAGAGAGGCGGCACGATCGCATGGACCCGCGAGCCGTCCGGTAGTCGCGCATCCGCCCAAGGCGATGATTCGTCGACCCGGAGGCCCAATGGCCCCACGATGCGTTCGATCAGGTGCTGAACGGCCTCCTCCCCCTCGAATAAGCCGTCCGGCGCCCTCTCGATGCGCCCCTCTCGCTCCACGTATACGCCGCCGGCTCCGTTCACCATGACCTCGGTTACCTCCGGATCCTTCAGGAGGAACTCGATCGGTCCGAACCCGACGACTTCGTCTGAAACCTCATTCACTACTTGGGTGAGTTCACGCTGGGGAAGGATGGCGCCGCTGTCGCGGAGTAACGCCAGTGCCTGTTCGCGCACCCGCACCCGCCGTTCCGTGCGAGGTGCGGTGGCCAGGCCGCGCGCGTCAACGCGCATCCGAAGCTCCTCGCGCAACTGCCGGCGAACCACGCTGAGCGCATCTGAACTCACGGCACCCCTCCCGAGGACTCTGCTAACCGACAACCGAACGCGCGCATCGCACACGCTGGGAACAACCGAGAGGGAGTAGCGGGGGGAACCGCGCCGGGGAGCGCGTTGCCGAGACGAACACTAGCCCGAGCTCGACCGTGTCGTGAATCCCCGAAGTGACCCATTCGGATTTCGTGTCGGGGGACGTATCTGCGGTCGGACGGGTGAGATCTGCCCACGCGGTCACAACTCCTGCACCCCGCTTTGGCCGGGCTCCTCAACTCCGCCGGGAGTGAAGAGCTCTTCCGCGAGCCGACTGACCGCGCGGCCCGCGCGGCCGCGTTCCGGCAACAGCCGGCCCGCCGCCTGGGCTCGCGCGGCCGCCGGATC
>JANXVR010000051.1 GCA_025351565.1 Actinomycetes bacterium
GCGCCTGCCGTGAAGGCGGCGTCGGCGACATCGACGGCGCCGGCGATCGCGTTCGGGAAGCTGAGGTCGACCTCCCGGATGTCGGCCAAGTTCACGCCGTGGAACGCCGACAGCGGGAATCGCACCTGGTTCAGGATCACGTGTCCGAAGCCGTGCGAGAGCCCCCGGGGGAACACCAGGGGCCGATCGCCAACATCGGCCGAGCTCACCGAGGCCTCGTTGCCGGCCCCGTCTACCAGCACCACGGAGAAGTCCTGCACGGGGACGCCACCCTGGACCGTCCCGGCCCCGTGGGCCGGGTCGACGGCGGCGCGGAGCTGGAAGGCGTCGTAGGCCGCGACATCGCCGGCGCCCGGTGGGAGCGAGAACCGAACCGAGCCGGTGCCGTCCGAGCCCCCGATGGTGGCCTGCGCGAGCCCTGGGAGGTGCACGTCGAAGTAGGAGGAGAACCCCGGGATGCAGGGGAACTCGTAGGTGTCCGCGCACCACCCGTACTGAGACAGACCGTTCGCGACGACCGATCCGCCGAACTGGTCCACCGAGAGGCTCGAGGCCTGGGTGAACCGGTTGAGGTCGAGCCTCTGGCCGGGCACATCCGGAGCCAGGTAGCTGACCAACGTCTTCGCTACCCCGATGCCGTGGGGTTGCGCCGCCCCCGTCCACATCGGGTCAAGGGTTGTGGCGCCGGCGAGGTACCGTCGGAAGAACCCAACGACGTAGGCCCTTCCGACCCGTCGCTCGGCCGGAGCGCTCAGACGGCCAGCGCATCGGGTTCCGTCGTCCCATGCGCCGGGATACCCGAACGAGGGTGACCATGTGGTGTTGAAGAAGTCGTGGTAGGCGCACGATGCCGGCGGCAGCCACTCACGTGGCGGAGTGCGTGGCACGGATCACCAGAACGATGAGCGCCACGTTGTAGAGCCAGTCCCCCGTCTGGCTGATCGTGAGCCCGAGCGCGAGGCGCCGGAAGCCCCGATGGCGGAAGGGTGCGCGCATCCCGCGCGACTTGTTGTCCTCCCCCGCCCCGGTCACGGGCGACATCCTGACGAACCGGAGCTCCCACGTCGAGTCGGCGGCATCTAGGCTTGCTCGGGCTCGGTGGTCCCGAGATCGAAGATGTCGTAGCGGCGATGGACCGCCATGCCGACGCCCTCGTACAAGGCGACGGCGCCGTAGGGGTTCTGGGCGTCAACCTCGAGCCGGGCGTCGGGCTTCCCACGGCTCGCCAGTTCGGCCAGCGACCGTCGCAGCAGGGCCTTCGCGATCCCGCGCCCCCTCCAAGGCGGCGTGACCCCGAGCATGGCGACGTAGGCGCCCTCCTCGAACGCGAAGGACACGGCGTGTCCGACCACCTCGCCCCCGACGTCGGCCAGGAACACGAGCGAGGGGTCCCAGTCCTCGTCGTGCAGCTCCTCGTTGAAGATCTCGAAGGTGGAGGGAGTGAACCCCCAGTGGTCGGCGAACGAGGCTTGGTTCACGTCGAACAGGGCACGTTCATCTGCGTCGTCGTAGGGCCTGATGGTCACTCCGGCCGGCGCCGTGCCCGGATCCTCGCCGGGTTCGAACTGCTTCTTCATGGTGAACGAGGACCTGACCTGCCGGTAGCCGCGCGAGCGGAGCAGGTCGTGGCCGGGCGCGTCCCGGTCCACCACATCGGCCCGCACGCCCTCGGCGCCGCGTTCGGTGGCGAGCTCCTCACCCCAGGCCAGCAGCGACCCCCCGATGGCCCGGCCGTGGTGATCGGGATGCACCCGGACCAGCAGGATCAGCGGCCCCGCGCCGGTCCGCCAGATCCCCTGCCCGAACGCGACGACGGCATCCCCCTCCGTGACGACCCTGGTGTCTCGCCGGAGGTCGGTCGACGAGAGGCCCCAGACCCACTCGAAGAACGCGCGAACGGGGTCGCGGGGCACCTCCAAGGCCCGATCCACCTGGTCCATCAGCCGAACAACCTGGTCGAGGTCGCCCGTCGTCACCGGTCGCATCTCGTAGCGGTCCGGGATCGGGGAGATCATGCTCCGGAGGGTGTCACATCGGTGCCGGAACCTGCCGTCGGCGTTCGATGTTCACTGAGGGCAGCCTCGTCATCCGGCACGCGACGTTCTCTCCGTCGATCTCGACCGTGCCTTCCGTCAGATCAGCGTGCGCGGTCTGCAGCGATGCGAGACCTATCCAGCACTTGCGTGTGTGGGACCAGGAGACCGACGGCAGCGTTCCCACCTTGACCGGCTCCCCGCCCACATCGGCGAACAGCTCCGCGCCGTCCGACAGCTCGCCGCCCGGATCGACCTCGAAGCCCATCATGACGAACCTCGAGCCGTTCGCCCGTTCCTTGAGGAGCGCGGCCTTGCCCAGGAAGTCCTGGTCCCGGTCCAGATCGACGTTCCAAGCCATCCCCAGCTCGAACGGGCTGCGTTCGAACTCGGGGTCCTCGAACGTCTGGGCGGTGTCCCAGCCCGGGACGATCATCCCGCCTTCCATCCGGCAGAGCTGGATCGTGGTGAGGCCGTACCCGGCGATGCGGATATCCAGCTCCTGCTCCGCCGCCAGGAACGCCTCCTGGATCGCCACAGACAACGCGGGCTCGAACCAGATCTCGTACCCGAGGTCCCCCGTGAACCCAACGCGCCCCACCAGGACCCGGCCACCCTCCAGGTCGAAGTTCTTCACCTGGAACGGCGCCAGATCCTCGATCCCGGCGAAACCGAACGAGTTCAGAACGGCGCACGACTTCGCGCCTTGCACCGCGAGGCCGGCCCACGCCAGCGTCTCGTCCGTGATCACGACGTCGTCGAAGCGGGCCTTGCACTCGTCGAACAACTCGTCGTGATAGACCTCGGCAACCATAAGCAGGTAATCGTTCCGGGCGAGCTTGTACAGCATCGCGTCGTCGTTGAGCATGCCGTCGTCGGTGCACCAGATGGCGTACGTCGCCCGCATCTCGGGCAGTTCGCTCATCGAGCGCGTCATGACGTAGTCCATGAATCGGTCGGCATCGGCGCCGCTGATGCGGTATTTCTGGGCGGGGGTCGCGTCGAACAGCGCGCAGCCGGTGCGGACCGCGTTGTACTCCGCCTCCTCGTCGGTGAAGACGTACGGCAGACAGTAGCCGTGCCAGTTGAGGTAGTCCTCGTCCTGAGTCGCTTTGGCCATGTAGGACTCGAAGTCACCCTCCGCGTACCGTGAGAGGAAGTCGTAGAAGAGACTATTCTTCGCTTGCTCGGACAAGGTGTCGGTCCTTTCGCGTCAGGATGTGTCGCGGCTCGATATCGTTTGCTCCCAGCTGCGTCCTCGTGTTGTCGAGCGGGCACGCAGTCGGAACCGACCCCACTCCGAACGCCGGTGGCGGAGGATCTAGAGTTGCTGGGTGTCGCGCTTGCGTCCGAGCTTGCCTGACCGTCGAGGGCTCCGGGCGCTCGTTCCGCCCGGAGCCTGACCCGACTCGGTCTAGTTCTTGACGTTGATCGACAGGTGCATCATCGGGCCGTGCACCAGGCACACGAGCCGGTACGCGCCCGCCTTCGCCGCATCGAACGTGAACGACTGCCCGAACCCGAGGAGCCCTGAGCTCACGAACTTCGTCGGGTTCACGAGTCGGTTCGACGATGTCGGCATGAGGGCTGTCGGGTTGA
>JANXVR010000059.1 GCA_025351565.1 Actinomycetes bacterium
GGGCGCCGCTCAGGCGCTCGATCTTCGGGCGCCGCTGGTTCCGGGGAAGGCCACGTGCGCGGTGCACGACGCCCTCCGCGCGCGCGTGCCGTTCTTCGATCGGGATCGCGAGTTCGGGCCGGACATCGCGGCGGCGGTGGCCATTGTCCGCGACGGGTCGCTCGTGGCGGCCGCCGAGTCGGTCACCGGCCCGCTGGACTAGCGGCCTCGCCGCCGACGAACGTCGTCACCACGGGGTTGTGGCCGGGCCGGTACGGCACCTGCGCGAACCCCGCCTCCTCCAGTAGGAGCACGTCGGCTCGCATCCCGGGCTTCAGCATCCCGCGGTCGGTGAGCCCCAGGACCCACGCGGGGTTCGCGGTGGCGGCGGTCAGCGCTTCGAGCGGTGCCAGCCCGTAGAGCGTTGCCGCCATCGCGATGGCAAGGGGCATAGAGCAGGTGGGCGAGGTGCCCGGATTGAAGTCGGTGGCGATCGCGATGGCGGCCCCGGCCTCGCGAAGCGCTTCGACCGGTGGCCGGTTGGCGCCCAGGGAGAACGTGGACGCCGGGAGCAGCATCGCCACGGTGGCCGGCGCTGCGCCGAGCGCGGCCACCCCGTTGGGGGAGCAGTTGTTGAGATGGTCCGCGCTCCTTGCGCCCAGCCCGACCGCGGCCTCGGCCGCGCCGGAGGGGCCCAGCTGATCCGCGTGCACGCGGAGCGGGAGGCCCCAGCGGGTGGCCACCTCGGCCACCGCCGTCAGATCGTCCAGCGTGAAGGCGATGTCCTCGACGTAGACGTCCACTTGGTCGGCCAGACCCTGCTTCGCTGCCTCCGGGATCAGTTCGTCGCACGCGGCTTGGACCCAGTCGGCGCGCGTCATCCCGGCCGGGACCGCGTGACACGCGAGCAGCGTGACCCGCGCGGTCTGGCCGGCCTCGGCTGCGAGCCGGCGGGCCAGACGGGCGGCGCGGAGTTCGTCTTCGACGGACAATCCGTAGCCGGTCTTGAGTTCGACCGAGGTGGTGCCGTGGCGGAGCATTTCGTCCAGGAGCGGGCGGCAGAAGGCCATGACCGCGTCGTCCGAGGCTTCCCGAAGCAGCCGGGAGGACCGGAAGATGCCGCCCTCCTCACCGTGGAGTTCGCGGTAGGAGGCTCCCTGTACCCGCGCCTCGAACTCATCGGCGCGCCAGCCGAAGAACGGCAGGTGGACGTGCGCGTCCACGAAGCCGGGTACGAGGCATCCCTTGTCTGGGCTGCCCGTCGTCGGCTCCCACGGAAGGCCGTCCGCGAGGCCCGCGTAGGCGATGACCCCGTCCTCCCAGGCGACGCCTGCGGGAGCGGGCGTCGCCGTCGCGGCACATGTGTCCCCGCGAGCCGGGAGTGATCCCACCGCCGTTGCCATGCCCGCCGCAACCACCGCCCCGCGCGTCACGGGGCCAGCCTAACGTGGCGCGCGCCTAGACTCGCTTTCGTATGCGCGTCTCTCGTTCGGTGGAAGTTCCGGCTCCGCCCCCGGTGGTCTGGGCCGTCCTGCTCGATTGGGAGCGTCAGGCCGAGTGGATGCGCGACGCCGACCGGGTGCAGGTTCGCTCGGCCAACCGGGAGGGGCTGGGCGTGGTGGTCGCGGTGAAGACGCGGGTGTTCAACGTGCCGCTGTTCACCGAGCTGCTGGAGGTGGTCGGTTGGGCTCCGCCCACCCTCCTGGTCGTGGCCCATCGCAGCGGGATCCGGGGGAACGGCGAATGGCTCCTGGAGCCCGTCGTCGGAGGCACCCGGTTCACGTGGACGGAGGATCTCCATCTGCCGGTACCGCTGGTGGGCGAACTGGCGCTGCGCGTCTATCGGCCGTTCATGCGATGGCTGATGGGTGGGGCCATGGGCGATCTCGCCGGGTTCGTGCTCTGAGAGGGCGGGGCCTACGGGGCCGAAGAGGCGGTCTGATCCGAAAGGCCGGCCGGCTGTTCGTCGGCGGGCGCGAGGTTCGCGACGGTCACGCGGTTGCGGCCCGCGTCCTTGGATTCGTAGAGGGCGGTGTCGGCCGCCACCAAGAGGGCGGTCGCGTCGTTGACCAGCTCGCCGTGGCGGGTGACCACGCCCAGGCTGGCCGTGACCTCCAGGGATCCCGCCGACGTGGAGATCGGTGTCTTGCCGATCTCCTCGCGGATGCGTTCGGCGGCGCGTTCGGCATCGGCGGGGACGGTCCCCGGCAGCACCACCATGAACTCCTCACCTCCGAAGCGGCCGACCGAGTCGTAGGTCCGCACGGCCTTCTGCAGGCGTTCGGCGACCGTGCGCAGCACTTCGTCACCCACCACGTGTCCGTGCCCGTCGTTCACCAGCTTGAAATGGTCCAGGTCGACCATGATCAGGCTGACCGTCGAACCCTGGCGGTCCGAACGCGCCATCTCTTCCATGAGGACCTCGAGGATCCGATTGTGGTTCCAGAGGCCGGTGAGGGGATCGTGGGTCGCGGCCTCCTCGGCGGCCGCCTTCGCAGCCTGGAGTTCGGCCTCGACGGCTTTGCGTTCGGTGATGTCGCGGATCACCCCGACGAAGAAGTGGCCGCCCTCAACCTTCGCCTCGCTCACGGAGATGTCGATGGGGAAGAGGGCGCCGTCCTTGCGCCGCGCGATCGCCTCGCGGCCCGAACCCAGGATGTGGGACTTGCCGGTTTCGAGGTAGCGGGCAAGATACTCGTCGTGGTGCTTGGCGTCTTCCTGGGCCATGAGGACCTGCACGTTCTTGCCGACGAGCGTGCCCTCCTCCCAGCCGAAGATACGCTCGGTAGACGGGTTCACGCGCTGGATGACGCCGGTCCTGTCGATCGTGATGATCGCGTCCACGGCGGTGTTCACGATGGCGGTGGTGCGTGCCTCGTTGGAGGCGAGTTCCCGGGTCCGTTCGCGCACGCGAAGTTCCAGCTCCGCGTTGCGCAGGACGATCGACCGACGGCTGCGACGGGCGACATACGCCAACCCGCCGAACACCAGAGCCAAGAGGCCCAGCACGGCGAAGTTCAGCCGTTGCACGACGCCTCGCTGGGTCTCAGCGGTGTGCTGGACGTCCTTCGACAACCTGTCGGTGATCCCGACCAACTCGGTGTAGACAGTGTTGAACGCTCGGTCTGATCGGGCGCTGATCTTCCCCCCGTGGGCGCGATGGAGCCAGCGGGCGGTGGCATCGGCCTTGAACGCGTCCACGTACTCGCTGAGGAGCTTCAGGTCCCTCACGATGGTCGGATCGGTGACCGCAGCTACCACATACCCCGCGGCGTCCGTCCCACCCTTAAGTTCGACGCTCAGGAGCTGCTGCGCCTGGGTGAGCGGCACGAAGACCGTCTTGCCCACGTCAACGGAAGTGTCACCTCCGAGCGCCTCGATGAGGTAGAGGTGAGAGGCGGCCGCGCGGTTGGCCACCCCGTCGGCGATCGGAAGGAGCTCTGACTGGCGTTGGGTGATGTGCGCGGTGATGTACTGGCCGTAGCCGACCAAGCCCATGGTCACGACGGCGAACAGCATGATGGCCAAGGACAGGATGTCCTTGGCTCTCGCGCCTCCCTTGCGGCGCACAGCTTCCCAGGTGTCTGAAAGTGCCATCTCTAGGTAGGTCATCGGACACCCACCAGTGAACTTGAGTCAGAGCTGAGGCTTGGCCGCGCCCGGTTCTCCCGTGGGTGGGGGAGCCACGATGAGCAGGACCACGCTCGGCTCTTCCGAGGCGTTGTGAAGCGTGAGTTCCGACCCGGCCGGCACCGTGGCGCTGTCCCACTGCCGCATCCGCGCGCGACTCTTGTCCACCTGGGCCGCAACCTCTCCCGCGAGCACGGTGAGGAACGCATCCGAGGATGCGTCACCCATAGGCCCCACCCCCTGGTTGTGCTGGAGGCAGACCACGCGTGTCCAGAGGTGTTCCGTCTCGCTCAGGGTTGCCTGACGTGCCTCGTCCTGGTCGAACTGCACCAGCTCTCGGATGTCTCGTGTTTTCATGCGTGCCAGCCTAGCCAGCTAGACTGCCGTTCGTCTTCAAGCCTGGAGGAGCCCCTGTGACCACGTACTCGTTCTCGTCCGATCCCGCCGGCAAGGTTGGAACCGGCGTGCTGGTCCTGCCCATGTTCGAAGAGGGTGATCCGGGTCCGGGCGTGACCGCCGCACTCGCCGCTGCCTATGCGGCAGCCCGTTACACCGGCAAGAAAGGCGAACAGCTGCTGGTCACCGGACCCGCAGGCCTCGCGGCGGAGTCCGTGCTGCTGGTGGGCTGCGGCCCCAAGGCGGACTTCACGATCACGGAGATGCGCCGGTCTTTGGCGCGCGTGGCCCCACAGCTGGGCAGGTTCGGTTCGGCGGCAACCACGCTCGCCCAGGTGTTCGGCGCCCGGGAGGCCGCTGGGGCGGTCGGCGCTGCCGTCGAGGGACTGGCGCTGGGCGCCTACCGGTTCACCCGGTACAAGACGGCCAAACCCAAGCCCATCCTGAAGAAGGCCGTGGTGTTCGGCTCCGCTCGGTGGGACGCGAAGGCGGTGTCGACCGCCGCGCGGCGGGCGGTCATCGTCGCCGAGGCGCAGTGCTGGGCCCGCGACCTGGTGAACACCCCGGCCGGAGACATGCCGCCCGCCCAGATCGCGCGCGAGGCGCAGAAGATGGCGAAGGCGGCGGGCCTGACTTGCAAGGTGTGGACGGACGCGCAGCTTGTGGCCGGAGGGTTCGGCGGGATCCTCGGTGTCGGCAAAGGCAGCGCGAACCCACCCCGCATGATCGAGCTCACCTACACCGGCGCGGGTAAGCAAACACCGATCGCGCTGACCGGCAAGGGCATCGCGTTCGACTCCGGCGGCCTCTCCATCAAGGACGCGAAGTCCATGGAGACCATGAAGGACGACATGGGCGGTGCCGCATCGATCCTGGCCACGATGAAGGTGCTGGCGCAGCTCAAGCCCAAGATCAATGTCATCGCGGCCATCCCGTGCAGCGAGAACATGCCCGGCGGCCGCGCGCAGCATCCCGGTGATGTGATCCGTCACCGGGGAGGCAAGACCTCCGAGGTGCTGAACACCGACGCCGAGGGGCGGCTGGTCCTGGCCGACGCGCTGGCCTACCTGGCCGAGAAGAAGCCACAGCTCATCATCGACACCGCCACGCTGACCGGCGCGTGCATGGTGGCGCTCGGCACGGACGTGGCCGGGGTATTCGGCAACGACGACGACCTGACGCGCGAGATCGTGGACGCGGGCAACGCCGTGGACGAACCCATGTGGCAGATGCCCCTGCACCGCGACTACCGCGGGCTCATCGAGTCGAACATCGCGGACATCAAGAACACCGGCGAACGCTACGGCGGCGCCATCACCGCGGCGTTGTTCCTGTCCGAATTCGTCGGCGACATCCCGTGGGTGCACCTGGACATCGCAGGGCCGGCGTTCTCGGAGAAGGGCACGGCGCTCGCGTCGCGCGGCGGCACCGGCGTGCCCGTGCGCACGCTGGTGAAGTTCGTGATGGACCGGGCGGCGGCGGCGAAGTAGTGGCGGAGGCCGGGCGGCCGCAAACGGGTCCCGTGCTCGCGGTGTTCGCGCACCCGGATGATGCGGAGATCTGCGCCGGGGGCGTGCTGGCGAAGTGGGCGGCGGCCGGGCGCGAAGTGCATCTGCTGATCCTCACGAACGGTGACCGCGGGTCGGGAGACGCTGCGCGCGACCGGGCCGAGCTGGCGACGACGCGCGCGGCCGAAACGTCCGCCGCCGCCGTGCTCCTGGGGCTCGCGAGCACCCGGATCATCCAGAACCACGACGGCGAACTCCAGAACACGCACGAGTCACGCGAGCCGGTGGTCCGCCGGATCCGCGAGGTCGGCGCCGAAACCTTGTTGTCGTGCGATCCCACGGCGGTCTTCTTCGAGAACCGCTACTACAACCATTCGGATCATCGGACGGCGGGCTGGATGGCGCTGGACGCCGCGTTCCCCGCCTCCGGCAACCCGCACTTCGTTCCCGAACACCTGGAGCAAGGGCTCGAGGTCAGGGATGTCCACGACGTCTGGCTCGGTTGGACCAACGAACCGAACCACGCCGAGGACATCAGCGGGTTCTTCCAAACGAAGATCGACGCCCTCGCGGCCCACGACAGCCAGCTCAGCGAAGGCATCCGCTTCTTCGAGGAGTTCCTGGGCGAAGACGCGGCCCGCGAAGGCAAGAAGCTCGGCGTCCAGCACGCCGAAACCTTCCGCGTCCTGGACCTGTCCTAGCTATCCCTTCGTGCCGACGCAGAGCAGCACGTCGCGGAAGTCGTTGAGCGGGTCGGCGAAGCGTTCGCGGAACGAGGCCTTCGCGCGGGCGAGGAACGTCTCCCACTCGGCGTCACCCAGCATCTGCCGGACGAACCGCCCGGTTGCGAACACCGCGAGCCCGTCCACGTAGTCGTCCACCCCGTAGGTCCATCGGTATCGGCGAGGTTCCGTTCGCACGCGGCGGAGGCCGGCGTCCAGGAACAGCTCCTCCAGCTGCGCGCGCTTGGCGAATCGTCCATGACCGGGGACCGCGCGGTCGTAGGTGGGATCGAGCATGGTTCGCGGGACGATCGTTTCGACCAGCTCGCGCCAGGCGTCGGAGAATGTGTCGCGGCCCTCGGTCCAGGACGAGACCGCCAACCGGCCTTCCGGCTTCAGCACGCGCAGCATGTCATGCAGCGCCGTCTCCGCCTTCGTGAAGTGCGCCAGCACGAAGTTCGCGGTCACCACGTGGAACGCAGCGGCCTCGAAGGGCAGGTCCACGGCTTCGGCGGCGGCTAAGCGCAGGCCCGGGCGAACCCGGAGGCCCTCGGCCAGCATCTGGACCGAGGCGTCGATCCCTGTGGCCCACGCGCCCGTGGCTGCGGCCGCATCCACTCCCGCGCCTGTGCCCGCGCCCACGTCCAGGAGCCGCTCGCCCGGCTTGACGCTGGTCAGCTCGACCAGATCCTTCGCAACATCCGCGAACCGAACGGCGTGGACGCGTTCATACGTCTCGGCAACGCCGTCGTAGGAGCGCCAATCTCGCATCCGCACAGAGTACCGGCGCGGGTTGGGTTCGCCGCAGGGCCGCTAGGCTGTCGGCCGATGCGAGGCGGACGGTGAAGGGCTCGGCGGGGGTCATGGCGCTCGTGCTCGCCCAGATGATGGCGGGCGGTCTCGCGTTCCTCTGGCTGACCCCGATCTGGGGAGAGGTCAAGCGCGGGTTCTTCAAACTGAACGGCGTGTTGTACGTGGTGTTCGGGCTTGCAACGTGGGCATCGGCGAGGGCGGGCTCCGTCCCGGGGAGCGGCTCGGGGACGTGGGCCGCGGGGCTGTCGCTGGCCACGCTGGTGGCAACGGCGTTGTTCACGGTTCTGCTCTTCGTTCGGCAGGCGGGGGCGGCGCGGGTGGCGGGCCACGTGTCCGTGGTGCTGGCACTGGCTGCGCTGGGGACCATGGCTCCGCTGTCGCGCCAGGGGACGGCGCTGGGGTTGTTCCAACTGGTGGCCGGCGCGGCCTTCCTCGGCGCGGTCATCGACGGGTTGATGCTCGGCCACTGGTACCTCACCGACCGGGGCCTGGCGCGAACCCCGATCAACCGCTACGCCAGCATCCTGGTGGTCGCGGTAGTGCTGGAGGCCGCGGCGGTGATCAGCGGTGGGTTCGCAGGCACCGGTTCGTCGCAGGCGTTCAACCCGTTGCTGACGGCCGGCGGGCTGGCGCCGTGGATCGCGCTCGGCATGGCAGGGACAACGCTCCTGATCGGCATCATGGTGAAGGCGGCGCTGAAGGGCGAGAAGGGGTCGGCCGTGCAGTCGGCCACCGGCTTCTACTACCTCGCCGTGGTGACGGCGTTCACGGCGGAGGTCGCGGTGAAGACCCGCTTCTTCCAGAGGTAGCCGATGCGTGTCGCGCTGATCATCGCGCTGGTGCTCACGGAGATGGTCTCGTGGCGGATCGTCGCGCGCCCCGGCAGGGCCAACGAGTGGAACCTCATGATCGCCGTGTTCCTCCTGCAGGGGGTGGTTGCGCTCCTCGCGTGGCACATCGAGTGGTCGACCGACGCCGCCCCCGGGGTGGCCGTCGCCGCCGGACTGGCGAGCGGCGTGGCGCTCTACGCAGGCACTCGGGTATTCGTCGCGGTGGTAGGGCGGGTCTCCGTGTTCCGTGCGCACGTCGCGGACCGATACGAACGAGCCGCTCTGGTGCCTCTTCCCCTCGGGATCGCGCTCGCCGTGCTGATCGCCGTACCCGGCGAGGAGCTGTTCTGGCGTGGGTTCCTTCAGGGGCTCATCGGGAACCACTCGTCCGAGGCGGTGGGGATGGCGGTGGCGTGGGTGGGATACATGGGTGTCAAGGCATCCAGCGGGAGCTTGCCGCTGATCGCTGCTGCGGTGGTGGGCGGGTTCGTCTGGGGGGCGCTCACGCTGCTCACGGGCGGGATCATGGCGGCGGTCATGTGCCACGGGGCGTGGACCGGTCTCATGCTCGCCTTCCCGCCGCGCGAGAAGATGGCCGCATGAGCTTCCTGTCCACGGCGGTGCAAACGGTGTTGGAGGAGGGTCCGTTCTGCGCCGTTGCCACCGTGACCCCGCGCGGCCCGCATTGCACGCCGCTGGTGTTCGCCTACTCGGGCGGGCGCCTGTGGCTCACCACATCGCGCGGGTCCGTGAAGGCTCGCGCATGGAAGGTCGATCCTGGCGTCTCCGGCCTCATCCGTCACGGCGCGGCCTCGGTGACGTTCACGGGGACCGTGACCACCTACGACGCGTTGGATCGGGCGTCGTGGGGTTCGGCGGTGAGCGGTGCCGTCTCGATCACCCGAGCCACCGCGAAGTTCAGCCGGAAGAACGCCCGGTTCTTTGCCGGCTACGCGGTGGACGCGCGCCAGGTTCCCTTGGCGTGGACGCCCCCGGGACGCGTGTTCGTCGCCATCGACCTGGAACGAACTGCGCTCCTGGAGGACGACGGCGTGCAGGAAGGCCGCGGAAGATGGGGCGGCGGCGTGACATCACATCCGACCTTCCGCGGGGTGAAGAAGGGCGGTGACCCGTTGGGTGCACTCCCCGTAGATCTTCGCGAGGAACTCGGCCGCTCGGGCGAAGGGGCACTCACCGTCCAGGGTGCCCGAGGCCCGGTGGTGTTGCCGGTCCGCTGGCGCGCGGAGGGCGCGGCCCTCTACGCGGCGCTGCCGGCCGAAACCCTCGCCTTGGCGGGCGCCGGACCCGACGCCGCGATCGCGCTCACGGTGGACAAGCCGTCGGCGTGGCGCGCGCGCGACATGGTCGGTGCGATGGTGCAAGGGACCGGGGCGTGTTATGTGGGCGAGCAGCTCGGCTCCGGGGTGAAAGCCGCCCGCGCACTTGCGGCCGACATCGCCCCCGGCGCCGACGCCCTGGTTCGCGTGAGTCCATCACGGCTGGTCTGGTGGAAAGGTTGGTCGGGGGGAAGCGCGGAGGCCGGTTGACGTGACCACCGTCGAGGTCTCCGTCGAGGTCGACGCCCCACCCGAGGAGGTCTGGGCCGTCACGAGCGATCCGAAGAACCTCGCCCAGTGGGACAAGCACGTGGTCGGCGTGCGCCTGCCCCCCGGGGGGATCGCCCCGGGCGTGACGTACGAGGTAACGATGGGGTTCATGGGCGTTCACACCGTGGTGAAGGTGCTCGTGAAGGAATGGGAGCCGCCCTGGCGAGCGAAGATCGAACTCAGTGGCTTGCTGGAGGCCGTCGTGACCACAGCGGTGGCCTCGCTTCCGTACGAACGTAGCGTCCTGCGCCAGCAGGTCGACTACCGGTTCAAGGGACCGCTCGGACGGTTCGGCGCGGCCGGCGTGAACGCCGTGGGCGGCGCCCATCTGGCCCTTCGCAGGGGTGTTCTGGCACAGAAGCACCAGATCGAGGTCGGCCGGGGGCTCGTTCCGCCATGATGGGAGGCATGCGGATGCGGACGATCCTGTGGGGTGCGGCCCTCGGCGCTGCCGGCGGGGCGCTCGGCCACGCGGCGCTTCGCACCGACCAGGGCCGCGAACTGGACGAACAGCTCTTCAAGGCAGTCAACGACGGTCACGGCCCGAGGGCCGATCGCTTCTTCTTCTCCGTGACCGAACTCGGATCGCTCTACGCGGCCGGCGCCGCGGCGGTCGCGATCGCCGTCTGCGGCCGGCCGCGCGAGGCCGCGCGCGCCCTCAGCGCGGCCGGCGCCACCTGGATGCTGGGTCAGGGGATCAAGAAGGCGGTCGATCGCCCGCGGCCGTTCCAGGCGGACGAAGACGGCACCCGGCGGATGATCGCCGAACCCCGCGGAACCTCCTGGCCGTCCAGTCACCCCGCGGTCCTGACGACGTTCACGCGCGTGGCGGCGCGCGAGCTGGGGCTCGGCTCTGTCGCCTCCGCGGCCTTGACGGCGCTGGACGGCGTCGTCGCCACATCCCGGGTGTACCTGGGCGTCCACTACCCCAGCGACGTGGGGAGCGGGCTGCTGTTCGGGCGCGCCGTGGCGCGCGTGTGGCCGAGAGGTCGCTCCCGCCGATGATCGTCCTGGGGTCGGTGGGCTGGCCGGTACTCGATCGGATCCGGATCGGGGGCACGTTCGCGGTGTCGCCGCACGGGATCGGGATCGCCGTCGGGTTCATGATCGGGGCGTGGCTCCTGGCCAGGCTGGCCCCCCGGCGCGGGATCAGCGACGAGCACATCAGCACGATGATCTTCTGGGCGTTGATCGGTGCGATCATCGGCGCGCGGCTCTTCTACGTGATCGCGCACATCTCCGCGTACCCCCGGCCCCTGGAATGGTTCCAGGTCTGGAACGGCGGCATCTCGCTGCTCGGCGGCATCGCGGGCGCGGTGCTGGTGAATATCCCGCGCCTTCGCCATTACGGGTACACGTTCTTCCAGATCATGGACCCGGCGACGATCGCGGTGGCGCTGGGGATCGCGATCGGGCGGATCGGCGACCTGGTGATCGGCGACCATCTGGGCAAGCCCACCAGCTGGTTCGGCGCCTGGGCCTACCACGGCGGAACGCTCGCACCCCCGTTCGCTCAGGCGCCCAACGCCCCCGGGACGTGGACGGCTGAACTCCAGCACGGCGTGTTCGAACAGATCACCCGCACCGGCGCGAAGTTGGTGCAGGTCCTGCCGAACGGCACCAGCAAGGTCCTGGCTTCCGGGGTGGGGGTTCATCAGACCGCGATGTACGACATGGTGCTGGCCTGGATCCTCTTCGCGTTGCTCTGGCGGTTGAACAAGAAGGTCCGGCGCCCCGGCATCCTCACGCTCACGTTCGGGCTGTACTACGGGCTGTGCAGGGTGCTGGAGGATTCGCTGCGGATCGACAAGCGCTTCGGTCCGTTCACGGGATCGCAGTGGACGGCGCTCACGGTGTCCTCGATCAGCCTGCTGCTCCTGATCTGGTGGGCGTTCCACCCCAAGACGGCCGAAGACGAGGACGCCGACACCCACCCGCCGCCCTCCAGCTCCGCCGAACTCGCCGCGCCTGATAGCAGCGGGTAGCGATGATCGCGCTGACATCGCTGCAGGGGGCGCGGATCCAGATGGCCGTGAGCCTCGGGTTCCACATCGTCTTCGCGGCGCTCAGCGTCGGGCTGCCACCGCTGCTCCTCTACACCGAGTACAAGGCGAACCGCACGGGCGACGCGGTGTGGATGGCCCTCACGCGCCGGTGGGCCAAGGCGCTCGGGATCTTGGTGGCGGTGGGCGCGGTCAGCGGGACGGTGCTCTCCTTCGCGCTCGGGCTCTTCTGGCCGGGGCTCATGGGCAGGTGGGGAGCGGTGATCGGGTTGCCGTTCGCGTTGGAGGCGTTCGCGTTCTTCATCGAGGCGATCTTCATCGGTATCTACCTCTATGGGTGGGATCGGATGAGCCCGTGGAAACATTGGCTCTCCGGTATCCCCGTGGTGATCGGTGGCGCGGCCAGTGCGTGGTTCGTGGTCACGGCGAACGCGTGGATGCAATCACCCGTGGGGTTCCGGCTCTCCGCGAACGGTTCGGTCGTGGACGTCCAGCCGATCCGCGCGATGCTGAACCCTTCGACGCCGGTGATGACCACGCACATGATGCTCGCGGCATATATGGCCACCGGGTTCACCGTTGCGTCGGTGTACGCGATGGGGATGCTGCGCGGCCACCGTGACACCTACCATCGCCGAGGACTGGCCCTGGGCCTAGTGGTGGGGATCGTCGTGGCGCCGGTACAGGTGGTGGTGGGCGATGCGGCCGCGCGCCTGGTGGCCCAGCGACAGCCGGTGAAGCTGGCTGCACTGGAAGGGCTCTGGAAGACCCAAGCAGGTGCGCCGCTCACCATCGGTGGCATCCCGCTCCCGTGGCGCGAAGAGACCATCTTGGGTATCCATATCCCCAACGGCCTGTCATGGCTTGCGACCGGCGATCCGAACGCGGTCATCAAAGGATTGGACGTGGTTCCGCCGGCCGATCGTCCGAACGTGGTCGTGGTTCATCTGGCGTTCCAACTGATGGTTGCGATCGGGTTCGCCACCGCGGCCCTCGGTGTGTGGGCACTGATCGGATGGCTGCGACGTAAGCGCCGAGGATTACCCGACGGACGCTGGTTCCTGCGCGCAGTGTTGATCGCGGGACCGGCGACGTTCGCCGCCATCGAATCGGGGTGGATCGTCACCGAGGTCGGGCGACAGCCGTGGATCGTGCAAGGGCAATTGCGGACCGCGGAGGCGGTGACTACGCGCGGCGGCATCGCCATCTGGGTGGTCCTCACGGTGGGCACCTACGTCCTGCTGGGCGCCGCGTGCGCGTGGCTGCTCCTGCGGTTGGCGCGTTCCCCGCGCGTGGTCGTGGAGCCCTCGGACACATGAGCGGTACGCAGCTGCAGCTCGTGCTCCTGGTCGCGATGGGCGCCGGACTCACCCTCTACGTGCTCCTGGGCGGCGCCGACTTCGGCGGGGGTGTCTGGGATCTGTTGGCCCGTGGCCCCGACCACCAAGACGAACGAGACCTCATCTCCCACGCCATCGGGCCTGTGTGGGAGGCGAACCACGTATGGCTCATCTTCGTGGTGACCGCCCTGTTCGCCGCGTTCCCACAGGCCTTCGCCTACCTGGGGGTGGCGCTCTACCTGCCTTTCGGGATCGCGCTCGCGGGGATCGTGTTCCGCGGCGCCGCGTTCGCGTTCCGAGCGCACGGCGATCCGGCGGCAGCATGGGCGAGGACCTGGTCGCGCGTGTTCGGCGTGGCGTCGCTGGTGACCCCGGTAGTGCTGGGGATGTCGGCCGCCGCGATCGCGTCAGGGCGGATCAACGTGGCCGGCGGCTTCGTGACGAATGGGCTGGTCGACTCGTGGACGGGACCGCTCTCGTGGGCCGCCGGGGCGCTTGCTCTCGTCATCTGTGCGTATCTGGCGGCGACGTACCTGACCGTCGAGGCGCAGCACCAGGGCGATGACCAGCTGCGCGAACTGTTCCGTATGCGCGCCATAGTCTCCGGGCTGGTGGCGGGAGTGGTGGCAGCGGTGGGATTGGCGGCGGCCTCCGCCGACGCGCCATATCTGTGGCACGGGATGCTCCACCGTGGATGGCCGTTCGTGGTGCTCTCCGGGATCGCAGGTATCGCCTCGCTCGCGGCGACGATCGGCAGGCACCTGAAGCTGGCGCGCGTGGGGGCCGCGGTCGCGGTCGCGTCCGTGATAGCGGGATGGGGCGTTTCACAGTGGCCCTACCTCATCGTGCCGGACGTGAAGGCCGCAGACGTGGCGGCGCCGATCGGATCCCTGCGCGCGATCACGGTTGGGTACGGCGTGGGCGCGCTGCTCCTGGCACCCTCACTGTTCCTGTTGCTCCGCATCTTCAAAGGTTCGAAGAATCAGCAACCGTAGCGGTCCGGTTACTATGGGTAGGCCGCCATGAGGCACATCCTTCGATTCGCGCCGTTCTCTTCGCTGCTCCTGGCTTGGGCGTGCGCGCAGTCCTTGGCACTGGTCCCTGTGTCCGCGCAGGCATCTTCCCGGGTCGATGCCCATCAGGTCCATTCCGTGCTGCTCGACCGTTCGATCCGTGTCCTCGTCTACCTCCCGGTGGGGTACACGGCGTCCCAGCGATACCCGGTTCTCTACTTGTTGCACGGCCTGCCCGGCACCCCAGACGCACTCTTCCAGAACCTGGACCTTGCCAACGTGTTGGACGGGCTGATCGCATCCGGGGATCTCCCGGCGACCATCGTCGTAGCCCCGACAGGCGGTCCCACTCCTGCCACAGACACAGAATGGTCGGACTCCTTCGTGGATCCGTCCCAGCGCTGGGGATCGTTCCTGTCCACGGAACTCATCCCATGGGTCGACAGGTCGTTCTCGACGTGCGCAGATCGATCGGATCGCGCGGTGGCCGGACTCTCTATGGGTGCCTTCGGTGCCATGAACCTCGGCCTGAAGAATCGGGACCTGTTCGGGGCTGTGTCGGCTTGGTCCGGGTATTACGTGGCCAATACACCGAGCGTCGAGGGGCACCCGGGAACCGCCGCGTGGAAAGCCGACTCACCGCTGCGTTACGTGTCGGGATTGCACCCGACACTGGCGAAGGATCCCATCCGGATGTCCTTCTATGTTGGGACGTCCGACCGGTTCGCGGCGAGTAACCGCGCCCTTGATCGAGTGCTGGTGCGCCTCAGTGTGCCTCACCGATTCCGGTCTCTTCAGGGCGGCCATGACTGGACCCTCTGGCGCGATCAGCTGTCCGAGGAGCTGACGTGGGCCGGCCATGGATTCTCCTGCACGCCCGTTTCGAACGCTCCCTGACCCTCCGCTTGCCCGGCGGCTGCAGGTGTGGCGAGGAGCACGGCCCCGGTCACCACCGCTGCGAACGCGACCACTCGGACCAGGCCGGCGGCGCCGTTCGGCAATCCGTCGTGGAACAGGATCAGCCCCGCGCTGATAGGGATCGCCGACAGGAGGAGTGTTGCCGGGCCGGCCGTGGTCATCGCGGAGCCACGCTGGAATCCGAGATTGATCGTCACGAATCCGCCAAGGTGACAGGTGAGGAGGATCGGGATCAGCCACAGCGAGCCGCCGGGGGTGAGCGCTCCTTTCGTGGCGATGTCACCGGCGGCGTACAGACAGCCCGCGGCCACGCCCAACCCTGCCCCCGGCCGGAGCCTGGTCGACAGCGGCCCTGCGGCGATCGCGGCAGCGAGCGCCGCCGCACAGACCCAAAGGATCACGGAGCCCGAGGCGATGTTCACCGTTGGTGCCCGGGGCCCGAGCGAGGCAGAAAGGAGCAGCAACCCGGCGATCGCCAGCACCGTTGCGATGCGTTCGGTGTTCGTCAAACGCCCCTTGCCGGATCGCCATGTGAGGAGCGCGATGACGCCGATCCCTCCGGCGGACGCCGCCTGCACCAGCGAGAGGGACGCCAACGCCAACGCCGTGACATATATGGCCCAGCCGACGATCCCAGCCAGGTATCCGGCGATCCAGGCGGGCGAGGCCAGGAGCGATCGAAGTGAGGACCAAGGGTGACGGAGCAGCAGCGTCGGCGCCGCTGAGACTGCCGCGTGCTGCACGAAGAGACCACCGTTGATCAGACATGCAGAGACGACCGCCAGGGCAAGCCCGGCCGCTGCACTCACACGCTCGCCGGTTTCCCGAAGTAGCCCTCGACGCGGAGCCCGGCGATCCCGACCCGAGGCAGATCGAAGGGGCGCTCGAACACTACGAACCGGGGTTCCCAATCGGGCCGGAACTGCTCCGCAAACCGGAGGAGATTGTCCAGCTGTAGGCCGAGTCGCGATTTCAGGGTTAGCAGCGCCCGTCGCAGCATCCGCCCCCCGAGCCCCAGCCCATGGGCGGGCTCGAAGAGTTGCGCGAACGGGGCGAAGTTCAGGGATAGCCTCGAGAGGCCGTGATCGCGAGCCCAGGCGGCCGTTCCGGAGATCAGCCATTCGTTGAAGCCGTTCGGCGTGCCGGGTAGCCGTGGCATCGTCGACAGGGACAGAGCCTGTTCACGGTCGTGGACGGCAAGGTGGAGGAAACCCTGAGGGACGCCATCCTGGTCGAAGCCGATCGCGAAGAGCGCGCAGCGGCCCGCTTCGCTGTCTAAGCCGTCCAGACTCATCACGTATCCCACCGATACTCCTGCGGCCCAAGTCGTCGTGATGGCCGCCAGCTGAGTCCGCAGCGTCTCGTTCACCTGTTCGCCGGGCAGGATCTGCATTCGATAGCCCGCCCGCTGGAGGCGGTGGACGGATTGGCGGACCTTCCGGATCGATCGCCCTTCCAGCGTGAACGCGAGGGTGTCGACGATCGCCTCGTCGCCCCAGTACATGCTACGAAGGCCCAAGGACCGGTAGTCGGGCAGCGAGGCGCCGGACGCGCCGAGCACCGCGATCCGCCAACCGTGGGCGTGCGCGAACGGGATGAACGCGTCGAGCGTCTCACGACCGCTGCCGGGCGGGCCTATTGGGTCACCCGAGATGAGCGCCACCCCGCAGCGAACGGTGTAGGCAAGGAACGCGTCCCCCTTCGGGGAGAAGAAGAGGGCCTTGTCGTCGCGGAGCGTGAAGGGCGCGAGGGTGTCTCGCCCCCAGGCACGCACCAGGTTGTCCGCTGTGGCATGCTCATGCGCTTGGCGCTGCAGCCGGTATCGCCACGGCCGAAGCCACGCTTCGAGGGTGACGGTGGCCCCAAGAGCGGCGAGTAATCCCACAGACAGCGGGAACCAGGTGCCGAACGGCGGACGAACGCCGGGCGAGGGATGGACACCGAGCCCAAGCAACGCCCGGGTCGTCGCAGCGACCGCGAAACCCGGCGACCACGGCTGGTCTACGAGCGATCGGTTCACGAACAGCGCACCTGCGCCGTAGAGGTAGGTTCCGAGCAGGAACACCCCCGACCAGACCAGAGCGGGCAGGCGTGAGGCCGGGTCGCCCGCGACGTCGAACTCCGCCCGGCAGGCGAGCAACGCTATGGCGATCGCACCCGTGATGAATGTCTCAGGCTGATCGAGGCCCTTCAAGAGGTGGAGCACCGAGGAGCTCGCGAGCAGGAGTTCGGCCGCCATCCACGCTCGCCGCTTCCCTCTTGAAAGTCCTCGAGCCACCGTCAGCAAGCCGGCGCCGGCAGCGACGGTAGCTGCGCTGGCTGCCTGCGGAACGGCGGCGGGGAATATGCCTTCCAAAAGAAGGGGACCGCCTCCGTGCGGGATCACCGCCGACAGGAGGTTCAGGATGCCGGCCCCGGCGGCCAGCCATCCGAACGCGACGCGGAGCCTCGCGTGTCGCGGCCCTGCCGACCGGCCGAAGAGCGCGCCCGCCCCCGCCGCCAGGAGCACGGGAGGCGAGATCGTCCTCAGGTGCAACGTCAGCCAGAAAGCCCGGTTCAGCGGGACTTGGCGGATCGCGAAGAGGGACAAGGTGTCGATCATGAAAAGGGTTCCACCGACGACGCTGCCCAGAAGTACGGCGGAGCCGATCCGGCCCAGTCCACGACTCCGGGCGAGCCATCCGAGGAGTAGCGCCATGCCTACGAACACCGGCAGGTAGACCGCCAGTGGCATCACGGCCAGGTTGGGGAGTTCATCGAGGGGTAAGACGTCGTGGACGAGCGGTCCGGGCATACCAGAACTCACGCCGCGCAGGAGGTAAAGGCTTCCGATCGACGCTACCGACATCGCGACTCCCGCACACGCGATGAGCACCGCGTCGCCGGTCCTGACCGAGCGTTGCGGCGTGTCTAGTCGCAGCCGCACTGCGGGGGCCACGGTTGAAACCGTGTCAGTGGACACGATGTGGCCCGTTCTTATGATGTCTTGACGTCTCCGGTCGGACGGCGAGCGAGCGCCGGGTCAGATGTTTCGACGCTGCGATCAAGGCAGCCGGAACCCGCGGCCGCCAGGTGGCCCAGTTGTGGGACCCCGGGACGATGAAGAACTTGTGTTCGACCCTCGCCTTCGTCAGAGCGTGAGCGAAAGCGATGTTCTGAGCCCTCGATTCATCGAGGGTGGAGGTGTAGAACCAGAAGAATGTTCGGTCTCGAACGAGCGTGGGGGCAACCGCCGGGAGTTCCGTTAGTGGGCTATTTGCCGCGAGGCGCTGCGGATCTCCACCGAAGACAGAGATGTTCGGAGCCTGCTCGTAGCCGGACCAGCTCTGGACCGTGCCGAATTCACCGGGGTGGTGCAGAGCGATGTTGATCGCCCCGTAGCCGCCCTCGGACAGGCCACCGATCGCGCGTCCCCATCCTTGCGGGATGGTGCGGAAACTGGCATCAACCGCGTTGACGACATCCCGGGCCAGGTAGGTGTCCCATGCCGCGGCCGGTCCCACTCCGTTGGCCCATTCGTTGTTCGAAAACGTCGCGAGGCCACCCGCCGGTAGCACGATGATCATCGGCTGGATCTGTCCACGCGCGATCAGTTCCGACAACCAAACTCCGACCTGGCCGACATTGACGAAGTTCATCGGCTGGCCCGGGGTGCCGTGGAGTAGATACAGGACCGGATAGCGAGTGGTCGAACTCGCCGCATATCCGGGTGGCAACAGCACCAGCGAAGTGACCGTCGCACCACCAAGGGCAGCACTCGTGACTGCGAATGATCGAAGAGTGCTGGATCCAACCTGGACCCTGCGTCCCGGGTGTCCCGGTACCGGCACTGACCCGAGGGCCGCCGGTGGAGCGAAGCCGCGGTAGAGCCAGGCGCCCCGGACATATGCGTATGCACCTGCGGTTCCGGCGAGGATGAACACGGCGATCGTCAGACTCATCAACTTGGCGGATCGGCTCATCGCCTGCTGGTTCGCCGCCAGGACCTTCCCCGGTTCGGGTCTGGATGTGCTGAATTTCTGTCGATCCAAGGAAACCGGAGCCCTCAGGTCTGTCGGCGCAGCCAGAACTCCCAGACGTCGAGTTCGGAACCTCGAGTCCCAGAGCGCCGAGCGCCGAACGCCGAACACCGAACAGATCTACGTTCGATGATCGTTGCGGTGGTGGACGGCCTGGACGAGCAGCAAGCCCTCGGCGTGCTCGGTTCGCGGGTAATCGTCTCTCGCTTCGATGGTGGTATCGAGGGTGCCGGCTTCCAAGCGCTCCAAGGCCTGCCCCCACCGGGCGGCGTTGCCTTGGATCTCGGTTCGAAGCGCTGCGGGCGGTCGCGGTGGGTGGCCCAGCTGTTCGGCAGATAGCTCCTCCAGCGCGCCGATCAACGAGATCGTGGCCCAGACGTGATGGTCGAACATCGCGCGGAGTAGTTCCTGCGTGCTCGTGATGTCAGTGTGAGTGGGCGTGGCTTTCGGCGTCGCTGCCGGCAAAAGCTCCACCCGTGAACAGCGCGAGCGGCTTGCCGACCCTGGTCTTGGTCGCCCTGGCCACGGCAGTGGCGGCGGCACGGAGCACCACGCTCGCCTCCGCCTCGGGATCGCTCACGACGATCGGTACACCGGAGTCCCCGCCCGCCCGGAGCAGGGGGAGCAGCGGGATCTGGCCCATCAACGGCACGCCGAGAGTGTCGGCGGCTTCCTGGCCCCCGCCGGTGCCGAAGATGTCGTCGCGTTCGCCGCAGTGGGGGCAGAGGTAGTAGCTCATGTTCTCGATGACGCCGATCGGGCGGAGGTTCGTTCGTTCGGCCATCTTGCCGGCGCGCTCGGCAACCTTGCGGGCGGCCTCTTGCGGCGTGGTGACCACGAGCATCGACGCGCCCGGGATGAACGAGGCCAGCGAGATGCTCACGTCGCCGGTCCCCGGGGGCAGGTCGCAGAGCAGGTAGTCGAGATCGCCCCAGTAGACGTCGCCCAGGAACTGTTCGATGGCCTTGTGGAGCATGGGACCTCGCCAGATGACCGGCGTCTCCTCCGGCACGAAGAAGCCCATGGAGATGACCTTCACGCCGTGACCTTCCAGCGGCAGGATCATGTCGTTGAAGCCGACGGGCTTACCGGCGACGCCGAGCATGCGCGGCACGCTGAAGCCCCAGACGTCTGCGTCCAGCACGCCCACGCGATGCCCTTCGGCCGCCAGTGCCGCCGCCAGGTTCACCGTGACCGAGGACTTGCCGACGCCGCCCTTGCCGCTGGCGATCGCGATGATCGAGGTGGAGTCGGGGAAGCTGATCTTCTGCGGGCTCGCGGGGGTGGCGGCCGCCGCGCCGGGGCCGCGGAGCTTGGCCACCAGTTCGGCGCGCTGGTCCGGGCTCATCGGTGTGAGCGGGACCTCGACCTTCTCGACACCTTCCAGCGGGCGAACCGCGGCGGTGACGTCTTGGGTGATCCGGTCCTTCAGGGGGCAGCCCTCGATGGTGATGAGCACGCCGACGCGAACCGTGCTGCCATCCACGGTGATGCTCTCCAGCATCCCGATGTCTTCGATGGGGCGGCCGATCTCGGGGTCCATCACGCTGCGGAGCGCTTCGCGAACCTGCTGTTCGGTGACCATCGGGCACCCCTTACGGGTAGAGTCGGATTGCACGGTCATAACCGTGGAAATGCATGATAGCCGCAGGACAGGGGAACGATGCCGGAACCCACCCCGCTCGAGGTCCACAAAGCCCTTGCCGACGACACCCGCTACCGCCTGTACCGCTACCTCCGGCTGTCCGGTCGCCCGGTAGGTGTGCGTGAGCTGTCGACCAGACTCTCGCTGCACGCGAACACGCTCCGTCCCCACCTGCGCCGTCTGGAGGAAGTCGGCTTGGTCTCGAGCGAAACGCGCAAGGGAACCGGGGCCGGCCGTCCGCAGACCCTGTACTCGGCCGTCGGCGTGGACGATCACGCCGGACGCGACTACCGGCTCCTGGCCGAGATCCTCACGCCGCTGGTCTCGGGCGTACGGCGGCATGAACGAGCGCAGGAGATGGCGCGCGAGTGGGGCGCCTACCTGGTGGCCCGGAGCGCGCCGAAGCCGGCCGCGCGCCGCGCCCCGGGGCCCGACCTGGCGGTCCTGCAAGAGGCGATGGCCGAAGCCGGGTTCGACCCGCGCTTCCGCCGGCGGAGCGCCCGAACCGTGGACATCACCCTGCGCGCATGCCCGTTCCGCGATCTCCAGGCCGAGCACGCCGATCTGATCTGCGGTGTTCACAAGGGCCTGTTGGAGGGGATCCTCGCGTCTTCGCGGCCTGCGCTCACCCTCACCGGGTTCGAGCCCGAGCCCACGGGGGCCTGCCGCGCCTCCGCCGAGGCGGAACGTACGTAGCCCAGGAATCTAGGCTACGTACTGAAGTCGGGCCGCCGGTCCGCCGATGAGTGTGGGGACGCCCGGAGGTGGCACGCCGCCTCCGGGCTCACAAACCGCCATCGGATCTGAGGGGACATCGAACATGGAAAAGGCGCCGATCGTCGTGGAATTCGACGGCTGGTTGCAGCAGTTGGTTGGCGGCGAGGGCTCTGACCTGCATGTGAAGGTCGGGTCCGCGCCGATGATCCGGCTCCCGGACGGCTTGATCCGCCTCGAGCGCGACCCACTCATGCCCGACGACACGCGGCTGATCGCCGAGGGCATCATCCCGGAAGACCGCATGCAGAAGTTCAAAGACCTGGGTGAGGTGGACTTCGCGTACTCGCTCCCGGACATCGGCCGCTTCCGAGTGAACGTGTTCCGCCAGCGTGGCTCCATCAGCATGGTGCTCCGCAAGCTCCGGTTCGGCGGTCCGTCGTTCGAGGAGATCGGTCTCCCCGAATCGGTCCGCACCATCGCCGACGAGCATCGCGGACTGGTCCTGGTGACCGGGCCCACCGGTTCGGGCAAGACCACCACGCTGGCGGCCATGATCGACTACATCAACAGGACGAAGGCCGTGCACATCGTCACGGTCGAAGATCCCATCGAGGTCCTGCACAAGGACTGCATGGCCTCCATCAATCAACGTGAGATCGGCAACGACACCATGGACTTCCTGGCGGCCCTGCGGGCGGCGCTCCGCCAGGACCCCGACGTGATCCTCATCGGTGAGATGCGTGACACCGAGACGGTCCGCGCGGCGATCGCGGCGGCCGAAACCGGTCACCTCGTCATGTCCACGCTGCACACGGTGGACGCGACGGAAACCGTGAACCGCGTGATCGACTTCTTCCCGCCCTATCAGCAGAAGCAGGTCCGCTTGGCCCTCGCCGGTACCCTGCGGGGCATCATCTGCCAGCGCTTGGTTCCCACCATCGACGGCGGCAGGGTGCCCGGCCTGGAGATCCTCATCAACAACGGCCGCGTGGCCGAGCGTATCTCAGACCCCGAGCGTACCCACGAGTTGAAGGAAGTCATCGCCGAGGGCGGCTACTACGGCATGGTCACGTTCGACCAGTCGATGCTGGAGCTGCTGAAGGACGGCAGGATCACCGTAGAGTCCGCGATGAAAGCCGTCAGCAATCAGCACGACTTCCAGCTGGCGATGCAGCAGGCCGGTCTCACCATCCCGGTCTAGGGCACATCCTTCGCCTTGCCGTCCGCGTCCGCGGCCGCGGTGACGGCGGTGAACGCCCCCACCAGTCCGGACAATTCCATGGGCACGACGATCTTAGACGAGGCCGACCCACCGATCGACTTCAGCGCCTCCAGGTACTGGAGGTTCATCGTCTTCTGATCGACGGTGCTCGCGGTCTCATAGATCTTCGCGAGCGCGAGCGCGAACCCTTCGGCGCGAAGGATCGCGGACTGCCGATCGCCCTCCGCGTTCAAGATGGCCGACTGCTTCGCGCCCTCGGCGTTGAGGACCGCGGCCTGCTTGCTGCCTTCCGCAACGGTGATCGACGCCGACTTCGAGCCCTCGGCCTCGGTGACCACGGCGCGGCGCGTCCGCTCCGCGGACATCTGGCGGGTCATCGCCTCCTGCACGGCGGGGGGCGGGATGATCTCGCGGATCTCCACGTTCGTGACCTTCACGCCCCAGCGCTCCGTCACTTCGTCGAGCTTGGTCCGGAGGATCTCATTCATGTTCTCGCGCTTGGCCAACACGTCGTCCAGCGACATGTCACCGACGACCGATCGCAGGGTGGTTGCGGCGACGTTCTGCGCCGCGCCTTCGAAGTTCCCGACCGCCACCACCGAGGCCTGCGGGTCGATGACCTTCGTGAACACGATGAAGTCGATGGAGATGGGCGCGTTGTCCTCCGTGATGGCCGTCTGGTGGGGGATCTCCAGGTATCGCTCGCGCAGGTCCACCAGGATGGCCTTGTCGATGAACGGGATGAGGAGCACCAAGCCGGGACCCTTCGTTCCCAGCAGGCGGCCCAGCCTGAAGACAACCAACCTCTGGTACTCGCGAACGATCCGGATGGCGTTGGCCAAGAAGAGCACGACCAACACCACGATGACCGCGAGCGCGATCAGCAATGGATTCACACGTTCCTCCCTTCCTGAGCCGGCGGGGAGCCACCGGCCGAGTCGTGCCCGTCAGGAACCGGCTCGACGGTGAGCACGAGCCCGTCGAGCGCGGTGACCTTGATCTTCGAACCCGAAGCGAGAGGGGCGGGCGCCTTGGCCTGCCATTCCTCCGAAGCCACGCGAACCACGCCCGTGGGCCCGAGCCCGCCGGCCAGCACCACGCCTTCCATCCCAACAACCGCCTGTCCCGGGGCCAGCGCTGGCGCCATCTGCCGCAGGCCGATGAGCTTGGAGATGAGGAAGACGAAGAAGGTGCCCACCACGACGGTCACCGTGGCGAGCACGACGAGGGAGACCCGCACCCCGCCCGACCCGTTGTAGAGCAGGAGCCCCCCGGCGACCAGACACGCCAGCCCCGCGCCGGTGAGCGCGCCGTGCGTAGGGGTCTTCACCTCGACGATGAGGAAGATAGCCGAGGCCACGAGCAGCGCCACCCCGATCAACCGGATGGGCAGGAATCCGAACGAGGCCACCGCGATGAGGAACAGCACCGTTCCGACCGTGCCGCTGAAGATGTGCCCGGGGACGATGACTTCGATCACGATCAGGATCAGGCCGAGCCAGAAGAAGATGAACGCCAGGTTCGGATCGAACAGGTCGTGCAGCACGCCGACCAGCGGCGCCAGATGGCGCTCGGCGATGGTGGCCGCGCCGAGGTCACCGAACGTCACCGTCCGGCCGTTCGCCAGGGTCACGCCGGTCCCCGAGAGGCCGGCCAGCAGCGAAGCCTGCGAAGGCTCGACCCGGTCGGCGATGTGTTCGGAGAGCGCGGTCTCCGCGCTGATGCTCAGCGAGTCGGTCACGAACGCGGCGGCGATCTCGGCGTTGCGGCCGTAGGTCTCCGCCAGACTTCTGATGGTGGCGGTCGCGTCTTGGACCACCTTCGAACTCTCCGTCCCGCCGGTGAGGCCGACGGGGGTGGATGCACCGACATTCGTGCCGGGGGCCATGGCCGCGACCGGGCACGACAGAAGTATGTAGGCGCCGGCCGAGGCGGCACGGGCACCGGCCGGTCCGACGTAGCAGATGACCGGAACAGCCGACCCCAGGATCGCCTCGGTGATCTCGCGCATGGAAGAGGAGAGCCCGCCCGGCGTGTCGATGGTCAGGAGCACAGCGGCGTCTCCGTTGGTGTTGGCCTGCTGGATGCCGCCACGGATGGCATCGGCGACGAACGGATCGACTACACCCGTTAGATGCAGGGACAGGATGGTGGGCGGAGGCGTCGTGGCCGAGGATGCCTGCATCCCGATGGCACCGGCCATCACCGCCACGGTGAGCATGAGCCCGGCTCGGCGTCTGTTTCTCATATGGGAAACCCTATCATGTGCCCGATCGCGTGCGTGGTCCGTTCCCTGAGCCTACGCTGACCGGCAAGCTCGCGCGGCGCCGCGTCGCGTATACCGGAGGGAACGAAGAGTGCAAGACGGCCCGCTCCTACCGAAAGAGGAACAGCAACTCGTGGAAGGGCTCCTTGCCGGCGACGACACCGCCATCCGCATGCTCTACGCGCGGTTCGGCCGCCCCGTGTTCACCCTGGGGATGCGCCTCCTGGGCACCCGCGAGGCTGCAGAGGAACTCACACAAGACGTGTTCCTGGCCGCGTGGCGGAAAGCGGGCAGCTTCGATCCCGCCCGCGGACGGCTCTCCACCTGGCTCATGACCATCGCGCACAACCTGGCCGTGGATCGGCTCCGCCGGGAGACGGGCGTGACGCGTCCAACCCTGGTGTTGGTGGACCAGGTCCCCGAGCAGGAAGGCACGGACGAAGAGCGAGCGTTCATGGAGCACGATGCCGCCATCCGGGCGCTCGCCTCTCTCTCCGGATCCGAACGCCGCCTGATCGCCCGTGCCTACTTCCGCGGGCTGACCGCCCGCGAGATATCCGAGCAGGATCACATCCCGCTCGGCACGGTGAAGACACGGCTTCGCACCGCCCTCATCAAGATCCGCAAGGCGAACGAAGGCAAAGAACTGTGACGTGCGTAGAGGTTCGCTCGCTGTTGGTGGAGCGAAGCTTGGGCACGCTCGTGGCGGGAGGGACCGGCGGCGTCGATAAGCACCTCGCCTGGTGCGCCGCGTGTCGCAAGGAGGCGGGGGAGTTAGACGCGGCGGCAGGTTCACTCGTCTACGTGCTGGCGCCCGTCGCAGCCTCGCCCGGACTGGAGGACCGCCTGGTCGCGGCCGTTCGGAGGGGCGCGGCCGGCCGATCAGCCACACGCCGCCGAGGGCGCATGGCCGTGGCGACGGCTGTTGCCGCGATGGTTGCTGTTGCAGGGCTGGGGTTCGGCGCGGTCATGGCCGGACGCGCGGCGAGGTTCCGCGATCAGGCCGTCACGTCCAGCGTTCGGAACCGGGACTCGATGGACATCTTCCGATGGGTCCTTCGGAGCATGGAGTTCAGCGACCCGAGCAACAGTGTTGAGATGGGGACCCTGGCGCCGGTGGGAGGGGGACCGGCGAGCGGCAGCGCGCTGACCCTCCTCGCTCCGCGATCCCCGGACACGGCCATCGTGACCATCGCCGCACTCCGGGTGGACCCGTCGCGGCTACCGCTGGAAGTCTCGTTGGTGGGCCTGGGCCGCAAAGTGGTGGTGGGCAGCATCAGGCGGCTAGATTCGGGCGGGGCCGCCAGCGTGGGCACGTCGCTGAACGAGGATCTGTCGATGTTCGAGGAGGTCGTGGTTCGCGACGCGAAGGGGATCGTGCTGCTGCGCGGGGATCTGCAGGCCCGCTCGCTGCAGAGCGCCTCGCCAGCTCCCTGACGGCGCGCGGGCCCGTTCCGTATCCTTGCGCCCATGCGATTCGGACTGGCGCTGCCCCACTACGGCTTCTCTGCGCCACCGGGCACGCACGCGGACTACGGCCTGGTGGCCACGTGGGCCACGCGCGCTGAAGCATTGGGGTTCGATTCGGTCTGGGTCTCGGACCACCTCTTCTACTCATTCGGTCGGTATGGAGCCGACCCTGCTCCCATCGCCTCGTTGGAGGCCATGACGTTGTTGTCGGCCGTGGCCGCGATCACGCAGCGCGTCCGTGTCGGGACGCTGGTGCTGTGTTCCCCGTTCCGCGATGCGGGGATGCTCGCGAAGATGGCCGCGACCGTGGACCGGATCAGCGCCGGGCGTCTGGAGCTCGGGGTCGGCGCGGG
>JANXVR010000071.1 GCA_025351565.1 Actinomycetes bacterium
CACGGCAGCTCCGAGAGCCGCCCCCGCCCCCAGCCGGTACCCGGATCCGAAGACCCGGCTCACCAGAGACGTCCGGGAGTCTGAGGGCGCGCGCGCGCGCCGGCGGTCGAGTACCAGGAGAAGGAAGCCGGCAAGGATGAAGGTGCTGAGGAAGATGTCGAGCATGCAGATCCGGCTCTGCACGATGTGCAGGCCGTCCAGGGACAGCAGCAGCGCGGCCAGCCCGGCCCACCAGACCGAATCCCACAGTTCCAGTGCCAGGAAGTACAGCAGCACCACCCCCGCGATCCCGAAGACCGCCGAAGGCACCCTCCACCCGAGAGGCTGGTTACCGAAGGGGCCGACACCCAGGAGGGCGATCATCCACTTGCCCGCCGGCGGATGGACCCACGTCCCCTCGTCGGCGATCTTCACCGCCGGAGGGAGGCCGACAGTCTGACCGATCCCACCGCCCAGGTACACCTCAGCGTCGAAGGCGTAGTACTGCTCGTCCCAATAGAGGTTGGGCGGTGACGAAAGAGAGAACAGACGGAGCCCGGCCGCGAGCAGGAACACGAGCGCCGGAACCCAGATCCGTGGGGACCTCATGTCGATCTTGGCCATGACGGGCATGGTGGCACACGGTCGGGCACGAACGGAGGAACGACCCGATAAGCCCAGGATGGGCGGGCGGCCGGTGAGCTCAAGGTGAACCCGGCGGCTGCCGACACCTCACGGGATGCGAGATGCCGGGTTTCATGCTGCGGGTGATCCGCCGACGCCTGTTCGGCTCCGCGCACGCCTGTCTCGTGATGACGGGGGTTTCACCCTGATCGAGACGGTCATCGCCATCACCGTGATCGTTGCATCTCTCCTCACCCTCGCGTTCGCGGCCACCATCGGGTTCGGCTACGAGGATCTGGCTCGCCAGAAGGACGCTGCCACCGGTGTTGCGAACCAGATCATGGAGGACGCTCGCGGCCTGGCCTACTCGAAGATCCAGACGGGGTTGCTCACGACGGACCTGGCCGGTGACTCGAACATCGTGAGCTGCAGTGGCACCTATCGATTCCTGTCCTGCGCCGCCGGCACCACGCCTGGCTCTGGGGAGAAGGTCATCAACAACGCGACCCCCACGGCCGTGAACCCGACCCAGCCGCTGATCCCGCACACGGGCACGATCACGAAGAACAACGTGGCGTACAGCTGGTCGATCTACGACACGCAGAACGATTCGGTCACCAACGCGCCGTACCGGGTCACCGTCATCGTGACCTGGACGGCGGGCAAGAGCGCTCCGAACAAGATCGTCCAGGTTCAGAGCCTCTTCTGGTCCCCCGCGGGGGGTTGTCGGAGTACCACACTTCACCCGTTCGCGGCTCCGTGCCAGGCGTTCTTCTTCGGGTCGGCCTCCGTGCCGGCCGGAGACATCAATATCGCCGGCAGCGTGAACAGCCTCGAGTTCACGTCGGGCGATCTCCTCACGCCGGACGTGGAGTCCAGCAGTCAGGTCGAGCAGGTCTCGCAGACCCAGGGGAGCGTCACCCGATCGGCCGTGAGCCTGGTCAACGACGGCACCACGTACACGGCCGGCGGGTCGGTGGCCACCACCACCGCGGCCGATACGGATCCGGGATCGGGCGCCAGCAACTACTCGCGTGTCCGGTGCCCGACCGATGTCGCCTGCAACGGCGCCACCGTGACGAGCCCGGTGAGCGGCGGCAGCACGCAGTTCGCGTTCACCGCCCCGGGGAGCGAGACGTTCGAGACCGACAGCACGACCGCCGCGTCGGCGTCGAACGTGTGCCCTCCGCCGTCCGCGACGGGGGAGACCGACACGCAGCCCTGCGGCGGGTCGCGTGACCAGCAGGGCGGGACGCTGTCGGCGATCCTGACGATGAACGGCTTCTCACCGGCCCTGGGAGCGGCGACGATCGCGCAGGCGCAGGCCGTGGCCAGCACCCCGGACACCAGCTTCGTGAACCGCGTGGCCTACCCGACCACGGCGCTCTGCAGCCCAGCGTCCGGGGCAGATGGGTGTATGGAGGAGACGATCGCCCGGAACTTCGGCACGATCAACATCGGCGGACTGCCTTCCGGGATGACCGCCCCAGCAGGGTGGACCGGAGCGAGCGCCTGGAACGGGTATTTCCTCTCGATCGTCGGCTACC
>JANXVR010000089.1 GCA_025351565.1 Actinomycetes bacterium
TCGGAGTTGATGATCGAGATGGCGCCCATGTCGTGGAGCGGGCCTTCAGCGGCCATCGACCCCTCGTGGATGCGTTCGCGAGCAGCGGCGACGTCCTCGGGAACGTCGACCGAACCGCCGTGGACGGCCAGGATCATCTCCAGGTGCTCCGCCGCGGTCGCGCGGCCGTACGGCAGGGTTGGCGTCGTTGAGGAACAGATGATGTTCGGTTCACGGACCAGGCCGATGACGTCCGGGAAGTGGCCGCCTCCTGTCCCCTCAACGTGGTAGGCGTGCACGGTCCGTCCGGCGATCGCGGCGACGGTGTCCTCGAGTTCGGCTGACTCGTTCAGGCCGTCGGTATGCAGGCAAACGGCGACGTCGTGCGCGCCGGCGAGGGTGAGTGTGGCGTCGATGATCTCGGGGTAGGCGCCCCAGTCCTCATGGATCTTCAGGCCGCACGCCCCTGCTTCGATCACCCGCTCCACCGGCTCGCGCGCGTCGGTGCGCGCGCTCGCCTGCAATCCCAGGTTGACCGGCAGGTGTTCGAACGCTCGATAGGTCTTGTCCATGACGTAGACCGGCTCCTCGAAGCCTGCGGTGATGAGCGTGGTCACCCCGGCGGACAGCGCGACCGGCACCAGTCGCGGCGTGATGGCGTGGACGTGGCTGTCGACCGCCCCCGCGGTCGCGATGAGGCCATAGGCGTTGCAGGGCCAGGTATTCGGGCCGATGACCAGGTCTATGCCGTCGGTGATGTCGGGGTTCCCCGCGCGGCCGATCCCGGCGATGCGTCCGTCCTTGATCCCGATGTTCGTCTTTCGCACGCCAAGCACGGGGTCGATGAGCGTCACGCCGACGAGGATCATGTCCAGCTCGCTGTCACCGGTCGGACGGTCCTGCTGCGCCTGCCGTGAACGCCAATTCTTCGCGAAGCCCCACATCGGCTCGTCGCCGTAGCCGACATCGTCGGCATCGACGTGCACGCGCAGATCGGTGTCACCGAGGCGAACCAGATCGCCCACGGTGGGCCCGTAGCGGCGCGCGTACTCCTCGCGCGAGAGCTCCATCAGGCGCCGCCCCGGCCGCCGTAGGCAACGAGCGTCACGTCGCGGCGCTCCCCCGGTCCCCATCGCAGAGACGTCCCGGCCGGGATGTCCAATCGGAACCCTTCGGCCGCGACGCGATCGAACTCCAACCGCGCATTCACCCGGTGGAACGGGTAGTGGGAGGACACGCGGATCACGCGCGCCGATACGCTCGTGACCGTCAGGTGCCGGCGCTCCTTGCTTTCGGACAGGACGATCGGATCGCTCATGCCCACGGACCCCGGAGCACGACCAGCCGAGTGCCTTCGTCCAGGAGGACCTCCAGCCGGATCTCATCGATCAGGCCGGCGACACCGTCCAGCAGCGGCGCGGCGGCGAGGGTCGCGCGTCCCGCCTCCAGCACCTCGGCGTAGGTCGAGCCCGCGCGCGCCGCCATATGCATCTCGTCGCATGCCAGCGCGATGGCCTCTGGGGCGTTCAGCGGGAGTCCGCGCGTCCGGACCGTACGGGCGAGCTGCGCGGCCTGGAAGATGCGCAGACGATCCTCCTCGGTCGGACTGAGGTGCATGACTCCCCTCCCCTGGCTCGCTGCCCGACGATACCCGGCGGGCCACCTCGCAGAATCTTGGATACTATCCAATATCCGCCTTCCGCCCTATCGAAGGGAGCCACCGCCGTGACTGAGCGGGCAACGACGCCGAGACAGGCCGGGATGCACATGCCGCCCGAGTGGGCGCCCCATGCGGCAACGCTCATGGCCTGGCCGACCCGGCCCGACCTGTGGAACGAACGCCTGGACGACGCACAACGGGAGTACGCCGGGGTCGCCGCCGCCATCGCGGACTTCGAGCCGGTGATCATGGTCTGCAACCCGGGCGATGAAGGCCAGGTCCGGGACCGGTGTGGGCACGGCGTCGAGCCCTTGGCCGTCCCGATCGACGACTCGTGGATGCGCGACAGCGGACCGATCTTCGTTCGGGACGAGGGAGGGCGCGTGGCCGCGGTGAAGTTCGGGTTCAACGCGTGGGGCGAGCGGTTCCACCCCTACGACAGCGACGCCGCCGCGCCCGAGCGGATCGCCCGGCACCTGGGGATGAAGGTGTTCACCGCGCCGTTCATCCTGGAGGGCGGTGCCATCCTGGTGGACGGCGAGGGCACGCTCCTGACCACCGAGGCCTGCCTGCTGAACCCCAACCGCAACCCGGGGCTGACCAAAGACCAGATCGAACACGGCCTGCGAGAGTACCTGGGCGTCGAGACGATCGTGTGGCTCCCCCACGGCATGGCGGCGGACGTTGGCCCCAACGCCACCGACGGCCACGTCGACGGCGTGGCGCAGATCGTCGCGCCCGGTCACGTGCTCCTCCTGGCGCCGGAGGACCCTGCCGACAACGATCACGCCTCCGGGCAGGAGAACCTCCGGCGCCTCCAGGACGCCCGCGACGCGAAGGGCCGCGCGTTCGAGGTCACCCGGCTCGATGTCGGCGCCGGCGCCAAGCTCTGCTACGCGAACCACTACCTCGCGAACGGAGCCGTGATCGTTCCGACCGCCGGCGACCATCGGGACGCGGAGGCGTTGGAGCAGCTCGCCAAGGTCTACCCGGACCGGACGGTGGTCGGCGTCCCGGGAGTGACCATCGACTACGGCGGCGGCGGCCCCCACTGCATCACCCAGCAGATCCCCGTCGGCGACCCCGTAACGCCATGACGAACGTCACCACCCGCCGGGAGAAGGGGCGCGCCCGCGAGGAAGCGGTGCTGCGCGCGGCGACGCAGGCGATCGCCGACCTCGGTCTCGCCAACGTTCGCGTGTCGGACATCGCCGAACGGGCCGGGATCGGCCCGGGTCACCTCACCTACTATTTCCCCGCCAAGGACGACCTGCTCATCCAGGCGATCAGATGGAGCGAACAGCGCTTCCACGACAAGGTCGACACCGAGATCGCGGGCATCGCCGACCCGTGGGAACGGCTGATGAAGCTCATCGATCTGGCGGCCGCAGACGGCCCCGGCGACCCCTTCTGGGCCCTGTGGTTCGAGGTCTGGGCGAAGGCGGGGACGGACCCGGCGGTCGCCGAAGGAGGCCGCGAGCTGGAAGCGTGGTGGCGCCGCAGCCTCGGCGACACCATCCGGTACGGGCGCGACCGAGGCGCGTTCCGCGCCAGTGCCGTCGAGGACGCGGTGGTCAGCCTGGGCGCGCTGGTCGATGGTCTCTCCGTCCAGCTGGCCCTCGGGCAGGGCGACCTCACGAAGCCGAAGCTGCTCGACCTCTGTAGCATCGCCGCTCATCTCTTGCTCGATCCCCCACCTCACCGAAGGAGCACATCGTGAGCACGCAGCCCGAGTCCACCGTCACCGGCCCGACCGGGGACCTGCCGAAGCGCGCCCGCGTGGTCGTGGTCGGCGGCGGCGTCATCGGCACCAGCGTGGCCTATCACCTGGCCAAGATGGGCATCAAGGACGTCGTCCTCCTGGAACGCAAGCAGCTCACGTCCGGTACCACCTGGCACGCGGCGGGCCTCATCACGTCGGCCGGCATGACGTCCGAAACGTTGCTGTGGATGAGCCGGTACACCCGCGACCTGCTTGGCGCGCTGGAGCAGGAGACGGGTCAGGACACCGGCTTCAGCCCCATCGGCCACCTGCACCTCGCCTGCAACGAGCAGCGACTGGAGACCATCACGCGAGAGGCGGCGTTCGCCCGGGCGCACGGGGTGGACGCGCAGATGGTCGGACCGGGCGACGTCAAGGACTTCTGGCCCGAAGCGAAGGTCGACGACATCCTCGCCGCGCTCTACGTTGCGGACGAGGGCCGCGCGAACCCCGCCGACGTGACCATGGCGCTCGCGCGCGGGGCGCGCATGCACGGCGTCACCATCATCGAAGGCACGCCCGTCACCGGCTTCACCCAAGCGAGCGGTCACGTCACCGGCGTGGTCACCGATCGGGGAACCATCGAGTGCGAGACCGTCGTGAACGCCTGTGGCATGTGGGCGCGCCAGATGGGCGAACTCGCCGGCGTGTCGGTCCCCCTCCAAGCGGCCGAGCACTACTACATGATCACCGAGCCGGTCGACTGGGCGCACCCGGGCCTGCCGGTGGTCGAGGATCCCGACCGCTACGGCTACTACCGCGAGGAGGCCGGCGGCATCCTGGTCGGCCTGTTCGAACCGATCGCGGGCCCGTGGCAGGTGGGCAAGATCCCCGAGGACCTCGGGTTCGTGACGCTGCCGCCTGACTGGGAGCGCACCGGCGACTTCCTCTCCACCGCCATGGATCGCTTCCCCTCGCTCCACCAGGCGGGGATCAAGATCTTCTTCTGCGGCCCGGAGAGCTTCACGAACGACCTGGGGCCCATGCTCGGCGAAGCGCCGGAACTCCGAGGCTACTTCACGGCGGCCGGTCTGAACTCGCTCGGGATCCTGTTGGGTGGCGGCGTCGGATCGCTCCTGGCGCAGTGGATCGCCGACGGCATCCCGCCGATGGACGTCACCGGTCTTTCCGTGGATCGCGCCTTCCCGTACCAAACCAGCCCCGCGTTCCGGCGCGACCGCACCGTCGAACAGCTCGGTGCGCTCTTCGGGGATTCGGCGTTCCCCAACTGGCATCAGAAGACCGCGCGAGGGGTTCGGCGCTCGGTCGTACACGACCGGCTCGCGGCGGCGGGGGGGCGCTTCGGTTCGTCCTCGGGCTGGGAGTTCCCCGAGTGGTTCGCCCTGGGCGGAGAACCGGAAGAGGTCACGCGCGGGTGGGGGCGCGACGAGTCGTTCCCCGCGCAGGCCGCCGAGCACCTCGCGGTGCGCGAGGCCGTCGGCGTCATGGACATGTCGCTCATGGCGAAGATCCTTGTGACCGGTCGCGATGCCGAGGCGCTCCTGAACCGCGTGGCCGTGAGCAACGTCAGCGTCCCCGTGGGCCGCATCGTCTACACCCAGTTCTGCGACAAACGCGGCGGCATCCAGGCCGACGTCACCGTCACCCGCCAACGCGAGGACGCGTTCGTGGTGGTCGGCTCCGACCTGATCCACCGCAGGATCATCGCGTGGCTGGGGCGCCATACCCCGGACGGCGCGCGCGTCGCGGTCGTCGACATGACCTCGGCGACCACGCTCCTCACCGTCCAGGGCCCGAAGTCGCGCGAGTTGCTCCAGCGCGTATCCAGCGCCGACCTCTCCAACGCCGCGTTCCCCTACATGACCGCCCAGGAGATCGACCTGCACTACGCACGATGCACAGCCATGCGCGTCACGTACCTCGGCGAACTCGGCTGGGAGCTTCACGTGCCCGCCGACATGGCGCTCACCGTCTACGACGCCCTGTTCGCAAGCGGTGAGGATCTCGGCATCCGCAACGCCGGCATCCTGGCGATGAACTCCCTGCGCCTGGAGAAGGCTTACCGCGACTACGGGCTGGACATCGACAACTCCGATACGCCGATCGAGGTTGGGCTCGACTTCACGATCTCGTGGGACAAGCCGAGCGGGTTCGTCGGGCGTGACGCGCTCGTTGCCCAGCGCGACGCCGGGCCGTCGAAAGCCCGCATGGTGCAGATCCTGCTGAACGACCCCGAGCCGCTCCTCTACGGGCACGAGCAGATCTACCGCGACGGCACCCACGTCGGCGGGAACCGGATCGGCGCCTACGGCCACACGCTCGGAGGCGCCGTCGGCCTCGGCCTGATCGAGTCCGAGGACGGCGTCACCGACGAGATGGTCCAGACCGGTTCCTACGAACTGGACGTCAACGGCGCTCGCGTGCCGGCGACGGTTTCGCTCACGCCGCTCTACGACCCCGCGCGCGAACGGATCCTGGATCGCTGAACGAGACCGTCAGACGCGAGCGGCGCCCCCTGCGGCGCAGCAGATGAGATATCGGGAAGGCGGCGCGGGGAACCGCTCTCGATCGGGTCGGCGGCTGGCGGTCGGGCACTGACATAGCGTTTCCGCTATACTTGCCGCATGCAGGGCGCAGACCTGATCAGAGAGGCTCGCAGGCGAGCCGGGCTAACCCAGCGAGAGCTCGCCGAACGCCTGAACACGACGCAATCCGCCATCGCGCGTCTCGAGCGCGGAAGAACGGAGCCCTCCTACCAGCGGGTCGCCGCGGCGTTGCGGGCCTGCAGTCTGGAGCTGGTCCCCCAACTCCTTCCGGCAGACGATTCGGACTGGTCGATCGCCTCCACGAACCTGGCGGTCGACGCCGAAGCCAGGGTTCGTCGCCATCAGGCCGCGCTGCGGTTCGCGGTGGCCGGTCAGAAGGCGCTGGCCGATGCCGGAGCCTGACTTCAGCCCCGAACTGATCCTCGGCCTGCTGGCACGCCACGGCGTACGGTCCGTACTGATCGGGGGATTCGCCGCGGTGATCCACGGCTCGCCGTACGTCACGACTGATGTCGACATCGTCCCGGATGCCAGCGCCAAGAACCTCGGTCGCCTTTCGGCCGCGCTGCACGAACTGCATGCCCGGGTGTGGACGTCCGCCCAGCCCGAGGGCATCGCCTTCAACCACGACGTAGCGTCGCTTGCCGCCGTTCGCGTGTGGAACCTCGTCACCGATTTCGGCCGCCTGGATCTGACCTTCGAACCGAGTGGAACCACGGGGTACGCGGACGTTGCCCGCGACGCGACGCACCTCACCATCCTCGGCGCCGAGGTGGATGTGGCCTCCTTGGCCGATGTGATCCGGTCGAAAGAGGCCACCGGGCGCGAGAAGGATCGCCTGGTCCTGCCCGTTCTCCGCCGGATACAGGCCGAGACGGGCCACCCGTAGGTCGCATGTCGAGCGTATCCACGTTTCGGCGAACCGGATCGGGTTGCCGGCCGTACTACTGGATGTACCGGCCGAATCCTGCGGCCGGCTATCGAGGAGGCCGCATGCGTACGTCCCTGAACGGCAAGCTCGGAGGTGGCGTCGTCGCCGCCGTCGCGGTCGTGGTGCTCTTCTCGGCCTGTGCGAAGTCATCGACCACCCTGGCCGGCGGGCCATCACCGGCCTCGGGCGGGGGTGGAGGCGGCACCGCGGTCACGGTTTCGGCCACCACGGTCCCGGGCGTCGGCAAGGTGCTCGTGACCTCCCAGGGGATGACGCTCTACTACCTGAAGACCGAAACGAACGGTTCGATCAAGTGCACCGGCTCGTGTGCGAGTGCGTGGCCACCCCTTCTGCTTCCCTCCGGTACCGCCTCAGCGTCCGCGGGCGCGGGCGTCACGGGGAAGCTGGGCACGATCGCCCGCCCCGAGGGCACAACCCAGGTCACCTACAACGGGATGCCGCTCTACACCTTCACCAGCGACAGCCCCGGCGCGGCCTCGGGTCAGGGCGTGAGCAACTTCTACGCGGTGACCGCCAGCGGCTCAGGTGGCCCCGCCCCCTCCGCGACCGCGAGCGGCAGCGGTCACTACGGCTACTAGCCCGGGCAACCATCACGGGAACGCAACGAACCGGGATGCCCGCACTCTACGGACCTCGGTAGGCTGAAGGCATGTCCTCAGGTCCACTAGGTCGGATCTCGCGCGTGCTCGTCGCGGCGACCGCCTCGCTGTCATTGGTGATCGGCGGAGTCACCGCCTACGGCCTGGTCGTCGTCCAGATCAACAACTCCAGGAACACCGACCCCAACTTCGGTCCTACGACGGCGAGCGAAACCTCAACTCCCGACGTAGCGATCGCGCCGTGTACAACGCAGGCGTGCAACTACCTCATCCTGGGCTCGGACTCCAGGACCGGCCTGAGCGCCGCCCAACAATCGCAGTTCGGCACCAACTCGGCGATCG
>JANXVR010000098.1 GCA_025351565.1 Actinomycetes bacterium
TGGTTGTCGTGCACGAGCACCGAGGTCTGGTGTTGCAGGTCCGCGATCTGCGTTTGTTGTGCCATGTAGGCGCGGAACGGAGTGATGGCCAGCGCCAGCACCGCGAACACCACGATCAGCAGGATGGCCGCCCTGCCGCTCATCCGGGTGCGACGAACCGGGGCGTCCGTTCGGGCGCCCGGGCTCTGCTTCCGGGCAGCGGTTGGGGAATGGGCCGCCGCCCGGGTGCTCATCCCGAAGCTCCCGGCGGGGCGCCGGACATCGATCCCCGGCCCATGTAGGCGGCGTTCTCGCCGAGCTCTTCCTCGATCCGCAGGAGCTGGTTGTACTTCGCGGTCCGTTCCCCCCGGCTGGGGGCGCCGGACTTCATCTGCCCGGCGTTGGTGGCTACGGCTAGGTCGGAGATGGTGGTGTCCTCCGTCTCTCCGCTCCGATGGCTGATGACCACGCCGTAGTTGCTGCGCCCCGCCAGTGTGATCACGTCCAGCGTTTCGGTGAGCGTCCCGATCTGGTTCACCTTGATCAGGATGGCGTTGGCGGCGTCCTCGCGGAGACCGCGCTCCAGCCGTTCGGTGTTGGTCACGTAGAGGTCATCGCCCACCAGCTGCACGCGGCCGCCGAGCTCTCGGTTGAGCATGGTCCACCCGGCCCAGTCGTCCTCGGCGAGCGGGTCCTCCAGGGAGAGGATCGGGAACCGTTCGAGCAGCGCCGTCCAGAAGGTGGCCATGTCCTCGGCCGAGCGAGCCGCGCCCTCCAGGTGGTAGGCGCCGTCGCGGTAGAGTTCGCTCATCGCGGGGTCAAGCGCGATGGCCACGTCGGCGCCGGGCTCCAGGCCCGCGCGTTCGATGGCCTGCAGGAGCAGTTCACATGCCTCAGCGCCGGTTGCGAGCGCGGGCGCGAAGCCTCCTTCGTCCCCGACCGCGGTGGCAAGTCCCTTGTCGCGCAGGAGCGCCTTCAGCGCGTGGAAGCATTCCGACCCCCACCGGACCGCTTCGCTGAAACTCGCGGCGCCGACCGGCATGAGCATGAACTCCTGCAGTTCGAGTTCGTTGTCGGCGTGAGCACCGCCGTTGATGACGTTGAACATCGGGGTGGGGAGCACGTGGGCATTGGGACCGCCGAGGTAGCGGTAGAGGGACACGCCCGCGCTGTCGGCGGCCGCCCGCGCGACGGCCAAGGAGACCCCCAGCACCGCGTTGGCTCCCAGCGCGCTCTTCATGGCCGTCCCGTCCAGGTCCACCAGTACCTTGTCCACTCCGCGCTGATCGAACGCATCCATGCCAGCGACCTCGGCGGCGATCGGACCGTTCACGTTCGAGACGGCCTGCCCAACTCCCATGCCCCCGTAGGCGGCGTCATCACTGTCCCGGAGTTCGTGCGCTTCATGTTCGCCGGTGGAGGCGCCTGAAGGGACCCCGGCCCGGCCGAACGCGCCGTCGTCCAGCGCCACGTCGACCTCGACGGTGGGGTTGCCGCGCGAATCCAGGATCTGGCGCGCGTGAACGGACTGGATGGCGCTCATGTGCGTGCGATGGTACCGAACACGCCCCACGAACCGGGGATTTGGCCCCGGATGCGCGGGCGAGTCACGCCATCACGTCGCCGGGGTCACAGTTCGCGCCGCAGACCAGCACGGCCACGCGCTCGTCCGGCCCGGGAACGTAGGCACCGCACAGCAGCGCCGCCGTGGCCGCGGCGCCCCCCGGCTCCGCAACCAGCGAACAGTGACGCCAGAGCCAGATCTGCGCCTCGCGGATGGCGGCATCGGGGACCAGGACCACCTGGGCCACATCCTGCGCGACCGTCGCGAACGCGATCTCCCCCACCTTGGCCGCACCCAGGGAGTCCGCTGCGATCCCGCCGACCTCCGTGATCACGGGCTCGCCCGCCGCGAGCGCGGCGGTCATGCCCGCGGCCATCTCGGGCTCCACGCCGATGACTTTCACGTCGGTCCCTCCCAGCCAGGACGCGATCCCCGAGATGAGGCCGCCTCCCCCGATCGCTACGAGCACGGTGTTCACGTCGGGGATCTGTTCGATGAGTTCGATGGCGACGGTTCCCTGGCCCGCCACTACCTCGGGCTGATCGAAGGGGTGCATCAGGAGGGCGCCGGTCTCCAGGGCGCGGCGCTCCATCGCGGCCGCCGCCTCGGCGTAGTAGCCGGGAACCACGCGGACCAGCGCGCCGAGGTGGCGGATGCCATCGGTCTTGGAGGCCGGAGATGTTGCCGGGACGAAGATCTCCGCAGGGTGGCCGAGTGAGCGTGCCGCGTAGGCCACGGCCCGCCCGAAGTTGCCTCCACTTGCCGCGATCACGCCCGCCTCGGGAACCGCGCTCGCCAGGAGCTTGCTGAACCCCCCACGCGGCTTGAACGATCCCGTGTGTTGAAGGAGTTCGAGCTTGAGGACGATGTCCGCGCCGCCCGCAACGAGCGACCCCACGCCGGGCCGGAGGACGGGCGTGGAGCGAACGTACTGCCGGATGCGCCCGTGCGCGGCCGCGATCTGCGCCTTGGTCACGGGCTCCACGGTCATGACGGCTCCGCTCCAACGGGCGGCGAGCCCAACGGCGACTTGAGGAATCCTCGATAGGCGCCAACATGCGCGAACCCGAGGCGTTCGTAGAGCTGCTGGGGCCAATCATCGGCGTCGGCCTCGATAAAGACCAGGTCGGCGCCTTCGGCACGTCCCTCGGCCGCGGCTCTCAACACCAGGTTCCGCGCAACCCCACGGCCGCGGAACTCCTCGAGCGTATCCACGCTCTCCACCTGCGCCATCCCGTCGTGGACGTACAACTCGCACGTGCCCGCCAGCTGCCCACCGATGCGTTGCACGAAGAACCGCGCCCCGATCTTCCGCTCGAGCCAGCCGGGGAACTCCGCCAACGCGTCGGCGACACCGGGTGCACGGCCCCACTCCTCCTGCAGGTAGACCTCCCTAAGGAACCGCCGCCGTCCGGCGTGGTCGATCTCCTCCACCAGGTCCATCTGCGGCGCTCGGTCCGGCTCACCGCGCTGAACCATGCTCACCACGCGGTCGGCCGCGTAGTCCAGATCGCGCATCCCGGCGGCGATGCGCACGCCTTCGTCGTCGGACAGGATGATCTTGCGGTGCTCGTACCCGTCCAGGAGCCGATCCAGTTCGGAAGCGACCTCCTGGGGGGTGGCGGGCGCGACACGGTCCGCGAAGAGGACGTTGGCGTTGTAGCGGATCCGGAACTCGTCGTTGAAGCAGGCCACGCCGAACCGGCTGCGCTCGATGCGCGTGCTGGTCGTCTCCAGGAACCAGCGCGTGAACTCCATGATCCGGCCGAACTCATCCATGGCGGAAAGGGTACCGGCGCCTACGCGTCCGCAGATCCCTTGGCTTCGTCCCAGATGCCGCGCAGCTGGGCGTCCGTCAGCGCCTCCAGGTCCAGGCCCCGCGCCGCGGCGAGTGCGACGGTGCGTTCGTACCGCTCCGAGAAGGAGCGAACCGTCCGTCGCAGGGCGGTCTCGGCGTCGGCGCCGTCGGCCCGTCCCACAGCCACCGCCGCGAACAGCACGTCGCCCAGTTCGGCCTCGCGGTCGGCCGGATCTTCCGCCTCGGCGAGTTCGCCGACCTCCTCCCGAAGCTTGGACAGCGCCTCATCGCGCGAACGGAACGCGAATCCCCAGCCGGCCGCCCGGCGCTGCACCTTCGCCGCTCGAGCCAGCGCCGGGAGCGCGACCGGGATGTCGTCCTCCACGCCCTTGCGGCCGCCGGTCTCCTCGGCCTTCAGCTTCTCCCAGTTGACCAGGACCTCCTCGGCCCCCGAGACCTTGGTGTCGCCGAACACGTGCGGGTGACGGTGGATGAGCTTCTTCACAAGCCCATCGGCCACATCGTCGATATCCCAGCCGCCCGAGTCAGCCGAGATCTGCGCGTGGAACGTGACCTGGAGCAGGACATCGCCCAGTTCGTCACGGATGCGCTCGGCGTCGTCCGCCTCGATCGCTTCGATCAGTTCGTGGGTTTCTTCCAGGAGATGGCGCGCCAAGGTCTGGTGGGTTTGTTCCTGATCCCACGGGCAGCCGCCCGACCCGCGGAGCACAGCCTGCACCCGGATCAGATCAAGCAGACGTTGCCCGCCCAGCCGCGAGGGCACGGGGCCGTCGGGCACCTTCCCCGCGGCCCTCTCGCTCACGGCCCCGACGAAGCCGCGGCCGAAGGCGCGGTGGTAGCCGAGCCGGAACTGGTGCTGGTGATCGGAATCACGCCGCGAGCGGGGTCATACGTGCCGTACTTCGGGTTCACGACGACCGGCGAGGTCTTGTTCTGGA
>JANXVR010000243.1 GCA_025351565.1 Actinomycetes bacterium
CCTTGACGGCCGACCTGCCGCGTCACCTCGGTTCGCGTCGGGTGGGGAGTGTGGTTTCGCGATCGGTCGCGGCGGTTGCCGTCGCGGCCGTGTTCCTGTGGGCGTTCATCGGGCTCTCCCAGTTGGGCAGCGCGCCTGGTGGGCCCGCCTTCGCGCCTGGGCAGGTCGCTCGATACGCGGTCCCCGGCGCGCAGCCGCTCGTCTTCGGGGGTGGAGCTGCCTGGGTGTCGGGCGGCAACCAGGGTTCGTCGGAACTCTGGCGGGTCGACGCGGCGACAGGTAAGTCGGAGGCCCTTCCCAATACGAACGGAGGCGAATGGCCGGCGTTCGGCGAAGGATACGCATGGGTCACCTGCAATGGTTCCCTCAGTCCTTGCGGCGGGCCGGCAGTTCTGAAGCTGGACCCATCAACCGGGGCCACCTTGGCGCGTATCCCGCTTCCCGCAACACCCGATCAGATCAGCACGGGTCTGGGCTCAGTGTGGGTCACGACAATCGATGGTGTTGTGCGGATCGATCCGGCCGAGGACCGGATCACCCAGACCCTAACGGGAGCTTCCTCAACCAATTTCGTCGGGATCGCAGGGGGACGCGTCTGGGTCACTTCGTCTCAGGGAGTGGTGGGGTTCGATCCGTCCACGGGGGCCGTAACTGCCCGCATTCCGTACGTCGACCCGTGCTTGTTCGCCGTTGGCGAGGAGGGTGTGTTCGTCGCGAGCTGTGGTGGAGCCGGCGCTAGCGGGAACCTGGTCCGCATCGATCCGAGTACGGGGAAGGTGACCTACTCCATCCCGCTCCCCGGCGTGTCGGCGGGCAACATAACGCTGTATGCAGGCCGACTCTGGCTGGGCAGCCAGAGTGCCAACCAACGCGAAGTGCTACCGATCGATCCCGCGACCGGGCGCTCGGCGGGCCCGCCTATCCCGGTCCCGGCGGGTGGAGACCCCTTCATCTCGTTGGGGATCGGTCCGCTGCCGCTGTTCGTGGCAGGCGGGGCGGATTCGCTATGGGTGACACACGTCGACGCAAACCACGTGATCCGGGTTGGTATCCTCATGAATGCAACGGCCTCACCCTCCCCAGCGACCACACCGCCCGACACCCAGCCGCCGTCCTGGGTCATCCAGCAGGCGCAGAAGATCGCGACGCAGAACGAGGATCCGAACCCGACATCGGCTGAGTGGGTGCTGACGAGCGCTAAACTCATTGCGCCCGCCGTAGGCCTCACGCCCGGCCGGGCAGCAACGGGGCGCGAATACCTAATCGTGTTGTACGGACATTTCATCGATCGCTTCGCATACACACCGCCGGGAGCTCCGGCCCCCACCGGGACAGTGATCACGTTCACCCTCGACCTCGCGAGGCGTCAGGTGAACGATTTCACGGTCGGCGACCAGATGGTCCGCGTGCCCGGGCTCCGGCCGTTCACCTTGACGTCCCCCGGCACTCCGAGCCCGGGTCCTGCCCAGAGTTCGGCTGCGGCCAAGGTCGCCGCACACGCCGCAACGACTGCGGCGAAGGCTGCGGCGCTCGCCGAGGCGCAGCGTCTCCTGACCCTCGTACGCGTGCCGACCGGGAGTAGGGTCGCGTCCACCGCGCCGGTCCCGGTGCTGCAGAAGGCTGCGACGGTCCCCGGCGGCCCGTACCTCTTGAGCGCCCACCGCTGGTGGACGACGCCGCTCGTGCCCTCGGACGCGCTCGCATGGCTCCGCGCGCATCCACCCGCGGGTCTTCACCCGCAGGGCAGCGGCAGCGGCACGACGACGGGCGGCTCCTTCAGCTACCTCACCTTCACCGATCCCGCCGCGAACGCCTCCGAGTCGGCAACGCTTCTGGTGGAGATCGCCGCCGACGGGCAGGGCAGCGCCCTTCGCGCGGCCGGTCAGACCCTGTGGAGCCCGCCGAGGACGGCGGCGGAGCAGGTGCCCTCAGACGTGCAGCAGGTCGATCTTCTTGCCTACCGTGGGAGTCCTTCGCACGTCCTGGATCAGGCCACCCTCTCAGGTGCCGCGGCGCAACGGTTCGCCCGGATCGTCGACGACTTGTCGCGCGACAACTGGGGGCCCCACGGCTGCACCCTGGACACGGGGCTCCGCATCCAGATGACGTTCCCGACGCAGCAGGGGCCGCTCGTCTTCACGTATGTGCCGGCGTGCGCCACTCTCACGGTCTCGGCGAACGGAACCACCCAGCCCGCCCTGAGGACCGATCACGCACTGAGTGCCGCGCTCTCGCGAGAGCTTCGCCTGCCCTCGGCTCCCTGAGGCCACCGCTCAAGATTTCTTCCCCGGGCCGGTGACGAACGGCGGCTTCCCGGCACATCCCCTATGACGAAGGATGATGCCGAACGTGGCGCTTGA
>JANXVR010000292.1 GCA_025351565.1 Actinomycetes bacterium
GCGGTCCTTCGGTTCGTCCATCTCGAAGAAGATCAGGCGCTGCCAGGTGCCGAACCCGGGTTCGCCGTCGATCACCGGGATGGCGTGGCTCGTGGCCGACAGGAGCATCGCCTTCACGTGCGCGTGCCCGTTCTGGCGTTCGTCGGGGTTGAGGTTCTGCGTTCGGATCTCGAAATCGTCGTGTTGGTAGTAGCGGCCGTCGTCGGGGACCAGATCGGTGAGGTGGCGTCGGAAGTCGGCTTGTGCCCCGTCCTCCCATTCATTGATCAGGAGAGCGCACGTGGTGTGGGCGCAGAATGCGATGACCGCGCCGCTGGTCACCCCAGAATCCTTGATCGCCCGTCTCAGGTCATCGGTGAGATCCAGGAACGCGTACCGCTCCTGGACCGCCACCTGGATGGTGGTCGTGCTCGACTTCAAGGGTCCCTCCTGTTCCTGGCCGCCGGGCCCGCGGGCGCGACCGGTAGATCGAACGTGAACACGCTGCCATGTCCTACTTCACTTCTCGCTTCGATGTGTCCGCCGTGCGCTTCGACAACCGACCGTGCGATCGCCAGGCCGATCCCCGTTCCGCCGTCCTCTCGGGATCGTGAGGGGTCCACCCGATAGAACCGCTCGAACAACCGGGGAAGATGCTCCGGGGCGATACCGGTTCCGGTGTCCGCGACATGGATCTGCACGGACCCATTGTGCCGGTCGGCGGAGACGGTGACCGCTCCCCCGTCCGGCGTGAACCGCATCGCGTTGTCCACCAGGTTGAACAACACCTGGTGGACGCGCTCCCTGTCCGCGGTGACCGGCGGGAGATCCCGGGGCAGATCCGCACCGACGGTCACGCTGCGGTCGGGCCGGGCGACCCCGATCTCCGAGATGACCTGGGCGACCAGCGAAGGCAGCGGTACCACCTCGGTCTGTAGCGGGACCTCCCCCGATTCCAGCTTGGAAAGGTCCAAGAGTTGCTCCACCAGGCGGCCGAGGCGCTCGGATTGGGAGAGCATCACCTGCAGCGTTTCCGGATCGGGCTGCTCCACACCGTCCAAGAGGTTCTCCAGGTGCGCCCTGATCGCCGTGATGGGGGTCTTGAGCTCATGCGAAACGTTGGCGACCAGGTCACGGCGAGACTGTTCCAGATGCTCAAGCTCCGAGCTCATCTGGTTGAACGCCACCGCGAGACGCCCCACCTCGTCCCTGCTCTTCGTCTCGACGCGCACCGAGTAGTCACCGGTCTGCATCCGGGTGGCCGCGTTGGCCATCTCCCGGAGCGGTTGCGTCATCCCGCGAGCCAGGAGCCGGGCCATGGCGAGCGCCGCGAAGGATGCGACGGTTCCCGTGAGCAGGAACTGCCACCAGAACTTACCGAGGAATCGGAACGTGGTCCCGACGCGTCCGAAGAACGCCGTGGACGGAGCGGGTTGAATCGCATACACCATGTGATCGACCCTGCCATCTACGATCGCTGGCACCACGGCGTATTCGATGGATCCACTGATCCCCACATGCACCATGTCGTCGGTGAACACCGGGAAGTCGGCGGGCTTCAGCCCGCTGACCACCGTTCCATCCGGAAGGGTGGACACGAAGGTTATGTTCCCCAGGGGTGGGCTGGTGATGAGACCGTTGGCGGCGCGACGAGCCACCGCGAGCAGATGCAGCCGGTCGGAATCATGCGAGCTCTCGCGTAAGGCGTAGCCGAGCATGAGCAGCAACAGCAGCACGGTCATCCCCACGGCGAACACGATGGTGGAGCCGAGCTTCGCGCGGATGGTGGGGAGCTTCTCCAGCGGGCGTGTACGCATGCAGCCCGCCGCTACCCGTTGTCCTGGAAGGCGTACCCCACGCCGTGAACGGTCCTGATGAATCGTGGTTCGTTGCCGTCCTCACCCAGCTTGCGGCGGATGCGGGCGACGTGCGAATCCACCACCCGTCCCCCGGCGTAGTCGCGATAGCCCCAGACCCGGTCCATCAGCTGCTCGCGGCCGAGCACGACGCCGGGGTCCCGCGCCAGGCACAGCAGGATCTCGAACTCCAGCGGCGTGAGGCCGACCTCGGCGCCGTCCACACTCACCGTGCGGCGGTCGGGATCGATGGCCAGGCCGTCGTGCTCGATGGGTCCCTCGCTCCGCTGGGCCTGCATCCGCTCCATGCGCCGAAGGATGGCCTTCACCCGCGCGGCCAGTTCCCGAAGGCTGAAAGGTTTGGTCAGATAGTCGTCCGCACCCACCGCGAAGCCGGCAACCTTGTCCGCCTCTTCCGTCTTGGCGGTGAGCATCAGGACCGGGGTCCAGGAGTGACGCTGGATCTCCTTGCAGACCTCCAAGCCGTCCATCCCTGGAAGCATGAGGTCCAACACGACCAAGTCGGGCTTGTGTTCGGCGTGCGCGGCGATGGCCTGAGGCCCGTCGAACGCGACGATCACGCGGTAGCCCTCGGATTCCAACCTGGCACGCACGGCTTCGGCGATGGCTTCCTCGTCATCGACGACAAGGACCGTCTGTTCGGGCATGGGTCCATCGTATCGGGGTGGAGTGGTGGCCCTGTCCTGGGGATATGGAGAAAGTGTTGCGGGGCGGGCCGCGGGACGGATCTACGGACCGGGAAGGGGCTGGACGATATCCAGGACCGCCGTCGCCAGCACGAAGATGACCAGGAATCCCACAACCACCGCTGCCACGGGGATCACGCGCCGGTAGTCCATCGCCTTGCCTCTGACCTTCTCGATCACCAGGAGTGCCAGGTGGCCACCATCGAACGGAGGCAACGGGATCAGGTTCACCAGGCCGATGAACACCGTGATGAACCCGAGGAGCTCGAGCAGGGTTCCCCAGGCTCCCTGGGAGACCAAGGCTCCTGTCTGTTGACCCACGCCGACCACGCTGGCACCGCCGTTCGGATCCCGCGGCGTTCCGTGCACAAGGCTGTCGTACAGCCGTCCGACCCCGGAGGGTCCGAACACATGGGTCACCGAGTGCACGGAGGCGTCGACCGAATACCAGAGCCACCACCCGCCCTGGGTCATGGACTTGACCACGCCCGGATAGGTCGGACCGAGGAAGATCCCGATCCTGCCCTTCACGATCACCCCGTTCCCGTTCCTGACGGCGATCGGCGTCATGGTGATCGTCCGGGTGACGCCCTGGCGTTCGATCCGATAGGCGACCGGCTGGCCGGCGTGGTCCGTGACGTAGACCGAGAGCTGCTGGGCGGTGGGGTTGGTGAGATCGCCAACCGCGACGATGCGATCTCCCGGCTGGAGCCCGGCGAGCCTGGCCGGCGAAGGGGACCCATTCAGCGTCTGCTCGACGGAGGCGACCACCGGCTGGGGCGGCAGGGCCGGGTCGCCGAAGAAGAACACCCAGGAAGCGAAGATCAGAACGGCGACGACGAAGTGAACGCCGGGGCCGCAGAAGATGACGAGAGCACGCTGCCAGATCGGCTTCGAGCCGTAGGCCCGCGGGAGATCGACTTCCGCCACCTCTTCGTAAGGATTCATCCCGGCGATCTTCACGTAGCCCCCGCCGGGGATGGCCTTCACCCCATATTCGATCTCCCCTCGCTTCCTGGACCAGAGCTTGGGTCCGAAGCCGATGAAGTACTCCTCGATCTTGAACCCGAACTTCTTCGCGAGGAGGAGATGGCCGAGTTCGTGGAGCGAGACCAGGACGGTGAGGTAGCCGAGCAGCAGAAGGAACCCGAAGGCGAACTGCATGCCTCGGCTACCGCTCCTCGGCGAGTTCCGCGGCGCGTTGACGCGCCCAGGCGTCGGCGCGTTCGATGTTCACCACTGAGACGACCGACGCCGGCTCATGCTCGTCGACGACCGTCTGGACCAGATCGACGATGCGGGTCAGCGGGATCTTGCTCTCCAGGAAGGCCATCACGGCGACCTCGTTCGCCGCGTTCATGACCGCCGGGAACGTGGAGCCGAGCCCGCCCACCCGGTAGGCCAGGTCTACGGCGGGGAACGCCTCGCGGTCCAGTGGCTCGAAGTTGAGCGGACGGTCGGTGAGCGGAACGGAACCAACCCCGTGGTGCAACCGCTCGGGCCAGGCAAGAGCGAGTTGGATCGGCAGACGCATATCGGGAACGGCCATCTCAGCCCGCATGGACCCGTCGTAGAACTCCGCCATGGCATGCACCAGGCCTTCAGGGTGGATCACGACGTGGATCTGGGAGTACTCCAGGTCGAAGAGGTGATGCGCCTCGATGACCTCGAGCCCTTTGTTCATGAGCGTGGCGGAGTCGATGGTGATCTTCGGCCCCATCGCCCACACCGGGTGCTGGAGCGCCTCCTTGACCGACGCGCGCTGAAGCTCGCGATGGGACCATCCGCGGAAGGGGCCACCGCTGCCGGTGATGACCACACGCTTCAGGTCCTCGCGGCGCTCGTGGCGGATGGCCATGGCCAACGCCGCGTGCTCGGAGTCGACCGGAAGCAGCCGTTCGGGTTCGCCCTTGACCAGATCCATGACGAGCTCGCCGCCCACCACGAGGGACTCTTTGTTCGCGAGCGCGAGGGTCTTGCCGCTCTGCAAGGCCGCCAACGTGGGGCCGAGTCCCGCAGATCCGACCAATGCGTTGAGCACCATGTCGGCGCCGGTCTCCCTCGCGAGCGTCTCCGCCGATTCGGGGCCCACGACCAGTTCGACCCCCGGGAGCGCACCGAGCTTCTGCTTGATGGTCTCCGCCGCATCCTCGTCGGCGATCCCGACCAGCGGCGGGAGGAACTCACGGATCTGGCCGAGCAGCAGTTCGACGTTGCCGCCCCCGGCGGACAGTCCGACGACTTTGAACCGCTCTGGGTTGCGCCGCACGACATCCAGCGCCTGGGTCCCGACCGACCCCGTGGAACCCAAGATCGTGAGCTGTCTCATGCCCTCCAGCCTACCCCGCGATCTGCGGAAACCGGCAGATCAGCCGAAGACGATCCGGACAACGAAGAAGGCCGCGGGTGCGACGAATAGGAGCGAATCGATCCGGTCCAGGACCCCGCCGTGTCCCGGCAGGACGCTCCCCATGTCCTTGATACCCACGTCGCGCTTCACCAGGGACTCCGCAAGATCCCCGAACGTTGCGGCCAGCCCGACGACGATACCCAGTAGGGCAGCGTCGAGCTTGTGGTCGGTGAACGCCTTGACCAGGGACGGCATGATCACCATAGCCACGATGAGCGTCACCACCAGCGCGCCGACGAACCCTTCCCAGGACTTCTTCGGGCTCGTGTTCGGCGCCAGCGGCCGTTCGACCCACGTGCCTCCCCAGATCGAACCGAAGAGGAAGGCGGCCGTGTCGTAGATGAAGGTCAGGGCGATCACGGAGATCACCAGGGTCTTGCCTTGGCTCCCGCTCCCGACCCGCAGCATCGCGACCAGGTACCCCGCTAACAGGGGGATCCACGCCATGTTGAAGATGGTCAAGCTGATGTTCTGGAGCAGGTGGGACCGATGAGCAGGGGGAACCGTCATGAACCAGAGGAAGGTGGCGATGCTGCCGAGCGCGAACATCGCGAGCAGGCCGGGTTCCCCGTGGTAGTAGGCGCCGGCCATCATGAGCACGCCCGACACGAGTCCGATCGCCGTCGCGGGCTGATAGCGGCGCTTGACCATCACGCCGAACAGCTCGCCTTGTGCGACGAGCACGATCGCGGTAGCCAGGACCGCGAAGGCCCCGGTGCCGATGAGAAGGCTCCCGAGCGCCAGCCCGGCGAGCACGACGCCGGTCATGAACGCGGCAGGCACGTCCCGCTCCCCGTCCACGCCGCCTCGGCGATCGAGTTCGGCTCCGACTTCAACCGAGGTGGGTTCCTGCCAGCTGGGGCCACCGAGGCCTTCGTCCGACCCGACGATGACGGTACGGGGGGCGCCAGTTGGTTCGTCCAGGTCGGCCAAGATGTCGTCTTCGACAGCTCCGGCGGTCGAGCGGCCGAGGAGATCGTCACCCGCTTCCGATGCAGGCCCACCCCCGAAAATATCGTCCTCGTCGTCGTCGAAAGGAACGACCGCATCGCTGCGCGGATCGCCTTCGATCGCGCCGCCGAAGTGCTCGACCGCGTCGCGCACGTCCGCGTCGGAGGGCTCGTCCAGGAAGGCGGGCATCGGTTGGGTCTCGCGAGATACGCGTCCCGCGGGCTCGTCATCGGGCGGATACGTTTCGTCCGCCGGACGGTGTTCAGCCGGAGCGTCGAACAGGTCGGCTTGCCCCGCCAGGACCCGCTCCGCATCCGACGCCGCTGATTCGTCGGCGCTCATGTCGGCCTTCGGCTCACCCTCACCCAGGATGTCGGCGATCGGTGCCATCACCGATGTGTCGTACCACGCCGCTTCGGCGTCCTCGGCCTCGTTCACCGAGCTGCTCTGATCCATGGGCGAGGGGTCGACCGGTTCGTCCGGCGGGAAATCACGGCCGGGCGGAGCGGCTTGTACGGAGACATGTTCCTCGCTCGGAGCGGCGCTGACTCCCGGCTCGGCGGGTTCGTCCCAGTCAACGTCCTTGATCGGCGCGAAGAACTTGTCCAGATCTTCGAACAGATCGTCGCCGTCGCGCTTGTCGTCGGCCACTAGACCTCCATCAGCTCCTGCTCCTTGTGACGCTGGATCTCATCGATCTCAGTCACGAAGCGATCGGTTAGCTTCTGCAGTTCCTTCTCACCGCGTGCCAGCTCATCTTGGGAGATGGCGGAGTCCTTCTCAAGCTTCTCCATCTGCTCCTTGGCATGACGGCGAACATTCCTGACGGCGACCCGTCCCTCTTCCGCCCTGCCGTGCAGCTGTTTGACCAGTTCCTTCCGGCGTTCCTGGGTGAGCGGGGGGAAGCCCAGGCGGATGACGTTCCCGTCGTTGGATGGCGTGATGCCCAGGTCACTGGTCTGGATGGCCTTCTCGATGGCCCCGAGGGCGCCTTTGTCGAACGGCTGAACCATGAGGGTGCGCGGCTCCGGGACGTTGATGGACGCGAGTTGATTGAGGGGCACCGGCGTGCCGTAGTACTCCACCGTGATGCGGTTCAGAACGGACGCGGAGGCCCGGCCGGTCCGGATACCGGCGAGGTCTTCCTTGAGATGGGTGACCGCCTTCTCCATCTTCTCGCTGCCTTCCTTGAGGCTCTGATCCACGGTCACTCAGACGCCTCCGTGCACGAGCGTGCCGATAGGTTCACCCGTTACCACGCGGCGGATGTTGCCCTCCTGGCGAAGGTCGAACACGACGATCGGCAGGGCGTTCTCCCGGCAGAGCGCGACGGCAGTAGCGTCCATGACCTCATATCCCTCGCGGAGCATGTCGGTGTATCGCAACTGATCGAACCGGCTGGCCGTTGGGTCGACGTTGGGGTCGGCTGAATACACCCCGTCCACCTTCGTTCCCTTGAGCAGCGCCTCTGCGCCGATCTCTAGCGCGCGCTGGGCGGCACAGGTGTCCGTGGAGAAGTACGGTACGCCGAGGCCGGCAGCGAACACCACGACGCGGCCCTTCTCCAGGTGCCGGCGGGCCCGCAACGGGACGAAGGGCTCGGCGATCTGCGCCATGCTGATGGCCGTCTGCACGCGCGTGGTTACATGGATCTTCTCGAGGGCATCCTGGAGAGCCAGGGCGTTCATGACGGTGGCGAGCATCCCCATGTAGTCGGCCCGATTCCGGTCGATGCCCGCAGCTTGACGTCCCCGCCAGATGTTGCCGCCGCCCACCACGATGGCGGTCTGCACTCCCAGATCCACGATCTCGGCCAACTGGCGAGCCACGAGCGCTGTGGCCTGGGCATCGATGCCGCCCTGTTTGTCCCCAGGAGCGAACGCCTCGCCGGAGAGCTTCAGGAGTATCCGACCATAGGTCGGCCGTCCGTTCGCTTCTCCATCGGCCATGTGCGCTCCTAGATCCCTTCTTCGCCTAGCTTGTACCGGACGAAGCGCCGAACCGCAACTTTCTCTCCCACCGCGGCGCTGGCTTCCTCGAGCAGCTGTTGCACGGTCTTCGAGTCGTCCTTCACGAACGGCTGCTCCAGCAGAACGGTGTCCTTGTAGTAGCTCGCGACCTTGCCCTCGATGATCTTCGCGATCACGGTATCGGGCTTCCCTGCCTCCCGCGCCTGCGTCTCCGCGATCTTGGACTCCTGATCGACCACATCTTGGGGAACCTGCTCCCGGCTCATGTAGATCGGCGCGGCCGGGCTCGCGATGTGGAGCGCGAGATCCTTCACCAGCGCCCTGAACCGATCGGTCTTCGCCACGAAGTCGGTCTCGCAGTTCACTTCGATGAGGACGCCCACGGTGTTGTTGAAGTGGATGTAGCTATCGATGAGGCCCTGGTCCGCCGAGCGCCCTGCCCGCTTGGCGGCCGATGCGAGACCCTTCTCGCGAAGGATCTCTGTCGCGCGCGCCACGTCGCCTTCAGCCTCCTGCAGCGCCTTCTTGCAATCCATCATGCCCGCGCCGGTTGCCTGGCGGAGGGTCTTGACCTGGTCCGCGGTGATCTCTGCCATTCAGCTCTCCCCGGACGGCGCAACCGAGGCGGCGTCGACAAGCGTCTCTTCCGTCTCTGATGCTTGGTCGGCTTCGCTGGTCGCCGCGAGCAGCGCCGGAGCGTCGGGTTCGAAGACGGTGCTGGCGGCGATGGCGGCCGCGTCCTCCGCGGACGGCACCTCGTCAACCTCGGCGGGCACGGCTTGCGAGGCTGCGCCAGAACCGGCAGCCACGCGCTCCATGGCCTCGTCCTTCGCCATACCGTAGCCCTCTTGAAGGGCATCGGCGACCACGCGAGCGACCAACGTGACCGCGCGGATGGCGTCGTCGTTGCCGGGGATCACGTAATCGACCTCGTCGGGATCGCAGTTCGTGTCGACGATGGCGATGACTGGGATGCCGAGCTTGCGCGCCTCGGTCACCGCGATGTGCTCTTTCTTCGTATCGACGACGAACACGGCATCGGGGAGCCGCTCAAGGCCTTTCAACCCACCGAGGTTCCGCTCGAGCTTCTCGCGCTCGTGACGCAGGCGGATCGCTTCCTTCTTCGGCAGGTAATCCAGGGCACCGGTGGTTTCCATCTCGCCCAACTCACGCAGTCGGATGAGTCGCTTGGAGATGGTGGCGAAGTTGGTGAGCATCCCGCCCAGCCAGCGATGGTTGACGTAGGGCATACCAACCCGTGTCGCGTGCTCGGAGACGACCTCTTGGGCTTGCTTCTTGGTCCCGATGAACAGGATGATCCCCCGACGCCGGCCCAGCCCAAGCACGAACTCGTAGGTCTCCTCAAGGCCGGACAGGCTCTTCTCGAGGTCGATGATGTAGATGCCAGAGCGCTCCCCGTAGAGGTAGCGGTGCATCTTGGGGTTCCACCTGCGGGTTTGGTGTCCGAAGTGGACCCCAGCCTCAAGCAGTTCCCGTCGCGTAACGACAGGCACGATGGTGCTCCTTTCGGTTTCTCCTCCGCCCGAATCTTCCCGGCCCCGGCCCCATCGCGGCCTTCCTGCGGTGGGGACCCCGGTGACGCACGGTCCTCGGGCGTGTGTGCTCGGCTCACGCCGGCGGGGGGAGTCTAGCAGTGGGGTCCGCGGTCCGACGGACGGCTGTGCCTGGGCGGGGCGCTCAGCGCCGGCGGTTCTTGTTGCTCTTGGACTTGGACCCTGTGCCCTTGGCCTGCTGCTTCTTCGACGGCGAACCCTTCTGAACGGCGCCGCGGGTACGGGCGCCACGGGCGGGAGCGTCGGCCACGGAATCGGCGATCGCCAGGTACCGAAAGGCCAGGGTGGCATAGATGCACATATGGAAGAGGTTCACGAGGAGGACCCACGCCCAGGCCGGCGCCGCGGGATTCACGTCGAACCGGCCGTAGCTCGTGGTTAGGATCACCTGGATGGCGAGAGAGCCGAAGACATACAGCAGGGCAAACAGCAGGTTGTTCGAGCCGGGGAGCCGGGCCGCCCGGACGGACTTGGAGAGCGATTCGGCCATACCCCTGCGTTCGCTCACGGCGATCGTCACAGCGAACCCGAAGAGGTAGATCCCAAGGGCGGGAACTCCCACCTGGACCAGGGTGCCGATGCCCGGACCGAGTATCTGCGCCGCAAGCAGGGTGAAGATCCAGAACCCGATGCTCACGATGCATAGCCCGATCGCCGTCGGAAGCGCGCGGATGCCTCGGCGAAGGCTGCCGACGGTGACCGTCTTGCCGTCCAGGACGTCCACGAGCATCCCGGAGGTGAGCGCCAAGAAGATCCCCCGCGGAAGCACCGAGACGAACCCGCCCAACAATGCGAGCTTCGTCGGCAGAAGGACGGTTGGAAGACCCACGTCCATGTTCGTAGAGATAGGTGGAACGGCGAGGAACCCGCCGAACACCCCGAAGGGACCGGGGAACCCCGACGCCACGACGACCAGCCACACCGCCAGGACCGCGATCAGCGGCGTGATGAGCAGCCATGGCGATGAGCACACTGCCACGGCGCCCCGCGCGAACGCCGTCCGGATCTTCGGCGTCGGCGAATCGCCCGGCGGCCGGTACCCCAGCACCGAATCGAGGAACCCACGGCGGGCGGGTGCCTTGGACGCGGGCGCGTTCCGATACCCGGGACGCTCGCTCACGCGTCCTCCTCGGAGTCGTCCACAGGAACCCCGTCGCCTTCGACCAGGAACGCGGGGCCCATGCGCTTGGCGATCGGGCGGAAGATCAGCAGCAGCAACGCAACCAGTCCTGCGGCCGCCATGGCGAAGTTGCCGAGGATCTTGCCGTAGCTCGCCGCGGTCGGCGATGCGATGTCCGTGAGCGCGGCGCCGCCGGAATCATGGCTGAAGGTGACGATACCCGGGCGCGGGCCACCTCGGGTGAAGATCACGCGATCGGTCCCCACGAGCGCGGGATACCGAAGCGGTCCCCCCACGTCCTTGGACTCGAAAACTTGATGACCGGACGTCACATCGAGCGCGATCATGGTGCCGACGTCGGTCGGCACAAGCACCCTGCTTCCGATCACGACTGACCCCCCTTGCGCGAAACTGGTGTTCGTCGCGAACATCCAATTGCGATGGCCGGTGACGCGATCGACGGCAAACACGTCGCCGAACGTGTCCTCGCCGAATACCTGATCTCCAGCGATCATCGGGGCGGTGGCGAAGGTCACCGGTGCCGACAGGTGCGATTCCCACGCGGCGGTCCCGTTCGCGAGGTCCACGGAAACGAGTGACGGAACCGAACCGGTCGTGCCGAATGAGGTCACGCCGATGAAGACCTGCCCGCTTGCCGACGATGGCGATGTTAGGTACCCGGGATGACCTGTGTCATAGGTCCAGGTAACCTTGCCGCTGGCCTCGCTCAGAGCCACCAACGTGGCGTCGGCGGTCGAGTACCCATTCACACTCACGAGCACCTGTCCGTTGGCTACCGCAAGCGGCGACTCCAGGAAGCCCCCGACATTGACGGTCCACGCGATCTTCCCGGTGGCGATGTCGATCGAATAGACGTTGCCACGGATGTCACCGACGAACGCGTTGTACCCGTCGATCGTCACCCCGGTGCGGCTGGTCGCCTTCAGCTGTACGGCGCTCCACTCTTTCGATCCATCCACCAGGCTCCGGGCCACGACGTCGCTTGGCCCGGCCGCGGCTGCTGTGGATCCCGGGGTGCCGGAGGGTGGCGGTGTCGTGGCCACCGGCGAGCCCGACGGGGAGGAAGAACCGCTCGGGGATCCCGGCCGGGCGCTCGTGGTGGGGGTGGCGCTGGAGGCGGGGCTGCCGGGACCGGCTCCCCATCCCTCCGTATACAGGACGATCGGATGACACCGAGCGCAGGAGGTCGGCACGGTGTCCTCGAAGATGGCGGCGGGCACGGAGGGACCGAAGATCCGGGGGACCGACCATTCCACCCCTCCGTCACCGAGGCTGACCGCGCGGACGGTGGTGGGACCAACGACAACCGCGGTCGTACCCGAAACGACCGGCGCCGACAGCCTGAGGCTCTCCGAGGAGCCACCTGGCAGCTCCGAAAAGGTCGTGACGGAGTCGATCGCGTACGGGGCAGCCGGCCCGAGGGCGGCGGCACCTGGGTGGGCGGCCCCTCCCTGATACTGCGTCCAACCGGTCGCGACGACCTGTCCGGCCGCGGGTCCGGCCCGCAGGGCCGCGCCCACGGTGACGAGGACCAGCACGCCCCCCGCACGCGCGCACGCGCGGAGAAAGGCTGAGATGGACGCTGGGAGGGTCAAGGCCGCGTCATTCTAGGGGAACCAGCCGGGATAGCCCCAGATCGGGAACGGGGGTGGGCGCGGGGCGGCAGCCGCGGAGGGCTGCGCGCCGATCAAGGGCGCCAAGCGGATGAAGCCACTGATGTCGATCGGCCCCAGATAGTCGAGGGGATCGACGTAGGCGCCGTTGAGCTTCACGCCCATGTGCAGGCTGGGCTTCACATCGCCGGGGTGCCCGCCTCCTGAGTGCGCCACGATGTCGCCGGCCGCAACGACCGCGCCCTTATGCACCGAGATGGACGTCAGCCACGAGTAGGTAGAAGAGACACCGCCGCCATGATCGATCGTGACGAAGAGGTGACCCCCGACCTTCCCCGCGAACGTGACCTTCCCGGTTGCCGGCGCGACAACGGGGGTTCCGACAGGGGCTCCGATGTCGATCCCGCGGTGTCCCGACCCGTACGGGGACGCCGGGGGATCGTAACCGCGGAGGATGGGACCTTTGATCGGCCACTGCCATACGCCCGACGCGGACGCCGGCGCCTGCCAGAGGACGACCGCTGCAAGAACCGATATCGCGAGTGCGAGGCGACGAAGGACCAAGACGCAACGTTATCCGTAGGTGAGGTGCGGTTCAGTGACGCGCGTCACGCAAAGGGGAGATCCCGGCTACTCGACCTCGGTGAGCTGCCCCCGGAGTCCGCCCACCGCCTTGGTATGGATCTGACAGACGCGCGACTCCGTCACGCCGAGGATCTCGCCGATCTCGGCCAGCGTGAGGCCCTCGAAGTAGTAGAGCGTGACCACGATCTTCTCTCGTTCGGACAGGGAGTTGATGGCGGCCGCGAGGAGCCCGCGTGTCTCTTGTGCATCGACGTTGGAGGTTGGGTCGATGCCCCTGTCGGCGAGCGTTTCCAGAAGCGACACCTGCTCGCCGCGATCGCTGCCTACATTCACCATCTCGTCGAGCGCCAGCACCGAGACGAAGGAGATCTGGCTGATGACATCGTGGAGTTCCCGCTTGGTGATGCCCAGGCGTTCGGCCATCTCTTGCTCGGACGGGGCGCGCTTCAGCATGGATTCGAGATCGGTGTGAGCCTTGTCGATCTCCCGGGCCTTGAACCTAACCGACCGAGGTACCCAGTCCATGGCGCGGAGTTCGTCGATGATGGCGCCCTTGATACGAGGGATCGCGTAGGTCTCGAACTTGTTCCCGCGGCCCGGTTCGAACTTCCCGAGGGCATCGATCAATCCGAACATGCCGTAGCTGACCAGGTCCGCCTGTTCCACGCTCGCCGGAAGACCCGTGGCGACTCGAGAAGCCACGTACTTGACCAACGGGGCGTAGTGGAGGATGAGCTTCTCGCGCATGTCCGGGGACGCGGACTCCTTCCAGCCGGTCCACAGCCGACTCAATTCCTCGTCCACGGGAAGAGGAACCCTCACGACCCCCTTGGGGGCAGCTTTAGGCTTGGTTGCGGTGGGCTTCTTCGCGGTGGCCACGGCTACGCCCTCGGGTGCGCTTGCGCGTATACCTCGAAGAGCCGGCTCCGCGAGACGTGCGTGTAGCGCTGCGTGGTTGCGACGCTGGCGTGTCCCAAGAGTTCCTGCACGGCTCTGATGTCGGCTCCTCCTTCCAATAGATGCGTAGCGAACGAATGTCGCAGGGTGTGAGGGGTGACTCGCCGCCCCGGCAGCAAACGTTCCGCGTATTGTCCCACCATCGCACGGATGTCACGCTCCGAGAAGGCATTCTTCCGCCGATTGAAGAAGAGCCGACTTGTGTCCTCACCCGCCATGGTGGTCCGGCCCCGAGCGAGGTACACGCCGATAGCCCGGATCGCGTAGTCGGACATAGGTACTTCGCGTTCCTTCCGGCCTTTGCCCAGCACGAGCACGCGGCCGCGCTCCAGATCGACCCGGTCCACGGTGAGGCCCGCAACCTCACCAACGCGTAATCCGGACCCGTAGAGGAGTTCGAGCACGGCTCGATCGCGCAGGGCCACCGCGATCTCCAGGGGCGAGCCGTCGTGAGGCGCGGGCGGCGCCTCTGCCAACTCCCCGGCTTCGCCTTGCCGAAGGACCGTGGGCAGCCGGTTCACCACCTTCGGACGCCCGAGCAGCTCAGCGGGATCGTGCTCGACGACGCCGCTGTGCGCCGCCCATCGATAGAACGTGTGGATGGCGCCAACGCGCCTGGCGACCGACGCGCGCGCGTAGCCCATAGTGTGTTGCTGGGCCAAGAACCGCCGTAGCGACGGATGGGTCGCGCCCTGGAGTCCGCCTCCGGTACGGTCCAGGAACACCGCGAGCTGCGTCAGGTCACGGCGGTACGCCGCCACGGTGTTGGGTGAAAGGCGCCGCTCCAGCCGGAGATGGTCGGCGAAGCGTTCGATGAGCTGTGTCTGGGTTGGGGGGAGTGCGTCCAAGGGATCCTTCCTGGCTGCCCATCGAACGGTCAGCAAGACCTTGTCTAGCAGCCCGTCGACGCCGGTTCAAGCCTCGATCCCACCAGACACGCCCGCGAACGTTCGCTCGTAGCGTCCTCCCACACCTCGAACGAGCCCGCGAAGCTCCAGCCTGATGAGGATGGTAACCGCCTCTGGGATGGCGACATGCGCTGCGCGCGCCACTCCGTCGGACAGCGACGTGGTGGCCAGGGCACGCCAGACGCGGAGTTCCGTGTCGGTGAGACCGGCGGGAGCGACGGCGTCGTTCGCTCGCGCTTGTTCATAGCCCAGATCTGCGAGGAGATCGTCGGCTCCGCGGATCAGCGTCGCGCCGTCGCGGATGATCTCGTGGGGAGTCTCGGACAGAGGACTGGTGACCGGGCCCGGGACCGCAAACACATCCCGGCCGAGATCCAACGCATGATCGACGGAGATCCTGGACCCGCTGCGCCCGGCTCCCTCAACCACCACGACAGCGCGGGAGAGGGCGACGACCAGACGGTTCCGAGCCGGGAAGTGGTGCGGCTCGGCCCCCTGGCCGGGCGGATACTCAGAGACCAGTGCGCCGCGCTCGGCGATCTGCAGGAGCAGGTCCGCGCTCGATCGCGGGTACAACACGTCGACGCCAGAACCGAGCACGCCGATGGTAACGCCGCCGCCCGCCAACGCGCCGCGGTGGGCCGCCGCGTCGATCCCGAACGCACCCCCGGACACCACGTGGACCCCGATCCCCCCAAGGCGTCGCCCGATGTCATGGGCGATCTCGCGTCCGAGCGCCGAGCATCTTCGCGCGCCGACCACGGCGACCCGGTCGGGCTGGTCTGGAAGCTGGGCACCGCGCACGTACAGCCACGCCGGGGGGTCATAGAGAAGATCGGCGAACGCCGACGGGTACCCCGGATCGTGGGGGCCGAGGATCCGTCCAGCACAGGCGTTGAGTTGCGCTTGGATGCGTGCCGGTTCGGCGGCGCCGAGGAAGCGCCGGTCCGCCTGGCTCCCGGCGCTCCCGGACCGGATAGCCGCAACACAGCCGACCGCGCTCCCCACGCGCCACGCAAGGGCGTGCAGTTTCCTTGGAGTGATCCCGCGCAGCGTGGAGAGGGTCAATAACGCCTCGCGCTCGCGTTCGCCCGCGCCGAAATCCGGCGGGTACCCCGGAGGCGCCACATCCTGACTTCCCGGATCCCGTTCAGCGTCAGCCCGCACGTTCGAGACCCTCCTGTTCTCCGAACCCGATCCGATACGACAGCGCCTCGGCGAGGTGTGTCTCCGAGACGGTCTGGGCGCCCTCGAGGTCCGCCACCGTTCGGGCGACCTTGAGCCCCCGGTCGAACCCTCGCCCGCTCAGTGCCATGGACTCCACCGCGCGCTCCAGCAACCGCTCCGCCGCGGCATCGAGCCGGGCCTCGCGCCGGGCGAGTGGACCCGGGAGGTGCGCGTTACATGTCACGCCGAGGCCGACGAGCCGGGTTCGCTGCCGTTCGCGGGCCTCATGCACCCGCGCGCGAACCACTCCTGAGGCCTCGCCCGGCTCGGAGCCGAGCAGTTCCTCCTTCGTGAGCCGAGGGATCCGCAGGCGCAGGTCGATGCGGTCCAGCAGCGGCCCGGATAGCTTGGCGCGATAGCTCTGGATCCGATCCGGACGGCACGTGCATCGGCGGCGGGTGTCGCCGTCGTACCCGCAGGGGCACGGGTTGGCCGCCGCGACCAAGGTGAATCGCGCCGGGAACTCGACCGAGCCGACGGCGCGCGTCAGGACCACGCGGCCATCCTCGAGCGGCTGGCGGAGCCCCTCGAGGGCATCGCGACGGAATTCGTTGAACTCATCGAGGAACAGGACCCCGTGGTCGGCGAGGCTCACCTCGCCGGGACGTAGGAGGGCCGCTCCCCCGCCGAGGAGTCCGGCGACGGACACGGAGTGGTGCGGCGCCCGGAACGGCCGTTGGCGGAGCAGCCCCTCCCCCCGCAAGAGCCCGGCCACCGAATGGATCTGCGTGACTTCAAGGGCCTCGTCGCGGGAAAGCTCGGGAAGGATGGTGGGGAGTCGGCGCGCGAGCATGGTCTTGCCGGCGCCGGGGGCTCCGACCATCAGCAGGTTGTGACCGCCGGCTGCGGCAACCTCGAGTGCGCGGCGGGCTTGATGTTGGCCGCGCATCTCGGCGAGGTCGAGCGCGGTTGCGGGTGTTGCGGGCGGGCGATGCCGTTCCACCGTCGGGGGTTTCCATGTCCCTTTCAAGAACCCGGCAACCTCGGCCAATGTCCCGGCCGCCACGACGGTGAGGCCATCCACCTGCGCCGCCTCCATGGCGTTGGCGTATGGAACGACCACCGCCCCGATGCCGGCCCGGGCGGCCGAGATGGCGACCGACAGGATCCCGGGCGTTGGAAGCAGCTCCCCCTTGAGCGAGAGCTCACCGGAGAACGCCACGCCGGTGAGCGCCCGCGCCGGCACCTGCGCGGTGGCGCCGAGCACGCTCACGGCGATGGGAAGGTCCATCCCTGCACCCTCCTTGCGAAGGTTCCCCGGCGCGAGATTCACGACCACGCGGCGAAGCGGCCACTCGAGGCCGGAGTTCTCCACCGCGGGGCGGATCCGATCGCGCGCGTCGTTAACCGCAGCGCCCGGCAAGCCCGTGAACGTCAACGCAGGCAGCCCCCGGCCGACGAACGCCTCAACCGTGACGAGATGCCCGCCGACCCCGAGCACCGTGACGCCGGTAACCCTCCCGTACATACGAACGCACGGTACGCGCAGGGTCTGACAGAGAATAGGATCATCGCGTCGGCCGATCGCACAGGTGGCCGCTGCTAGCATCCGACCGATGCCGACCGAACCCACCCCACCTGAAGACGAACTCCTTCACTTCATGGACCCTTCGCGCTCCCGCGGGGCGCTCGAGGAGTTCGGCGACGCCACGTGGCGCGAGGCCCTAGATTGGCTCTACGACCACGCCGCGAGCCGGCCGATGGGCTCGCACGGTACCTATCCGGAAGATCGCCTGTCGTTCTTCGGGCCGACGGGGTCGCCGGCGCCGGCGCCCGTGCATCCGTCTCCCTGGCGAGACGTCCTGCAGACCTTCCGCACGCGCGTCGCGCCCGCCACGTACAACGCCCAACACCCGGGTTCGTTCAGCTACTTCACACCGCCGCCGTTGCCCATGTCCATCGCCGCGGAAGTGCTGGCGCAATGGATCCATCAGGGAACGGACGTCTGGCACGCCGGTCCCGTGGCTGCGCTGGTTGAAGAGGAGGTGGTGGCCTGGCTCCGAGAGCTGATCGGCATGCCCGGCGGAAGTTGGGGGGTGCTGACCTCCGGCGGCGTCATGGCGAACCTCATGGCACTTACCGTCGCTCGGGACATCCACCTTGCGCGCCTCCTTGGCGACCCCACCTGCCCCCCGCGCGGGGAACGCTTGGAAGCCGTCCGTATCTACGCGAGCGATCAGACACACTTCTCCGTCGCGCGCGGGCTGGACGTGTTGGGCTTCCCCGAGGACACCTTGCACGTAGTCCCCTCGGACGACCGCTTCCGCCTGCAGGCATCGGACGTCGTCGCCGCGATCGAGGAAGACCGGGCCGCCGGACGCACCCCGTTCGCGATCGCTGCCGTGGCCGGGTCGACGAACACCGGCTCGGTGGACGACATCGTGGGGCTCGCCGAACTGGCCGGACGCGAGGGGCTCTGGCTCCACGTGGACGCGGCCTACGGAGGCGCGGCCAGGCTTTCACCGCGAACCGCCGCGCGCGTGCCCGGGCTAGAACGCGCGGACTCGGTCACCGTCGACCCGCACAAGTGGTTCTACCAGGGGTACGACATCGGCGGGCTCCTGGTCCGGCGCCGTGAGGACCTGCGCGCAACCTTCCACCGGGAGCCCGAGTACTACCGCACCAACGATCCCGATGCCGAGCCCCTGAACTGGTACCACTACTCGATCGAGGGGACCCGCAGGTTCCGCGCCCTGAAGCTCTGGATGAGCTGGAAGCACCTGGGGACCGAGGGGTTCGCGACGTTGGTCGAACACGATGTGCGGCTGGCGGCCCACCTCGCGCAGCGCAGCGGAGAGGCCCCCGACTTCGAGGCCGTGCCGCCCGAGCCCGAGTTGTCCGTGGTGTGCTTCCGGCACATTCCCGAGGGCGTTGACCCCGACGACCCTCGCCTGGACGCCTATCAGACCCGGCTGCAGCGGGCCCTCGAGGTCGATGGCACCGCGTGGGTGAGCACGACCACGCTGCGCGGACGCACCTATCTACGCGCCGGTTTCGTCAACTATCTGGCCACGGAGGCCAACGTTGACGCGATGATCGACGCACTCCGGCGGCTTTCGTCCCCAGCATGGGCAGCCGCGCCCCCTACTCCCTAGAAGGCGTCGAGGAAGAGCTCCACCTTCGCCTCGCCGGGGCGCTTGCCGACCTCAACGCTGGCCACGTCGAACCGGGTGGCATCGGGCCGCAGCCCGCTCGACATCAGGAATGCTTGTGCGACCGAACGCACCTTGGCCCGCTTGCGGGCGGTCACGGCTTCCCACCCCGCGCCGAACGCCGGACCGCGCCTCGCCTTCACTTCGCAGAACACCAGCACGGGGCCGCGTGCGAGGATCAGGTCGAGTTCGCCGATCCGACATCGCCAGTTGCGCGCGACCAGCCGGTAACCCGCATCGGTGTAGGTCCGCAGCGCCGCGTCTTCACCGATGGCGCCGGTTCGCGTGCGGCCATCCGTGTCCATCGCCCGACCCTACGCGGCGGGTACGACACGCCGAAACTAGAGGGCGGGGGGCCCTTCCGGGATGGTCGTGGGGTCGTCGTGACGCAAGACCTCTACGTTCACGTCCCGGCGGGTGGATACCGTCACCTTCGCCACGAACCTGGCCGGCCGGAACATGTCCCACACCCAGGCATCGGTCAGATCCACCTGGACCCATCCATCCGGCTTGTGCGAAACCTCCACGTGGTTCGCCAAGTAGAACCGGCGTTCGGTCTCGATCACGAACTGAAACATCGGGAGCACGTCGCGATACTCGCGGTAGAGCTCCAGCTCCCGTTCTTCCTCGAAGCGTTCGATGTCATCTTCGTTCATGGCTGGATCATCCTCTCACGGGAGTCCGCGGACGGTTCCGAGGCCTCCGGGATGCTGACCGCCGACGCCGGCCCCAACCCGGGTAGCGCTGCCTGCCCGACCCCGGCGAACGAGAGCCGGTGAACCTGGGTCGGCCCCAGCCGGTCGATGGTCTCCATGTGTTCGGCCGTGCCGTACCCCTTGTGCTGATCGAACCCGAACTCCGGGTAGCGCCGGTGCAGCTTCACCATGATCCGGTCGCGCGTCACCTTGGCGATGATGGACGCGGCGGCGACGGTCGCGGCGACCGCGTCACCCTTCTTGATCGCGAGCGAAGGACACGGCATGCGCGGAACGGGGAATCCGTCCGTCAGGGCATAGTCCGGGAGGGGGTCCAACGCGGCGACCGCGCGCCGGAGCAACGCGATGTTGCAACGGTGTAGTCCTCGACTGTCGATGACGGCAGGTTCGGCTTTCGCGATGCTCACGGTCGCTCCCGCCATGATCCGCTCGTACGCCGCGTCCCGTTGAGCGGGCGAAAGCTGCTTGGAGTCCTTGATCCCCTCCAGGTCGAACCCTTCAGGAAGGATCACGGCTGCGGCGAGCATGGGGCCGGCCAGCGCGCCACGGCCGGCCTCGTCCACGCCCGCGATGCGGACGAACCCCTGATCGCGCAAGAGCCGTTCATACCTGTCGAGGTTCAGCCCACACCTCCCGCCCGTGACAGCGGCCAGATCCGCACGAACACCTGTCCGACGACCACGCGTTCGGGAACCCAACCCAACCCCAGACCGGGCGGGAACCTCGAGTCCCCCGAATGCGACCGATTGTCCCCCATCACGAACAGATCGTCGGGAGGAACGGTCACGGGGCCGAAGGAGCGGGTGTCCGGATCCACCGGGTTCAGATAGGGCTCTGGGATGGGTTGGCCGTTGACGTAGAGCTTGCCGGTCTTGATCTCGATCACGTCGCCGGGCAGGCCGATCACCCGCTTTACATAGTCGGTCTGCCCGCCCGACCCCAGTCCCGTCCCCTGCCCCAGCCAATGAACGAACCCACCGATGATCCCTGGGTCCGGCACCGGCGATGGATGCGGGTTGGAGAAGACGATGACGTCGTCGCGGGAGATGTCGTCGAACCAGTAGCAGAAGCGGCAGACAAGGATGCGATCCCCCGGCTGCAGGGTCGGCACCATCGACTTCGACGGGATCCAGAACGCCTGGATGACGAACGTCTTGACGACGATGACGATGAGGAAGGCCGACAGCAGGAGGAGGGGGATCTCCCGCCACCCACTCTTGTGCGCCGGCTCGCCGGGTGATGCGTCGGGCCGGTCGGCCACGGAGCTAGGCCTCGGCCTTCTCCTCGGCGTCCTCGGACGCCTCCATCTCGGGCGCATCCGGCGCGTCGGCCGCGGCGTCCCCTTCGATGACCGGCTCGACGTCGGCCGCTTCCACGGCCTCCACGGTTCCGACGGGTTCGACCGCCTCGGCGGCTGCGGCACGCACCTCTTCGGCAGCGGCCTCCATCGCGGCGAGCTTCACGTCGTCGATCCGGCGCTCCTTGATCCGCGCCTTCTTACCGCGCAGTTCGCGCAGGTAGTACAGCTTGGCCCGGCGCACAGCGCCACGGCTCACGAGTTCCAGCTTGGCGATCGAAGGGGAATGCACTGGGAAGGTTCGCTCCACACCGACGCCGAACGAGATCTTCCGAACGGTGAACGTCTCGCGAAGGCCGCCGTTCTGCCGGCGGATGACGACCCCTTGGAACACCTGGACGCGGTCACGCGTGCCCTCGGTCACACGGACGTGCACCTTCACGGTGTCCCCAGGCCTGAAGTCTGGGATGTCCGTGCGGAGATAGGCCTTCTCGATCAGATCAGTCTTATTCATGGCGACGGTTGTAGATGGTACCAGCGACAACTGGACCGCCTATCGCGAGGCTATGCCAGCAGGTCGGGGCGGTTGCGACGTGTCTTGGCCTCTGCAGCCTCGCGGCGCCAGCGTTCGATGCGGGCGTGGTCGCCGGAGACCAGTACCTCAGGCACCTCCATCCCGCGGAACTCGCGCGGACGCGTGTAGTGCGGATGATCCAAGATCCCGTCCTCGAATGAATCCTGCTCGTGGGACTCCTCTTTGCCGATGACCCCTGGGATGAGCCGGGTGACAGCCTCCAGCACAACGAGCGCCGGGAGTTCGCCTCCCGACAGGACGTAGTCGCCGATCGAGAGTTCCTCGGCAGGGAGTTGCGCCACGGCCCGCTCGTCGACCCCCTCGTAGCGCCCGCAGATGAGGGTGAGGTGGGGCTCGGCGGCCAGCTCGTGCACGAGGTCCCGGTCCAGCCGGCGGCCCGCGGGTGAGAGGAGGATCACCCGGCCACGTTCAGGATCCAGCGACTCCACGGCCGCGAACAGCGGTTCCGGCTTCATCACCATGCCCGGTCCCCCGCCGAAGGCTTCGTCGTCCACGCTCCGGCGCTTGTCCGTGGACCAGTCGCGGATGTCGTGCACCCGCACGTCGATCAGCCCGTCGGCGATCGCCTTGCCCAGGAGGCTTTCCCTCAGCGGCCCGGCGATGATTCCCGGGAAGATCGTGAAGATGTCGACGCGCACGAACGCGAGGCTAGCAGCGGAGCCGGGTTCAGGCCGGGCTGCGGAGGGCCGCGGGTCGTTTCCCCCACCGACGGCGAGCGACGAACGCCGCGCACGCGATGTTCGGGATGCTCGCGGCCCAGAAGACGGCCATAGTTCCCCTCGCGCCCACGGGCACGAGCAGCAGCCCGACGATGACCCCGAGGGCCGCCGCTGCGAGTCCCGCCACGAGCGCCGGCGACCGGTAGACGTTCGCCGCCACAACCGTGCCGGCCCCGGCGCCCGCGAGCCCGACCGCGATCCCCTCCACCACCCACGGGAGGGGCGAAGGAAGCAGCACTCCGAGCCGTCCGAGCGAGATCGACACCGTCACTAGGAGCAGGGCGTTGGCGATCATGCTCGCGGCGCCCCACCCGACGAGGTTCAAGATGCGCCATGTCCGCAGCGTGCCCCTATCGAGCGCGGACAGATCGGTGTTGTGCTCCACGTCGCTTACCTCCAGAAGTCAGCGGGGACGCCGAGCGCCCCTAGATCGATCACGAACGAACCCTTGCACCCATGTCCGCCTGCGCACCCACTCATCCCCACGTCCACCGGGATGCTGCCGTCGACCGGTCTAGGGGTCTCGAACCACCAGTCCGAGGACGCATATCGCCCCGCTCCCTGTGGCGTCCCCGGGAGGGACACGGTAGTGACCACCGTCTGTGATGCCGGGTCGGGGACCCCGACGATATGGATACCAAGTTGATCCCCACCCATATCTGCCACCTCCAGCACGACGAACCGAACGCCCCTCACGTCGTAGAGGCCGGTGCCGGATCCATCGCTCGGGTACAAGACCCGAGAGGCGCCCATGATCCGCTCCGGCAGGTCGCGGCTGGATCTGACACTGATGGTGAACATCACCGCGACCAGCATGGCGAGCGCTCCCCAGAGCCCCCGGACCAGCAATCGGCGCCGGAACCGACGGAGTGCAGCGCTCACGACCTCCGGCGCCTCCACCGCCGCCAACGCGCGCAGATCCAACGGGGGTTGTTCAGTCACGTCCGTACACCTCCCGCAAACGCCCGCGCGCCCGGTGCAGCCGCACCCTGAACGCGTCCGGCGTGATCTCCAGCATCCCCGCCACCTCGATCGGTTCGAAGCCGAGCATGTCGACCATCACGAGTGCTTCTCTGTCCATGAATCCGAGCCCGGCCAGCGCTCGCGCCAGATCCAGACGATCCTCGGGCCCGTCCTCCGGTGCCGGCGCAGCCGGGTCGTCCGGTAGCACAGGACGGCGTTCGAAGAGCCCGGCGCGTGACGCCTCCAGAAGCACGCGGCGGGCGATCCCGAAGAGCCACGTCGTGACCTTGGCGTCGCCCCGGAACCGGACCGCCGCCCCGCACGCCCGGACGAAGGTCTCCTGGGTGAGCTCCTCCGCGTCGTGCCGGTTACCGACGAGCCGAAGGAAGTAGGCGAATACCGCCTGCTGATGGGCCCGGAAGACATCTTCAAGCTCCACTACGGTCTCTCACGCTAGGTGAGTGACGAACCGGGGGCCAGCGTTACCGGGATCTTCCGACGTCGTCTTCGGGGGCGGTCAATCCTGGGATGTCGCGAACCAGCACACGCCGGGCCCCGACGTCGACATCGAGCAACACGTCCGCCAGCGCAGGGATCAAGGTCTCGGTTCCCGCCTCGTCCACCGCGACCCAAAGGTCGTTCGCCGGATTAGGGATGACGTCGGTGATA
>JANXVR010000279.1 GCA_025351565.1 Actinomycetes bacterium
CCGAGCGCCTCCAGGCGGTTCTTGCCGACCTCCATGGTCATCAACGCGGACAGCAGGTTGCGTCGCTCCGACATGAGATCGGCGGCGTTGTTGATGAGTTCGACGTGGCGCTTCCAGCCCATCCGGTCCCACTCAAGGGCGAACCCCTTCGCGGCGGCGATGGCGTCCTGCACGTCCTGGGCGGTGGCCTGGGCGATGTGCGCAAGAAGGATGTCGCTATCGGCCGGCGAGTACAGCTCGTACGTGCCCTCGCCCGGGCGCTCTTGGCCGTTGACCACCACGGGGACGGTCTTGCCGAGCTGCGCCTTCGCATCCTCGATCCCCTGGTCGTAGCCTTTATGCAACTCCTCGTTGTCAGCCGTCATCGTGGCGTAGGTGACACGGAACCCGTCTGCCATGGGAAGATCGCCCCCTTCTGGAACCTGGAAACCTGCTGGTGACTAGATACGCATGGTAGCCGAGCGCCCGCGCCGCCGCCTTCGGTCACGAACCGGCCCGATGACCGCAAGTTCGGCCGTTCGGCTACAGGGGTGGAGGGTCCACCGGGCGTATGCTCCTCCTCCCTTATGAGGCTCGTGACCTTCGACCGGGGGGGGCACCGGCGGCTAGGAGCGATCTTCGGGGGCGAGGTGGTGGATCTGCCCGACGCGGTCGGGCACCCAGCCTTCCCGCCCACGTTGGAAGCACTCGTCTCGAGCAGCCGCGGCACCATCTTGGATGCCGCCCGTGCCGCCCTTGAACGCGACGACGTGATGACGCACGCGGTCAAGCGGGCGCGCGTCCTCACGCCGCTCTTCCCTCGCTCGCTCCTGTCCCCCGGGTCCTCCGACCTCGAGCGTTCCCTGGTCGGACCCGAGCAGGAGGTGCCCTGGCCGGCCGGCGCCGCCTGGCTCGAATACGAACCGAAGGTCGCCGCGGTCCTGGGGAAGGAGCTCCACATGGCCGAAGCCGCCGCCGTGAAGGACAGCGTCTTCGGCTACACCCTGGTCAACGACTGGGCCGCCCGGGACGACAGCGGGTCGCCGATGGCCACGGCGGAGGGGCTCCCTATCGCGATCGGCCCGGTCGTGGTCACCGCCGACGAACTCGATCCGCAGACGCTCTACCTGGATGTCCGCATCGACGGCGAGTCGATCGCCAAGGGGAACCTGAACGGCGCCGCGCACGACCTCTTCGGCATGATCGCCGCCGTCTCGCGCGTGGGCACCCTCGAGCGAGGTGACGCGTTCGCGTTGGGACCGTTCGGACCGGCCGTCGATCCGTCGCGTCAGCTGTGGCCAGGCGCCGGCGTTGAACTGCAGGCCGAAGGCATCGGTTCGCTACGCAACAAGATCGGCCCGAGCTAGCCCGACGCGGAGAGATCTGCAACCCCGCCTTGGGCCAAGGCCGGGGAGGCGTTCAGGAGCGTCACCCCGATCACCGCGGTGCCTAGGATGGAACGGATACGACTCATCACGAACCTCCGCACCGACGACCAGACCAACCCCCACTATCATCGGCACCGATGCTCGGTGCCTTGACGGACGGCGTGTGGAGAGGGACGGGATGAGTTCTGGTCGCGAAGACGATGGGACGGTCAACGCACCGCGCAGGGAACCGCGGTGGCCCGCTTCCGTCGCCGTGCTCGCCGGACTGCTCTTCTACATGACGCTTCCGGAGGGGCTGACGCTCGGACCCGGTTGGGTGATCCCCGCCCTCGAATGCGCATTGCTGATCCCCCTCACCCTTCGCGCGCCCTACCGGCACCCCGAGGAAGCCCGGATCATCCGCTCGGCCTCACTCCTTCTGATCGCGGTCGTGAACCTGGCGAACGTGGTATCGCTCGGGCTGCTCGTCCACCTCGTCGTGTCGGGAGGCGCGGTGAGCGGACGCGGGCTCATCTTCTCGGGGATCCAGATCTGGCTGACCCTCATCCTGGTGTCCGCCCTGTGGTTCTGGGAGATCGACCGCGGCGGGCCGGCCGTCCGAGGTGGCCCTGCCGCTAAAGAGCCCGACTTCCTGTTCCCACAGATGGCCACGCCGGAACTGAAGCAATACGACTGGATCCCGGGGTTCGTCGACTACCTCTACGTGTCCTTCACCAACGTGACGGCCTTCAGCCCGACGGACACACTGCCTCTCACGCATCGAGCGAAGGTCTTGATGTTGGTCGAGTCGCTCGCGTCCATCACGACCGTTGTGATGATCGCCGGACGCGCAGTGAACATCCTTAAGTAAGGGGCTACTTCTTCTTCGCGGCCTTCCGCGCGGCGCCACGCGCGGCAGCCGCGGTCTTCTCGCGGTTCTTCTTCGCCCGCTGACGATCCTTGCGGTCGCGGAGCTTGCTCATACCGCCGAGTCCCATACCTGACGTTCCTTTCGATCGAGCCGGGTTACCCCCGGGGATTGGCTAGTCGTTCTCGTCGTCCGCCCCGCGGGCGAGTTCTTCGCTTCTCTCCTTGGCAGCTTCGATGGCATTGAGGAACGCGGCGCGAACACCCGCTTCCTCCAAGTGCTTGATGGCCGCGATGGTGGTACCACCGGGAGAGGTCACCATCTCACGCAGTTCGACCGGGTGCTTCCCCGTGTCCCGCAACATCTTGGCGGAGCCGAGCATCGTCTGGATGATGAGGTCCGTGGCCACATCGCGGGAGAGCCCCAGCAGGATGCAGGCCTCGATCATGGCCTCGGCCAGCAGGAAGAAGTAGGCGGGCCCGCTGCCGCTGGTCGCGGTCACGGCGTCCAAGTGGGTCTCCTTCAGCCGGATGACCTTGCCCACGTAGGACAGGAGTTCCTCGGCCACGGCCAGGTGCGAATCATCGGCCAGCTTGCCCGGCGTGATCACGCTCATCGCTTCGTCCACCATGACGGGAACGTTCGACATCACGCGAACCACGAACGTACCTTCAGGCAGATGCTGCTCAACGAACGAGGTCCGGATGCCTGCGGCGAAGCTCACGACCAGGTGCCGGGGTTCCACCGCATCGCGGATCTGTTCAAGCAGGACGTCCATGTCCTGCGGCTTGGCCATGAGGACCACGACGTCGGCCCACTTCACGGCCTCGGCGTTGTCCAGGGTGGCGCTGACCCCGTACTTGCCGGCCAACTCGCGCGCCCGCTCCTCGCGGCGCGCGGTCACGGTGATCTCCTCGGCCGTACGGCCGCCGGAGCGAAGGAGGCCGCTGAGCAGCGCCTCGCCCATCTTTCCTCCGCCCAGGAAGGCTATGTTCCGATCACTCATCCACGCCTCACCAGGTTCGAGAAGAAGAACCACATGTTCGCAGGCCGTTCGGCCAGCCGTCTGGTGAGGTAGGGGTACCACTCGGTGCCGTACGGGACGTACACGCGGATGGGGTATCCCTGCCGCGCCAGTTGCGCCTGCAGGTCACGGCGGACACCGTACAGCATCTGGAACTCCACCCGCGACCAGCCGGCCTCCAAGGGGTCGACCATCCGGCGAACGCCTTCCACGAGCCGGGGATCGTGCGTCGCGGCGTCGATCGGGTGCCCGCGCGCCAGCAGCGTGGTGAACAGCTCCGCCCAGCGACGGTTCACCTCGTCCTTCGCCGTGTAGACCAAGTCGGGCGGCTCCAGATAGGCGCCCTTCACCAACCGCACGCGAACCCCGGGAGGCAGGTCGAAGATGTCCTGGGCGGTTCGCTTCAGGTAGGCCTGGAGGCAGATCCCGGTCTTGGGGAACCGGTCGCAGGCCCGGCGCAGGACCTCGAGCGTCCCGTCCACGTACGGGTGGCTCTCCATGTCGATCATGACCACCGTGCTGGTTTCGGCCGCGGCCTCCAACACGGGCCAGACGCGGGTGAGGCAGTCATCCACCGAGGCGTCCAAGCCCAGCTGCGTGAGTTTGATGCTGACCGCGCAATCGAGCATCGGCGCGCGGCCGATGGCGGCGAGCGCGGACAGGTAGTCGTCGCGCGCGGTGTCGGCTTGGATCAGGGTGGCCACGTTCTCGCCGAGGTGATCCAGCATCGCCGTGACCCGGCCCCGGTCCAGATCGCGCGCGACGGTCATCGCTTCCTCCAGCGTCTCCCCCGCCACGAACCGCAGCGCCACCGCACGCCCGGGGGTGGTCTGCGTCGCCAGCCGCCGGAACCACGGATGCCCGGCGACCTTCAACAGCGAAGGCCGAAGCACCGAGGTCGGGAGCCCGGTCACGGGACGCTCAGTCGTCCTCGGGTTGGTTCGCGATGCCGGTGCGGAGTACTTCGACGAACTCCTTGATCCGCATCGAACGGCGTTCTGGGCGCCGGTGGATGAGGCCCGGGTCCAGTTCCTCGGAGACCAGGGCGTCTTGGAAGCGTTCGGCCAACCAGTCCAGCATGGAGGCGAGCATCTCGGCGTCCACGTCGTGACGGATCTCACCGCGCGCCACGCCGAAGTCGATGAAGTCCAGGGTTCCGTAGGGATCTTCGCTCCGCATGAAGCGGCTGATCGGTTGGCGCAGACCCAGTCCCGTGTCGTACCGGCCGATCTGGGCCAAGCGGTTCGGGACCCAGTCCTGGCCCGCGGATTCCTCGGTGTGATCGAGCCACCAGTCCAGCGTGGACCAGAACCCCGCTTCCATGATCTCCTGTGGCGCGTCCAGCCACGCGGGGAGCATCTTCACGGCGCGCTGGTAGGCCGCCATGAACAGCCCCTCCTTCGAACCGAAATCCAGGAACACCGTGCCCTTGGCAACGCCCACGGCCTTCGCGATGTCCTCGACGCGGCCACCGCGGTACCCGTTCTCCGCGAAGTGCTGCATCGCAGCCTCGACGATCCGTTCGCGACGGGCTTCGGCATCCTGCGCGCGCTTCGTGCGACCTTCGGTCATGTCAAGC
>JANXVR010000008.1 GCA_025351565.1 Actinomycetes bacterium
CCCGCGAGGAGTCGGTGACGACGTTCCGGCATACGGGAAGCGAGCTGCTCTATCGCCACGCACGAGAGGTCGAGACCCATGAGGTCGAGGCCACTTTCAACAAGAGGGACATAGTTGCGACCGTTTCCACAACCTACGTATACGCCCTCCGCGAGCCCTCGTTCGCGTGCGGCTGCCAGGATATCGTTGACGAAAGGAAGCGGCGGTTCTCCTCGGTAGCGTCCGTTCGCGTACTCGGCGTCCCAGGCCAAAGCGACAGCGTCTCGGGGGGTTTGACTCACCCACCCATCCTCGCACGGTACCGAGCCAGCGGTCCCCAACCCCCACCAGGCGGTCGTCTTCAGGCGTGCTGCCCTATACGAGGGGTACGAGCTCGATGACGTGCGGAGTAACAGCTGCTTGGGAACGGCGACAGGGCGGCTACGCCCCCGCGCCGATACCCAAGGGCTGGAGCGTCTGACTACGGAACTGAGACGAACTACCAAGCGACGTGCGGTTGATTGATTAGCAAAGCAGGTGTCCCCAAGTCAAGGGGACCTGCCTGTCAGGTCTTCCAGAGATACCTCTCAGAGCCAACAAGTCCTTTCACAGTGACCCATCCTCCCTAACACGGCTACTACCGCAGGTCACCGAATCCAGACGGGCTTCCTGGCGAAACCCTGACTGAGCCCTGCTCTTCATCTGGACCTGCTGTTCAATCATCTACGCCTCCACCGTCGCGGGCTGATTCGTCGACCTCAAGCATCAACCCAAGGAACTTACTGCCAACCTCTAAAGCAGCTCAACTGCCAAGGCCAGGCGCTCGTCCGTCACGGCCGCGTAGCGCATCGTCGTGGTGATGTCGCGATGACCCATGAGCCGCATGACTTCGTGGACCGGAACCCCACGCTGTAGAAGGTGCGTACAGAACGTCGCTCTGAACTTGTGGGGGTGGACCCGCAGGTTCAGCCCTCGCGAAAGCTTGACGCACCAACCCTGAACGGTCTGGTCCCGTACGCCGATAAGGTTGTTCAGCCGTCCCGGAGGCAGGGCACGAAGAGTCATGTAAGCGCCGCGCGACCGAGTGCTCAGGGGGATTGCCCGCTCCACTCGGGCGCCTGAACCGGCTGAGCGCTTGGTGTTGCGAAGGATGATGTGCGTCGTGGTGACATCTTCCAGCTGGATGCCGGTTGCCTCGTTCAGACGAGCTCCCGTGGCATACAGCAGTTCGAGGACGGGTCTGGCCCGCCGATGCACGACCTCGGCCGCGTCGAGAACGCGAGCCAGCTCCTGTTCCGTGAATGCACTCGGTACCCGCCGGGTAGCCGGGATGGACGGCACGTCGAGGGTCTGGCCCAGTTCCGTTCGGAACCACCAAACAAGGGCCGCGCGAGCGCACCGGCGGGTGTGCTCGGAAGGCTGCTTGGCAACCCAAGCCCGTGGCTCCTGCCGCCCGTCGAGGTTCCATCTCTTCACGTAGTACCGGTAGTCTCGTTCCGTGCGCTCTGCGAGCATCGCCGCCTCCTCAGACACTCGGCGTCAGACACTTCGCCAGAGAGCGCTCTTGGTAACCTTCCTGGTCATGCGCCGGTAGCTCAGTCCGGATAGAGTGTCTGACTACGGATCAGAAGGTCGGGGGTTCGAATCCCTCCCGGCGCACCAGAAGTTCGCAGGCCAGCGGCCGATTGTCAGTTGGCCGTCCTAGACTCGCAGACCCGTGACGGGGCAAATGATGACGCGAGTGGTTCCTCGGGTCTCGGCGCGTGAACTTTGAGATGAGCCTCAGTAGGCCCTGGTGTCGGGGAGATCGCGGCATTGGGGCGCGTTCGCGACGAGAGACCAGGTCCGGTGGGCGGATCCAGCTCCGTCAGACCGAGTCCGGCGACTGGGAGTTCGGCGGGCTACGCATCGACCTGCAAGCGGCCCTTCGAGGTCGAGGACTGGCTCGGCATCTACACCGAGGAGTTCGCCTCCGGGGCGTTCATCAAGACCCTCGAGGAGTAGGCAACTGGAGATTTCGTGTACGTCACGCCTGTCCAGCTAGGTCGAATGACGCCAGCCGATCGCGGTGCCGCCTTCGCCCGATCCGTCGCATCCGGTCGAGCTCCGCGGCGACGCCCTTGTCCCTGAGGTCGCAGCAGTTGGGTCAAGTCATCCCTGATCCGACCGATACCAGGTGGATGAGCAGTGACATTTGGGCCGCAGGTCCGGCACCCGCGGGGAGCCAGAACGTGCCCGTGTCGGACGGGATGCCTGCCTCGAGGCGGGAACCCTGGGATGGTGCGGCTTGTCAGGTCTGCCAGCGGCGACCCGCCCGACTAATACACCTGAGACGCAACGTTGGGATGCTGACAAGTCGCGAGTGGCATCGCGTCGACATGAGACTCTGCCGGACGCACGCCGGACAAGGGGCGCTGTACTTCCTGCTGCTAACGCTCGCGTTCGGTTGGTGGGGATCGATCAGCTTTTGGGTCAACTGGGGAGCACTCGCCGTGGACGCAGCGGCCTTACCTTGGGGCCTTGTTCAACGAAGAGCTCAAGGTTCACCGCTCGCAAATGCTTCATTCAGGCAGTGGTACAAGACGCAGAAGTTACTGGCAAACCTGGGTCGGTACGTGGAGGCGAAGCAGCCCCAGCAAGGCACTGTACCGCTCCGGCCCGACAGCTCCGACCTCTCATGAGCACGCAATGGTATGCCGCCGGTCAGGATGCGTTGTGGTCGAACGTGACCAACCTCAACAACGATGTCATTCACGCCGCGGAAGGGTGTGCCGGCTACTTTGCGATCTTTTCCTCCAAGCAGGCGGGAACCCTCTACCCCGACGTGTCGATCACCCGCAATCCGCACCGAACCCCACTGGGACGTGCGCCTGAAGGAGGAGGAGACATGATGGCCATCAAGACGACGGGTAGAAGTGACATCCCGGGGGCTATCGGCATCGGGTTGATTACTCTTGGCTTCTTCATTCCGCCGATGTTCACTCTCACGCTCCTCGCCGGGCTGACCCTGTGCATCTACGCTGCGATCATGGGTCTGCGCGAGAAGCGCACCCCTGCTCGCCCCGATTCGAAGGGCTAGTGACGGCGTTGGAGTGGCACGATAGCCAGCCGCCGATGGAAGAGCGGCCCATCGAGGCACGGACTTGGGAGTGCCCGGAATGCGGCGATGTTTGGGATGTCGAGGCTCTTGAACCGATTAATGCTCCACGTCGTTACACCTTCCTGCCAGAAGGTGGGGGCTACCCCGGTCCCACCCCAGCACGGTGGGTGAGGCGCAATCGCTAGCGACTCCTACTGTTCCCCGGTCAGGCACACCAGGCCATACTGCCCAACGTCTAGCGAACACACGCGCGTGACCCCGCCTCATCGGCCTTCGTTCGTCAAGATCAGGCGGGAGTTGCCGCCACCTTCAGGTGATGGGCTCGCTGGATGCAGATATCCGCGATGAGCACGACGATCCCGAGCAATCCCAGTGGTCCTAATCCCGGCAGGATGAGCAGCAGAAGGCTCAGCGCGGCAGCGGCGATGGCCGGGCCCTCCCTCACGACCCGATGCCTGCGCAGCACGGCGATGAACAGACGATCGCCGCGACCCCGACGGTCGTGCCGATCTCAACCCACGAATGAGCCGAGTCGAAGCCGGGGCGCGCCGACCCGAGTGCGCTGGCTTGTGCATCGGTCCAACTTTCGCCGCCGATCGCCCAGATGACGCGCAGATTCCCTAAAGCCACGACGAAGAACGCGAGGCCAACCATGACGCCCGCAACCCAGGCGTTTCCGTGTTTCCGTGCTTCGCGCGCGGCCCAGAAGATCACCGCAAGGAAGAACGCAACCGGGAATATGACCTCGGCAGACTGCAGGTGGTCGGATGCGTGCTTCCCGTTCGCGACGATGCTGTTCGCGAACACGGCTTGAAGGGCGAGCACGAGCGAAAGGAATGCCGGGATCGGCCACCAGTTGTGGATCGTCGATCGAACGCTCATACGGCGCAGACTAGTACAGCGAGTCCCGTCCGTAACACACACCCAACACCTACGGCTGGTCGATGCGCGCTCAGGCCACGGCGAGCGCTTGGACGATCACGTCCGCGATACGCTCAGGCACGTCGTTCGGGAGGAGAAAGACGTGTCCCGGGACCGTCACGAGACGAACGGTGTCACACGCCTCGAGCGTCGCACGTTCCTCAGGCGTCAGTGCGCCATCACCCTTCTCGGCATGCACGACCCAGGCGGGTACGTCCGTTTCGCAGAGCCGACGCGCGGGGTCGTCGTCGCGATGCAACCAACGCAGGTACGCCTGCAATGCATGTCGCATGTCGCTGGTGTTGTTCCGGGCGAAGTCCGCCTGCAGCTCCGCCTGACGTTCCGGCGGTACCGCTGCATGCTTCGGGATGGTCGCGGCGCCCTTCTTGAGGACCGCACACGGCAGCGTCCCCAGGATCGACCCGAGTCGGATGATGGCTCGAAAGAAGCGGGGCTCGTCCGGGGCGGACAGGCTGGCCCCCAGCAGCACGACGGGACCGGTGAACGCGCCCGAGACCGCCATCTCGAAGGCCACCATCGCGCCCATGCTGAAACCGACGACCACATCGACCCCGGCGCTGCTCGCAAGTTCGGCCGTGATCCGCGCGAGGGCTTCGGTGCTGAAGTCCTTAGGCGGCGGTGCGCCGGCTTGCCCGGGCATCGTGACCGCGATCATCCGGATCCCTGCCAGCGCTGGTTCGGCCATCACTTCGGCGTAGGAACGTGCGCTGCACATCCCGCCGGGAAGCAGCAAGACGGTGTGCTCGGCGCCGGCCGGACCAGACTCGACGATCTCCCATTCGGGGTCCACGGCGAGGAGACTAGCGCGGATCGGTCCAGCCCGTGATGAGGCATCGCGAGCACGCCGAGAACGCCAGCAGCGCCACGGC
>JANXVR010000011.1 GCA_025351565.1 Actinomycetes bacterium
GACATCTCGCCCTTGAGCAGGCCGGCGATCTTCGACAGCATGACCTCTCGGGATTCGAGGCTGGCCAGCGCTTTCGCGTCGTCGGCGGTCAGGACCTTGCCGTCCATGTAGCCGCCCTTGAGGACGAGCAAGGGGTAGAGCTTGGCGGCGTCCACGACCTTCTTGGCCGCGGCCACCGGGTCCCCCGAGACGAACGCCACCGCGGACGGACCGGCGAGGTATTGGTCCAGCTCCGCGATCCCGGCATCGTTGGCGGCTCGCTGCATCAACGTGTTCTTCACGACCGCGAACGTCGCTCCCCCTTCACCGAGGGCACGACGGAGCGCGGAGATGTCGGACACCGAAAGGCCCCGGTATTCGGTGAGCAGCAGGGCGTCGGATCCTTCGATCCGTCGCTTCAGCTCAGCGACCCGTTCGACCTTCTCCGGTTTGGGCATCGCGCCTCCTTACATAGAAAATGCGCATCTCCGCAGACAGCGGAGACGCGCGAGGTGACGCTACGTCTTCGATCGCCTCGGCAGGTACCCCGAAAGGATTGTGCGTGTGCCCCCGCTGTCTGTGGCTCGCCAAGGATACGGGCCGACGCCACGAGGCGACAATGCCTGCAGCTCAGAAGTCACACGTTAGTTCGGGGCGGCGAAGATGCGGTCCGCGTTCGGTGCGGGGGGCCTGCGTGCCTTGATCGCATCCCACACGGCGCCCAGCTCCGGAGTCGCCGCGTAGACACGACCTCGCTTCTCTCCGAGAGCGAGGAGGAGACCGCGCTCAACGCAGAGTCTCAAGTCGCGCCCCGCAGCCGCTTCGCTGATCTCTTCTCCCGAGGAGGAGGCCAGCAGCTTCCGGTAGATCGAGTTGCGTACCCGGAGGCGATGCGCGGAATCCCAGAGGAGTGGGATGGTCCGTTCCGGAAGATCCCTGGCTTCGACCAGCTTCGCCAGGTCCACCCACAAGGTCTCGGATTCCCGGATGCGAAGTTGCAGCAGGCGAGCTTGTTTGAGGTGAGCGAGCAGGACGAACCGTACCCACGACCGTGCGTCCCGTTCAGGATGCCAACCTCCTCCGCCGACACGGCCGAGCACCTCGTAGTAGGCCGGCGTGTTCGCCCCCAGGTACTCCTCGATGCTGCAGAACTCGGGGGCCAGCACCCCTTCCCTGGCCAGGATCAGGGTTTGCAGGCATCGTGCCATCCGGCCATTGCCGTCGCGGAAGGGATGGATCATCACGAGATTCAGGTGCGCCATCCCAGCGCGAACCATAGCCGGTGCGTCTGTTGCCGTGTTGAGCCGATCCACGAGTTCGGCCATGAGCTGCGGCACGAGGTCGACGTCCGGTCCCTCGTAGACCACTTCGCCGGCGCGCTCCGTCGTCACGAAGATCGACCCTGAGCGCCACAGGCCGGGACGGTTCTCAAGGTCGAAGCTCGTCATCATGAAATGAAGGCTCTTGATCAGATGCTCCGAGTAGTCCACCCGCTCTTCTCGGGAAAGCTGCAACACGTAGGTCATAGCCTGCTGATAGCCGAAGAGGACCAACCGGGTCTCAAGGTCGGCGTCGAGGGGTGCTTCGCGGTCCCCGGCCGCCGCCACATCATCCAGCGCCGCGTGGTAGCCCTCGATGCGGTTCGAGCCCTGGACCGCGAGGGCGAGCGAAAGTCGACGGAGGGAGCCGAACCAACGGCGCGGTTCGTGGAGCTGACGTTGCATCGCCGATCTCAGACCCTCGACCTGCGCGACCACGGCGAACTCGGACGCGTCAAGCGGTGGCGCCTCGAATACCACGTCGGTAACTTGGATTCGCTCCGTCATGATGAGGGATACTATCCCCTATGATGACGATTACCAAGCGGTCGAGGAACGTGCGCTACGGGACCGTAATGGTGGCGGAGGGAGAGTCGGCCTGGTTACAGATCAGGATGCTGCCGTATCCACCGGTCATGGTGCCGGCGACCGTGGTGTGCACGCTGTAAGCACCTGCGCTGAGCTTGGCCGACATGATGCTGTTGTAGGCGCCCGAGTTGTTGGTGGTCCCGGTCGCCGGAGATCCGGCGCCCAGCAACGTCACAGTCTGTCCACTCTTAGGGTTGCAAGCGGCGTTCACCGGGTTGAAAACTCCACTCGCCTTGACCTTGTGGTCCACCCCCGAGGCGGTCGCTCCCCTCGGGCCCGTCGGGAGCGAATGGCGGGCCGAGCATCCCCCAGCCCAAGCCGTGGGGCCGAATGGCCCTAGTCCGTTTGTGGTAGACGTGGTATCCATTGAAGGCATCTTCAAGAAGGGCAACCTCGTAGGTGAGACCTGGCGCGGGGTTGCGGTGGCGCACGTTCGCCGCAGGCCGGGCGAAGAGGGGAGGAATGGACTTGCCGGGGCCACCCAAGCGGTGGCCCTTCGGGACACGGCCAATTGGCCGAAGTGCCACAACCATGTGCGAAGGGAAGACAATGAAGCAGCTCGGAAGAATCCTCAGACCAGCGATGGTCATGATCGCCGCCGTGAGCTTGGCCGCGATCAACGTTAGTTCTGCCGCGGCGGTCACGACCCCCGTGGTTATCTACAACGCCTCGGTGCAGCCGCTCCCGGGCAACCTGCCCAGCGTAGGCTCCGAGGCATATGCCTTCAATCAACTCGGAGACGAGGTGACGTTCGCCGGCACGGCCCGCACCCTCGACACCGTGAAGGTCACACTCAGCAGTTGGGGATGCGAGCATGGGCACTGGAACACCAACGACTGTGTGACTACGCCGGGAGACAAGTTCTCGGTGCCGATCACACTGAACATCTACAACGCCTCGGTGGCAGGCCCGAACAACACGGTAGTTCCGGGTTCGCTCATCACGACGGCCACCAAGACGTTCGCCGTGCCTTACCGCCCGACGGCCAACCTCAACAAGTGCAACCAAACGAATAGCTCCCTCGGGAAGTGGTACAAGGTCGGGACCGCCACGTGCTACAACGGCAAGGCGGTCAACATCACGTTCAACTACAAGTCGCTCGGTCTCACGCTGCCGAACGACGTCGTGATCGGCGTGGCCTACAACACATCCCACTATGGATACAGCCCGATCGGCGAAGGCCCTGCGTGCTACACCAGCGACGCGGGGTGCCCCTATGACTCGCTCAACATCGCGTTGGGACCGGTCGTGACGGTGGGCAGCAAGCCGTATCCGGACACTCTGTTCCAGGACACCAGTGCTGCCGGTAACTTGTGCGACGCCGCACCGGCGCTTGGGGTGTTCAACCTCGACTCGCCGACCACCGCATGCTGGGCCAACTACGTTCCGGCGATCCAGGTCCTCGCTCATTGATCCATGGGTTTGCTGGTTGAACGAAGAAGGGCCGGTCTTCGGACCGGCCCTTCCGGTTTCGCTTCACTCGATCGACACGGACTCTGCGACGCCCTCGCGTGTCTGCAACGTGACCCCGACGTAGATACCGGCGAGCACGATCGCGCCGCCGATCAGGCTGACGACGCAGGCCAGCTTCAAGGGGATCGCCCCGGGCGGCATAGTCCGGGCACCGAGTGACCGGGCTATTCTGCGGATCCTGGTCCTGGGCGTCTCCTACAAGGCGGACGTGGGCGATGTGCGCGAGTCGCCGGCGCTGCGGACCATGCTGCTGCTCTACCGCCGCGGCGTCGACGTGCGCTACCACGACTTCTACGTGGATCAGGTGAGCCTGAACGGCAGCACGGCGCACTCGGTGGAGGATCTGGACGAGGAGGTGTCCGAGGCGGACATCGTGCTGCTGTTGACTCCGCACAGGGCCTACGACCTGGACGCGATCGCCCAGAAGGCCCGCGTGGTGTTCGACACCCGCAGTGCCTACGGCACCGACCGTCGTCCCAACGTCATCCCCCTCTAGGCCAGAGGGCGGTCCGAAGCGCCTCTCCGACTCAGTAGGGCTGCTTGAGGCGCGGGAACATCGGGAAATGCTTCACGTTGGACGTGGCCAGCGGAAGTCCGAGCTCCTTCGCGGTGGCAGCCACGATGAGATCGGCCGCGTCAAGGTGGTGACTCTTCCGGAATCGCCGGCCAAACTCGCCCGCTGCCCGAGCGAGATGTTCATCCAGCGGGACCCAGTGGATCTGCTCGAACAACTCGTCCGCGCGCCCCCGCTCGTGACTCCTCAAACCCTGGAGCACCTCGACCCGCGTGACCTCCGAACACGTGGGGCGAGTGTCCAGGGACAGCAGGAAGTCGACCGCCTGCTCACGGCTACGAAGCACGTCGATGAGCACCGTCGAGTCCAGGACGGCGCTCAAGAACGCCAACGCTCGTCGAGTTCATCGAGCTTCCGTGCTCCGGCTTCCCGAAGCTCATGGACGTAGGTGGCGCCGTCGGGCAAGTACGGAGCGATCCCGGCCACCGCTCGAACGGCCGACCTGAACGCCTCGAGTCGCGCTGCTTCATCATCGCCCATGCCTAGATACGCGTCGATCGCCTCGCGGATGAGATCCGACTTCGAGGTGCGGCGCACTCTGGCCCGCCGCTCCAACTCGCGGGACTGGCGTTCCTCCAGGTAGATCTGCGTCCGCTTCACGACGGTCAACATACATCGCGACCATACATCGCACCACTGACACGAGAAGCCTTGATGATCGCCCTACGCGTTGATGTCGGCGGTTTCCTTCGGGTGGGTGGGGTCGATCCGGATGCTCGGGCCCATGGTGGAGCTGATCGCCAGCCCCACGATGTAGCGGCCCTTCGCCGAGGACGGCCTGGCTCGCATGATCTCGTCCACCACGGCCAGGTAGTTCTGTAGGAGCTGCTCCTCGCCGAAGGACTTCTTGCCCACGATCAGGTGGACGTTGCCGGTGCGGTCGGTCCGGTATTCGACCTTGCCGCCCTTGATGTCGGACACAGCCTTGGCGATGTCGGTGGTGACCGTGCCGGTCTTGGGGTTCGGCATGAGCCCGCGCGGGCCCAGGACGCGCCCGGCCTTCCCGACCGAGGCCATCATGTCCGGCGTGGCGATCGCCGCGTCGAAGTCGATCTCGCCCTTCATGACGACCTCGACCAGTTCGTCCCCGCCCACCACGTCGGCGCCGGCGTCGCGCGCCTCGCGGGCCTTGTCACCATTGGCGAACACAGCCACGCGCACCGACTTGCCGGTGCCGTTGGGCAGACTCACGGTGCCGCGCAGCGCCTGCTCGGCTTTGCGCGGATCGATCCCCAGGCGGAACGCGACCTCGATGGTCTCGTCGAACTTCGCATCGGGGAATCCCTTCAGGATCTTGAACGCGGCGGGCGGGAGATACTCCTTCTCCCGGTCGAACGTTCCTGTGGCTGCGCGGAAGCGCTTGCCTCCAACCGCCTCGGTCATGCCTCCACCTCCACGCCCATGCTGCGAGCGGTCCCGGCGATGATCCGCATGGCCATCTCCACGTCGTTCGCGTTCAGGTCGACCATCTTCTGTTCGGCGATGGCCCGCACCTGGGACTTCGTGAGCACTGCCACCTTGTCCCGGTTCGGGATGGCCGAACCGCTCTCGATCCCCGCTGCCTGCTTTATCAGCTCGGCCGCCGGCGGCTGCTTCGTCACGAACGTGAACGACCGATCCTCGTAGATGGTCAGTTCGACGGGGATGACCTGGCCCGCGTACTGCTGGGTGGCCTCGTTGTACTGCTTGCAGAAGTCCATGATGTTCACCCCGTGCTGACCCAGGGCTGTTCCCACGGGCGGGGCGGGGGTTGCGGCGCCGGCCTTGATCTGGAGTTTGACCAGGGCCATGACTTTCTTCGGTGCCATGGTGCTTCACCTCCTGCGGTGCGAACGGCCTTGCGGCCTCCCGCATTCTCGGTCCTCCACCGCGCGCGTTCGCGCCATGGGTCTTCAGGTGTTCGGGTGTTGCTAGGCCTTGGCCACTTGGTCGAAGCCCAGTTCGACCGGCGTCTCCCGGTCGAAGATGTTGACGAGCACCTTGAGCTTGCTCTGGTCCACGTTGATCTCGGAGATGGTGCCGTTGAACTCGGCGAAGGGGCCAGAGATGATCTGGACCACGTCGCCCTCCTCGAACCCCAGGCGGAACTGCGGCTTGGCCGCCTCTTCCTTCTTGACCACGAGGATCTTCTCGACCTCGCGCTTGGAGAGCGGCGTGGGTTTGGATCCGGTGCCGGCCGAGACGAATCCGGTGACGCCGGGGGTGTTCCGCACCACGTACCAGGAGTCGTTGTCATAGATCATCTTCACCAGCAGGTAGCCGGGGAAGACCTTCTTCTGGACGACCTGCTTCTTGCCACCCTTGATCTCCATGACGTCTTCCATGGGGATGTGGACGATGAAGATCTTGCCTTCCATCTGCATCGTGCGGATGCGCTGCTCCAGGTTCGTCTTGACTTTGTTCTCATAGCCCGCGTAGGTGTGGACCACGTACCAGTCGCCCGGGCCCTTCATCGGGTTCGCGGCGTCGGCGGCAGGGTCGGCCTCGGGCGCAGGCTCGGCTTCGGGGGCAGGCTCGGCCTCGGGGGCCTCGGGGGCCTCGGGCGCTGGGTCTGCGGCGACGTCGACGGCAACGGCGCCGACGACAGCTTCGGGCAGCGTGTCGGACGTCTCTTCGATGGACTGAGTGGTGTCTTTGGTCACGGGATTCCTTCGAGCTAGTTGAGGACGTTGAAGATGATCTTCGTGAAGACGTAGTCGAGCCCGAAGACCAGCGTCGTCATCACGACCACGGTCACCAGCACGACCACGGTGTAGGAGACGAGCTCCTCACGTGACGGCCAGTCGACCTTCTTGAGTTCTAGGCGAACCTCCCTGAGGAACTGACGCGCGGAGGTGCGCTTGCGCTTCTCGCGCACGGCAGCAGCGCGAGCGCCCGCGGCCGGGGTGGCCGTGCGCTCACCGCCCGAGCGCTTCTGCTGGCGCTCGGCGCGATCCTGCTGCCGCTTCATCTGTCTGTTCATGAGGCTCCTTGCAGGGGCGGAGGGACTTGAACCCCCAACCTACGGTTTTGGAGACCGGTGCTCTACCAAGTTGAGCTACGCCCCTCGGACCGGCCGCCCCGGGTGCGTCGGGGATCCTGCGGAGCCGCCAGTATAGGGTTCGCCTGCGTATCCCGGCAAAACCCGCAAAACGACCGCCTCGGCTACGTGTGTGGGCACCATACGTGACCTACACTCCTGCGGACGCATCGCGCCGGCCCCGGATCGCGAGGCTTCGCATGGAAGAGTCCGTTCCCACGGTGCCGGTGGATCCCGGCGCCCCCCGGCGTGTGTCGTTCTCCCGGCCCGACCCACAGGATCAGGTTCGCGTGATCTCGCTGGACCAGGCGGTCGAGATACGGCTCGAAGAAGGCCTGCATCGCATCGAAGACCAGACCGCCGCCCTGATGCGCGAGGTGGCGACCGAGATGTGGCGGGGTTCCGGGGCCGACACGGGCTCGGAGCAGAACCGCATCATCAGCTTCCTCTCCCGCGACCAAACCATCCGCAGCCTCATCGCCTCGAGCGACGAGCGCTTCCAGACCATCGCGGTGCGAACCGCTCGCCTGGAGGATTCCCTCTCGGAACTGGCCGGGTCCACCCGCGCCGTGCGCCAGGCGATCCAGGCGAGCGCCGACGCCATCCGTGAGATCGCCAACTCCCCCACCCTCCACGGGGTCGAGGCTGTTCGAACGGAACTCGAACAGGTCGAACGGCATATCGCGGCGACGTTCACCACGCTGCAGCAACGTGACCAACTCCTCACCGAGGGCATCCAGACGCGGGTCCAGGAGCACGGCGAGCTGATCGCCCGCGAGACCGCCAGGATCGTCGAGGCGATGGAGGGCTACGTGCAGGCCGGGGCCGAGGCGGTCGGGCGGCTGGCCCAGCGCATGGAAGACCATGCGGTCACGTTCACGACCCAGGATCAGCAGATCACCGAACACATGCGCGAATCCGTCGCGTCCCAGATCTCCCCCGTGACCGAGCAGCTCGACCTCCTGTACGAGCGGGTCGGGATCTTGTCTCGCGTCACGGGATCGCTGCAGGCTGCCGTGGACGCCGTGGGGCACGATGGCGCGCCCGGGTTCGCCGAAGCCCTGGATGAGCGAACGATGGGCCTGGCCAAGCTGGTTCGGTCGGACTCTCAAGCCTTGCACGGGCTGGTGCAGGAACGGATGGCCCAGCAGGAAGAGGCCTTCGCCCGTGCCCTTGAACAACACGCGGAAACGCTGATCCAGGTGACCACCGCGCAGCAGGACACCATGCAGCGCATCGCGGATGAGCAGATGATCGCGCTGACCACGGCCACCACCGCCGCCATCGAACGCAACATGCTGCGCCTGGCCGAGGAGCTGGACGTCAAACTCGAAGAACGGCTGTCGGGCATCGCGCAGACGGTCGAGCAGGTGCAGGCGTCCGTGGGCGCGATCGACGGCATCGACATGATGATGGCCGAGTCGCAGCAGGCCACCGAGGAGCGGTTGACGGCCCATATGGACGACAGGCTGACCGCCATCGCGAAGCTCATCCGCTCCGACAACCAGGTCCTGGCAGGTCAGGTCGAGGCCGCGGCGCTCGCCGGGGCCGGAGGTGGAGGTGGAGGGCTCTCAGACGCCGACGCCGAGGCGCTTCGACAGACCTTGCGCGCGGTCAAGGAGCTTGAGGCCGGGCTGGCCAGCGACATGCTCGGCACCATGGACCGGCGCTTCCAAACGGTCTCGGACCAGCTCCACAAGGAAACCCAGTCCACCGCCGAAGCCATGATCAAGGTGGCCGAGGTGATCGGCTCGAAGATCGACCGCCTCTCGATCCGGATCGACGAAGGCTACGGCAGCGATATCCAGGTCGTGGTGGACCGGATGGGCGACGCCATCAGGGCGCTCTCCCGCTCCGCTCGCCTGGAGATGGACTGACACAACCGCTCGCGCGAGCCCTGGGCCGGCCCCTTCGGGGCCGGCCCATCCGCTATCGGAGTCGGATCACTGCCTCGCCCCTGCGGATGGGGTACTCCGTCTGACCATCCCGCTCCACCGTCACCCACGTCTCAAGGGTGGCCGTCCCCGCCGCCTCGTCCACGGAACGTACGCGCCCCCCGGCAACCAGTTCCTCTCCCATGAACACGGGTGCGCGGAAGCTGGCGGTCATCCGGACCACCGCCGCGGGGTCTCCTGCCCAGGCCACAAGGCAGGCAGCCAGATGGCCCATCGTGAACATCCCGTGGGCCAGGATCCCCGGGAACCCGACCCTGCGCGCGAAGGCGTCATCTTGATGCAGCGGGTTCTGATCTCCGCCGGCGTCCGCGTAGGCCTTGACGTCCTCGCGGGTGACCACGCGACGGAGTTCGGGGATCTGGTCGCCGGCGCGGGGAGTGGCGCTCACGCAGGACCCCGTTCGATCATGACGTTGGTTGCCGTGGCTGCCAGCTCGCCGTCCTGGCCGAGCACGTCCATGACCACGGTCATGAACCCGTTGCCGCCCTTCTGGCGGATCGACTCGATGCGCGCCACCACCCGAAGGGACTCTCCCTCCCGAAGGGGCCGCCGGTAGTCGTACTCCTGACTCCCGTGCAGGACCCGCGAGAAGTCCAAGGCCAGGTTCGGATCGGCCAGCACGGCCGGGAGCGCCGCGAACTCCGCCGCCGTCAGGAAGGTCGGCGGCACCCCAGCCTCCTGACCGAACACCTTCCGGAATGCCGCGACGCGCGCCAGATCCACCACGAAGGTCACCTCGGGGTAGGTCGTGCCCTCCGCTCCGGGGTTCATGGGCTCGAGGCTACCAAGGCGTGTGGGGCATATGGGGGTCATGAGAAATCCCCCGAGGGGCTACATGAATCAGCGCACCGTCGGGCCTACCATCGGCGCGATGGCAACCGGGGGGAACATCAAGGTCGTCATCGCCGACGATCACCTGTCGTTCGGCGAGGCGTTGCAGGTCGCGCTGGACCTCGAGCGCGACCTGGTCGTTATCGGTGTCGTGACCGACGGCGCGGCTGCTTTCGACGCCGCCCTCACCAACGAAGCCGACGTGGTGCTGATGGATCTGGACATGCCGGGCGTCGACGGGATCGAGGTGGCGAAGCGCCTCAAGCAAGCGGCGGCGACCCCGGCGGTCGTGCTCTTGACGTCCGACCACGACAACCTCGCCCTGGCCCGAGCGGTCCAAGCCGGCGCCCGGGGCCTCATCGCCAAGACCGAGTCGGTGGGGGCGTTCGCCACCGCGGTGCGTCGCGCGCACAGGGGAGACCCGTTGCACGCCAGCAGCGATGTGGAGGATTCGTTCCGCCGGCTGCGAGAGCAGCGGGCGCGCGACGGTCAACTCTCAGATCGTCTGGACCGGCTCACGCCCCGCGAACTCCAGATCCTCCAGCTGATGGCCGACGGCTTCACCCCGGAGGAACTCAGCGCAGACCTGGGGATGAGCCGGCACACACTTCGGACGCACACGCAGAACGTGCTGACCAAACTCGGCGTGCACACGAAGCTGGACGCCATCGTGGCGGCCATCCGGTTCGGCAAGGTCAGAACGATCGAGGTCTCCCCGGAGGGAGACCTCGATCCAGAGAACGTCTAGCGAGGCGCTCAGCGCGTTTCGCGGTGCAACGTGTGGATCCTGCACCAGCGACAGTACTTCTGCAGCTCGATGCGGTCCCTATCGTTCACCTTGTTCTTGACGGGGTTGTAGTTACGCCGCTTGCAGTCCGTGCAAGCGAGCGTGATCTTCGGTCGATTGTCGCCCTTTGCCATCAGTCAGTCCTTACTTCAGGATCTTCGTCACGCGGCCGGCACCCACGGTGCGTCCACCCTCACGGATGGCGAAGCGCAGGCCGTCTTCCATGGCGATGGGGGCGATCAGTTCGACCACCATCTCCACGTTGTCTCCGGGCATGACCATCTCCACCCCTTCGGGCAGGGTGGCAGAGCCG
>JANXVR010000006.1 GCA_025351565.1 Actinomycetes bacterium
CCTACGACGGCACCATGCACTACTACGTGGCCGATCCCACCGATCCCATCATCCAGGTTTGGCAGCGCGCCTTCCCGAACATGTTCTCGCCGCTCTCGGACGCATCGGCCGAACTCCAGGCGCACTTCCGCTACCCGGAGAACCTGTTCCAGATCCAGGCCACGCAGTTCGCTCGGTACCACGTGACCGACCCCACCACGTTCTTCCGCGGGACGGACGCCTGGCAGATCCCGAGCGACCCCACCTACTGCGCGGACCCGGCCCATGCCGCGGCCAGCGCGTGCGACCTAACCAACCCCACGGGTGAGGCGCCGAAGATCGCGCCCTACTATCAGCTGCTCAAGCTCCCCGGGGCAAGCACCGAGCAGTTCCAATTGGTGACGCCCTTCACCCCGGCCGGGCGACCGAACATGGTGGCGTGGATGGCCGCGAACTCCGACCCCACGGGGTACGGGACGCTCACCGCGTTCCAGTTCCCGTCCAACCAGACGGTCGACGGCCCCTCCACCGTGTTCGCGCAGATCAACGCCGACCCGACGTTCTCCCAGCAACGGAGCTTGCTGGGCCAGGGCGGGTCGAACGTGTTGTTCGGTGACTTCCTGGTCATCCCGCTCGGCGATTCGATCCTCTACGTGGAGCCGGTGTACGTGAGTTCCACCCAGTCGAACTCGGTGCCGCTGCTCAAGCGGGTCATCGTCGTCAACGGCAATTCCGTGTCGGTGGGTAACACCCTGCAGGACGCCCTCGCGCAGGCGGTGACGGGCTCGACGCCTGCGCCCGGCGGCGGGGGAGGCACGCCGCCGCCCACCGGTACGCCCCAGGCGAAGATCGCCGCGTTCCTGGCCGAGGCGGTCCAGCATTTCCAGGCAGCCCAGGACGCGCTGAAGGCCGGTGACCTCGGCACCTATCAGACCGAACTCAAGGCCGCGCAGGACCTCGTGCAGCAGGCGAACGACCTGGCGCAGAGGCTCGGCACGGGTTCGCCTTCTCTGACGCCGACCCCGCCTCCCACGGCGTCGGCATCTCCGTCCCCGTAGCGATCAGCCCGGGAGCCGGAAACCGGGATCGGCCGCGACGTCCGCCACGTCCATCTGCGCCTTCTGCAACCGGCCCGAGTAGTCCCAGTTCATCGCCTGCCAGCGGGTGAACTGGTCCAACACCCAGATGCCGGACTGCCGCGAGCCGTTCCCACTCTTGCCGTTGCCGCCGAACGGCAGGTGCGCCTCGGCGCCGCTGGTGGAGTTGTTCACGCTGACCATCCCCGCATCGATCCGCTCGCGGAACCGGAACACGTTGAGCGGATCTCGGGTGTAGATGCTGGCCGACAGCCCATAGCCGTGGCCGTTCGCGAGCGTCATGCCTTCGTCGAAGTCGCCGAACCGCGCCACCCCCACCATAGGCCCGAAGGTCTCGGTTCGGTACAGGTCGTCGCCGGCGAGCACACCGTCCACGACGGTCGGATGGACGAACAGGCCCGCGGCGGGGTCGCCGACGAATCCCTCCCGCGGGTTGGCGTCGGAGATCCGCCCGAGCCCGGTCGATCCGTGGACGGTGTGGTGCGGCCGGATCAACTCCAGCCACCCCTCGAACCGTTCGGCGAACCGAGCGTTGATCATCGGGCCATAGAGGACGTCCTGCGTTGGATCCCCGATGGTCGCCGCGCGCACCGCCACGTCGAATCGGGCAAGGAAGTCGTCGTGGACGTCGTAGTGGACGATCACGGTGCCGAGCGACGTGCACCGCTGTCCCGCCGTCCCGAACCCGCTGAAGAGCGCACCCTCCACGGCCAGGTCCAGATCCGCGTCGGGCATGATCACCAACGGGTTCTTCCCGCCGAGCTCCAGACACGGAGATTGCAGGTTGCGTCCGCAGAGTTCGCCGATCCGCCGCCCCACGTCGGTCGAGCCTGTGAAGCCGACCTTGTCCACCAGACCGCTGTCGATGGCCTGCGTGAGCCCCGTGAAGGTCTCCTCACCGCTCGCCAGCACCATCTGGAACACGCCGGTGGGCAGTCCTGCGTGCAGCAGCAGCTGTGCGAACGCCTCCGCAGTCGCAGGCGCGTACTCGGCGGGCTTCCACACGACGGCGTTCCCGCACAGAAGGGCCGGCACTAGGTACCAGGACGGCACCGCGACCGGGAAGTTCCCTGCGGTGATGATCGCGGCCACGCCCACCGGCACGCGGAAGGTGAAGAGCTGCTTGTCGGGCAGTTCGCTGGGGACGGTCTGCCCGTAGAGCCGCCGGCCTTCAGAAGCGAAGAACGTGCAGGTGTCGATGACCTCTTGGACCTCGCCGCGCGATTCGCGGATCGGCTTACCGATCTCCCGGGTGATCACGCGAGCGAGCGACTCCAGGTTGTCCTCGACCAGCCGTCCGAACTGTTGGATCGCTCGGCCCCGCACGGGGGCTGGCACGGCGGCCCAGTCGCGCTGGGCCGCGCGCGCGGAGATGGCTGCGCGAACGAACGTGTCGGCGTCGCCGAGCAGCGCCTCCGCGACGACCTCCACCAGACGCGCGGGGTTCGTGACCGTGAGGGTGCCGGCGGGTGCGGCGGTGTCGGAGCGGCCGCCGATGAGGGAGGAGATGAGCTGCGTCATGGAGGGGATGGTACGGCGCGGCAGTCGTGCTCAGCGCCAGAGGTCGATCTGGGCGAGACCGGCGTTCCCGAGTGCTTCGTTGAGTTCGGCGGAATGGTAGACGTCGTGGGCGAAGACCCGCTGGAGGACCCAGCCCCGAGGGTGGATGCGTTCGTCGTCGTCCCACCGGCGAACGATGAGGTCATCGAGCATGTCGAGCGTCCAGGTGTCCAGACAACGCTCGACGATCTGGAAGGTTGTATCGAGGGCCTCGACGAGCTCCTCGGCGTTGAGGGGATGGTCCACGTCGTCGTCTCCCGGGCAGTCATAGCCGGCGTTCGTGAAGCGGGTGGTGGCCGCGCCCGGTTCGCCCGCGAAGTCGCAGAGCCAGAACACGCGTTGGCAGGCGGCGTGCCCGACGATCGCCCAGATCGGCCAGCGCTCGGCCGACGAACGGAAGGCCAGCTGTTCCTCGCTCATCTTCGCGACGACATCCCGCAACC
>JANXVR010000087.1 GCA_025351565.1 Actinomycetes bacterium
CCTTCATGCGCGAACACCACGGCAAAGTCATCGTCGTGAAGTACGGGGGCGCCGCCATGGAGAAGGCCGGCTTGGCGAAGCCGTTCGCCGAGGACATCGCGCTGCTGCGGAGCGCGGGGATCAACCCGGTGGTCGTGCACGGCGGCGGCCCACAGGTCACGAAGATGTCCGCGCAGCTGGGGATCGAGACGCAGTTCGTGGACGGGCTGCGCGTCACCGACGCGCAGACGCTCGACGTCGCCACGATGGTCCTGGCGGGCAAGCTCAACACAGACGTGGTGATGACGCTCAACTCGCAGGACGTTCCTGCGGTCGGCCTCTCGGGTGTTGACGGCCAGCTCCTGTTGGCGCGTAAGCAGTCCGGGCCGGACCTGGGCTTCGTCGGAGAGGTCGTGCACGTCGATCCCGGCGTGGTGCATACGCTCCTTGAGCAGCGCTACGTCCCCGTGATCGCGTCCATCGCGATGGACGGGACCGGTCAGGCCTACAACGTTAACGCCGATGTGGTAGCGAGCGAACTCGCGGTGGCGCTCGGCGCGGAGAAGCTCGTCTTCATCAACGATGTGCCGGGGTTGATCGGCGCCGCCGGAGACCTGCTGAGCGAGATCTCTGCCCAGCAGTGCCTGGACCTCCTGGCGGCCGACGGCGTGGTTGAAGGCGGGATGATCCCGAAGCTCGAAAGCTCCGTGCGAGCGTTGAAGGCCGGCGTCGGCCGTGTCCACCTGGTGGATGGGCGCGTCGAGCATTCCTTGGTCCTGGAGCTGTTCACCCCTGAAGGGGTCGGCACGATGATCACGCCCGACGCGGGGGAGCCGTGATGGCCGGTGAGACCTTCGTCATGCCCACCTACGCCCGGTTCCCGGTCACGTTGGTGCGCGGGCGCGGGTCGCTGGTCTGGGACCAGGCCGGCGCGGAGTACCTCGATTTCACCGGCGGGCTCGGCGCGCTCGCGCTGGGGCACGCCCACCCGGCGTGGGTGGCGGCCGTGACGCGCGCCGCAGCAACCGTCGGCCTGGTCAGCAACCTCTACGCGACCCAGCCCCAGGCCGAACTCGCCGAACGGCTCGCGGAGATCCTTCCCATCCCGGATGCGCGCGTCTTCTTCTGCAACTCGGGCGCTGAGGCGATCGAAGCGTTGCTCAAGCTCGTTCGCAAGTGGGGGCTTCCTCAGGGCAAGGGCAGGATCGTCTCCCTGAACGGTTCCTTCCACGGCAGGACCGTCGGCGCGCTCGCGGCCACGGGAGAGCCGGCCAAACGCGCGGCGTTCGAACCGTTGGTGGACTGGTTCCGGTTCGTCCAACCGGAGGATCTCGCCGGGCTCGAGAGCGCGCTGGCACCCGGGGACGTTGCCGCGGTGTTGGTCGAGCCCGTCATGGGCGAGGGCGGTGTTCACCCGCTGTCGCGCGAGTACCTGCGCGGGGTGCGTTCGCTGTGTGACGCGCACGGGGCGCTGTTCGCGGCGGATGAGGTCCAGTCGGGGATGGGCCGGTGCGGCGCCTGGCTGGCGACAACCGATGCCGGCGTGGTTCCCGACGTGGTGGCGCTGGCCAAGGCCCTGGGCGGCGGGTTCCCGATCGGCGCCCTGGTCTCGCGTGCCGGCATCGCCTTCGAACAGGGCGATCACGCCTCGACGTTCGGCGGCGGCCCGCTCGCGGCCTCGGTCGCGCTCGCCGTGATCGGCGTCATCGAACGGGAAGGTCTCCTGGCCCACGCCCGTGAGATCGGTTCGTACCTCTCCGCGGCGGTGGAAGAGGCGGCGCCCCCCGGCGCCATCGTGGCCGCGCGCGGCCGGGGCTGCCTGTGGGGATTCCAGCTGGCGGAAGGCGTCGACGCCGGAGCGGTTGCCGGCGCCATGCTCACCTCCGGCGTCCTCTGCTCGACGGCCGGGCCAGGCGTGATCCGGATGTCCCCGCCTTTGAACGCGACCCTCGCCGAGTGCGACCGGGCCGCCCGCGCCCTGGTCGCTGCCCTCTCGGCCCCCGCTGTTCACGAGGTGCCGGCGTGAGCCGCACCGGTGGGGCCGTGAAGTCGAAGCGTCAACAGGCGATCCTGGGGCTGGTCGGCCGCGAGCGCCTGTCCAGCCAGGAGGAGATCCGCGCCCGCCTGACGGATTTCGGCATCGAGGCCACGCAATCCACCATCAGCCGCGACATCGAGGAGCTGGGCCTCGCGCGCATGCACGACGCCGAGGGCGTTCGCTATGTGGTTCCCGGTGAGGGGCAGGCATACCAGCCGCTCGCCCTGCTCCGCAGGTTGCTGGACGAGTTCGCGCTTTCGTTCGTTCGGGCCGACTCGGGGTTGATCGTGCGAACACCGCCCGGCGCGGCCTCGGCGCTCGCCGAAGGGATCGACCGCGCCGGGCTTGACCCCATCGCCGGCACGCTCGCCGGCGACAACACGATCTTGATCCTGGGCAGACAAGGCATCACGCCGGCCCAGCTCGAAACCGAACTCACGACCATCATGGAGGCACGATGAAGAAGGCGGTGCTCGCCTACAGCGGCGGACTCGACACGTCCGTCACCATCCACACGCTCACCGAGGAGGGCTACGAGGTGCACGCCGTGGTCGTGGACGTCGGTCAGACCGAGGATTGGGATCAGGTCATCGACCGTGGCAACAAGGCGGGCGCGGCAGGCGTCCGGGTCATCGATGCGGTCGACCGCTACGCGGACGAGATCCTCTCCAAGGCCATCAAGGCGAACGGCTTGTACGAGGCCAAGTACCCGATGATCTCCGGTCTCTCCCGCCCGGTCATCGTCGAAGAAGTGGTGAAGGTCGCCCGCGAGGTCGGCGCGGGCGCCGTCGGTCACGGCTCCACCGGCAAGGGCAACGATCAGGTTCGGTTCGAGGTGGGCTTCTTCGTCCTGGCACCGGACCTGGAGATCCTCGCGCCCATCCGGGAGGCGCAGCTCCCCCGGGAGAAGGCGATCGCGCTAGCCGGCGAATGGGGCATCCCGATCGACTCGGTCGGGACGACCTACTCCATCGACGAGAACCTCTGGGGTCGCGCGTGCGAATGCGGCCCGCTCGAAGATCCGTGGGCGGCCGCGCCGGAGGATGCGTTCGCGAGAACGGCGGCGCCGGGCGCGCGCCCGGCCGAGCCGACCGAGGTGGTGGTGGCGTTCGAGCGGGGGGTCCCCGTGGCCCTGGACGGCCAGACGTCGACGCTGGCCGGGATCATCCGCGCGGTGGACGGGCTCGGCGGTTCCTACGGGTTCGGCCGGGTGGACATGGTCGAGAACCGGCGGGTGGGGATCAAGAGCCGGGAGTTGTACGAGGTTCCGGGCGCGCTGGCGCTGATCCGCGCGCACCAGGCCTTGGAGGAGATCACCCTGGAGCGCGACGTCGCCCACCACAAACCGATCATCGAACAGCGCTGGACCCAGCTCGTCTACGACGGGCAGTGGTTCGGGCCGCTCCGTGAGGCGCTCGACGCCTATGTGGATGCCACGCAGAGCCACGTGAACGGCGACATCCGCCTGCGGTTCGAGGCGGGGACCTGCACGGTGGTCGGACGACGGAGCGAGCACTCGCTCTACGACCTCTCGCTCGCCACCTACGGCGAGGGCGACGCGTTCGATCAGTCCGATGCCGCCGGGTTCGTGCGGTTGTTCGGGCTGCCACTGAAGGTGTGGTCGCAGAAGCAGAGGGGCAAGTGACCGAGCCCGAGGTACCGAACGCGGCGTGGGGCGGGCGGTTCTCGAAGCCGCCGGCGCCGGCCGCCCATGCCTTGGGGCGGTCCGCGCACTTCGACGTTCGCCTGGCCTCGCAGGACGTCGACGCGGGTGTGGCCCACGTCCGCGCCCTGCAGGACGCCGGCCACTTGACGAGCGGCGAAGCGGCAACGCTCGAGGAAGCGCTCGCCGAGGTCGGGAACGCGATCGCCGACGGATCGTTCGTTCTCGAGGCTGCGGACGAGGACGTCCACATGGCTATCGAGCGTGGAGTGACGGCCAAGCTGGGCGATCTCGGCGCGAAGCTCCACGCCGGACGGAGCAGGAACGACCTGGTCGTGACAGATCTGCGGCTGTGGATGCTGGCGGCGGGCAGGCGGATCGACGGGCTGCTCGTGGCGCTGATCGGGGCGTTGGTCGCGCGCGCGCGTGAACACGCCGGGGCCATCATGCCGGGGACGACCCACGCCCGCTTCGCGCAGCCGGTGACCCTCGGCCACCACCTGCTCGCGCACGCATGGCCCCTCACCCGCGATCTCTCGCGCCTGGACGAGTGGGCCGAACGAACCTCCACGAGCCCGCTCGGCGCCGGCGCACTGGCGACCTCGACGCTGGGCCTGGACCCCGACATGACCGGCGTCCGCCTGGGCTTCCGCCGCGCGTTCGCGAACTCTATCGACGCCGTGAGCGACCGCGATTTCGCGCAGGAGTTCCTCGCGGATGCGGCCATCTGTGCCGGGCACGTGTCGCGACTGGCGGCCGACCTGGCACGCTGGACGGACGAGTCGCTGGGTTGGGCCGAACTGGACGAGGCCTATTCGACCGGGTCGAGCATGATGCCGCAGAAGCGGAACCCGGACACGGTGGAGCTTGCGCGCGGGAAGGCGTCGCGCGTGGCGGCGGGGTTCGTCTCGCTGACGTCGCTGCTCCAGGGGCTCCCGCTCGGGTACCACCGCGATCTCCAGGAGGACAAGGAACCGGTGTTCGACGCCGCCGACACCCTTGAACTCGTGCTCCACGCGATGACGGGCGCCGTCGCGACGGTTCGGTTCCACCCTGAGGTGATGCTCGCCGCGTGTGATGCCGAGGGTCTCTACGCAACCGACCTGGCGGAGGCGCTGGTCAAGACCGGCGTGCCCTTCCGTGAAGCGCACCGGCGAACGGGGGAGTTGCTCAAAGCACTCGTGTCGGAGAGCCGGACGCTCCGCGATCTGAGCGCAGAGGAATGGACCGCGTTCGGGGTTCTGGACGGGGCGACGTACCTGAACGCGGAACACGCGATCTCGGCTCGACCCGGCTCGGGCGGCCCGTCGGCGGAGAGCGTTCGCACGCAGGCTGATGCGATCACGAGGTTGGTCGCCGCACGTCCTCGCGTCTAGTCCGGCAAGGCGGCGGCCGCGCGGTTCATACGTCCTGGTTGGCTCGGCCGAGCAACGCCAGGTATTCACCGCGCCTGGCGAACGTCTCACGCATCTGATCCGTCACCTTCGTGACGAACTCGTCCCGGTAGTTGCCGTCCACCACCATGGCCACGGCGTAGTAGAGGCCGCTGAGCGCCGCCGTGCCCGTAGCCACGCGGACCAGCTCGGCCGTGATCCGCGTCCGTGTTCCGAGCAGCGGCAGATGCAGCACATGCACGCTGTGCACGCCGTTCATCCATGAAAGCTGGACCGCTGGGCTCGCCATGAGCGCTCCGAACACCATGAAGAAGAGCCACACCGCGAGGACAACGAACAGGATCTGCAGCGCCTGGGAGATGAAGAGCACGAGTCCCACGTTCCACTGCTGCGCCCGGGTGAGGGGAACCGACAGGCCCGCCTCGCGTTCCAGCCCTGCCACGTTCGAGGGGATCTGCAGCAAGAGGAAGAGCGTGCCCAGCGCCGCGAACAGCACCATCGTGGTGGCATACCTGTCTGTGGAGACCGTGGAGAACATCTGCCAGAACTCTGTCGTGAAGAACGTGACGAGCGCGAAGAAGAGCAGGAGCGGCAGCGCCCGAACCAGGAGCACCAACGAGGCTCGGAGTTGCTGTTCGAACCGAGCCCCGGCCCACCGCACGATAGAGAACAAGCCGAAGCCGACCACCAGGTAGACGAGCGCCAGGAGCGCCAGTTGGAGGAGCACCGTCACCGCGGCGCTCCGCCACTGCCCGCCGAAGATCAGTGGCAAGAGCGACGGCACAACCACGAAGATGGCCAGCTCGCCCGTCCCGACGCGCGTCGGGCGCGACAGGAACCGCACGTGACGCATCATGTTCAGGCCCCCGAAGGCCCCCAGGGCGATGGCGGCCCCGCCGAGGAGGAACAAGACATTTGCCCACCAGGCGTACTTCAGATCGAGTGCGTTCAGCGTCTCGAGCAGGAACACCAGAGTGAGGACGGGCAGTGCCCGGGTGAACACATCGGAGCGCGCTGAGTACTCCTCGATGAAGTTCGGGACGCCGGCGCGGCGGAACCCGCGCTCGAGTTCGGCCAGACGCGGCGCATCCGAGTCGGTCACAGCGGGTATCTCACCACGGACCCGCCCGTAACGCGAGCGACCCATTAGGCTGCCTGGATGTCGTTCGCGAGTGCGGTCGTGCTTTTCGCCCATCCTGATGACGCCGAGTTCATGTGCGGCGGCACGGTGGCGCGGTGGGCGGGCGAAGGGTGTGAAGTCCATTACGTGATCCTGACCGACGGCTCCGCCGGTTCGAACGAACGCGGCGTAACCCGCGAGGGGCTCCGCGAGATCCGGGAACGCGAGCAACGCGCGGCGGCAGACGTGCTCGGCGTCGCCAGCGTCACCTTCCTGGGCGAGCTCGACGGGCATCTCGAGGTTACGGAGGCCACGCGCAGGAAGGTCTGCCGCCAGATCCGGCGCCTGCGCCCGGAGGTGCTCGTGGCCCCCGACCCATCGCGCCTGTGGAGCGGCGAGGGCTACATCAACCACTGGGATCACAAGCAGGCCGGGCTGCTGGCGCTCACGGCGGTCATGCCGGACGCTCCCACGCGGTTGATGTTCCCCGAGCTGGAGGACGAAGGTCTGGAACCTTTCGAGGTGCCCAACCTGTGGCTGGCCATGCATGACGCCGGCACGTACGTCGATATCACCGATACGATGGACACGAAGCTCCGTGCGCTGGCGGCCCACGAGTCCCAACTCAAGCTCGAAGACGTCGAGAAGTGGGTCCGGGGCCGGGCCGAGGAGTTCGGGAAGGCGTCGGAGCAGGGATACGCCTACGCCGAGATATTCAAGGTGTTCCGCTTCGTGGACGAGGACTAGGGCGATATGGACGAAGAGCGCTTCGAACCCGTGGGACCTGGGGATGACGAGGAACCGCTCGATCTCACGCCGCAAGAGCGTGAGGACATCAGCGCGGACCTCGAGGACCTCTCGGCGATGCGGATGGTGTTCCAGCCGCAGGGGGTCAAGGGCGTGGTCATCAGCTGCCAGGATTGCGGCGAGAACCACTACTACGAATGGGAGCTGCTGCAGGACAACCTGGAGCACATGCTCCACACCGGTGAGCCACGGATGCACGAACCAGCGTTCAACCTGCTCGAGGACGAGTACATCCAGTGGGACTACGGCAAGGGCTACATCGACGCGCTGAGCGACACGGGTCTGCAGCCCGATCGCCGGATCGAAGTGACGCAGTGTCCGTGGTGCGAGACGGCATTCCAGCCCGAGTTCCAGTTCTGTCCCAAGTGCGGGCGTTCGCTGGGGGCGGTGCGGATCTTCAAGGAACTGCTGGACCGGGGCGTGGACGAACGTGACGCGCGTTCGATGCTGGTCCGCGCCGGCTACGAACCCTTCTAGCGCCGCGCCCGGTATCCTTCGGGGCCGTGGCCATCCAATGGGCGTTGTGGGTACATATCGCCTCGGTGCTCGTGTTCCTGGGAGCGCACGGCGCGTCCATGACCGTGCTCTACCGGATCCGCAAGGAACGCGACCGGGAGAAGATCCTCTCGTTCGTAACGCTGTCCGGCCAAACATCCAAGCCGATGTACTACGCCTTGGGGGCGATCGTGCTGAGCGGCAGCTACCTCGGCTGGCGGCTGGTGTCCTTCCAGCATTGGTGGATCTGGACCGCGATCGGCATCCTCGTACTCACGACGGTGCTCATGCTGGTGGTGGCCAAGCCCTACTTCGACCGGGTGAAGACGGCGTGCGCGATGAGGCCCTCGGGTGTGCCTCGCAAGTCGGATGAGGAGTTGGCGGGGCTCCTCACGTCTCCACATGCCCACGCCATCACGGCGATCGGGGTGCTGGGCCTGGTCGCGATCCTTTACCTCATGGTGTTCCAGCCTGGGCTGATCTGACCCGTCCGCTCAGGCAGGCGGGAGTGGCCGCGCCGCCGGTCCGTTGACGACCGTCCCGTCCGGCGCGAACCGCGACCCGTGACACGGACAGTCGAACGTCGATCCCGAAGGGTTCCACCCGACGGTGCACCCCATGTGCGTGCACTTCGCGGAGAGCAGGCGGAGTTCGCCCGCCTGGTCCATGTAGGCGGCGAGCTTCTCACCCTGTTGTTCGACGATCCCGCCCTCGCCGGGGGCCAGCTCAGAGATCGCCTGACGGATGGTTCGGCAGATCAGCACGTCACGCTGCGCGCGGCCGACGATGTCCTCGGGCACAGAGGTCGTGACGAACCGCTTCATGCCCGTGAGGCCTTTGTTACCGACCACGATGAGGTCGGCGTCCACCTCGTCGGCCACGCCCAGGATGAGCGTGACGGGGCTCCCCGTCATGATCCGAACGTCGGTGGCCACCTCGCCTGCGTAGGTGGTGACGGTGTCCTGGGTGATGAGCGCGCCGGTGGCCGGATGTCCCACGAACGCCATCGTCACCGACGCCTCAAGGGTGTCGGCCAGGTCGAAGCCGCGGCGAGCCGCACGGTCGGCGGTGGCCGAGCCATCGGTGGCGATCACGATCCGTTCGTACCTGGGGCCGGCGCTCGTGCGTTCACCGACCACCAGCAGGTCGCAGGGCGCGTGATGAGACAGCCGCTCGGGCACATCACCCAGCGAGTGCTGCTGTCCGCGGCCCCCCGAAACAACGAGGAGGCCGGCGTCGTGGCGAAGCGCCAGTTCGATCAGAACCTTCGCGGGCGTGCCTTCGCGGGACACGGTCTGGATACGGTTCGGCTTCACGCCGGCCTCTTGCGCCGCGGCGACGGCGGCAGCTTGCATTGCCTGGATGCCGGTCCCCTGGAGATACGCCGTGGCGATGATCAGGTGTGCCTTGTCGGCGGCCGCCAACGCTGCGGCCGTGGCCAGGGCGCGCGAGGAGGCCTCGGAACCGCCGACACCCACCACGATCCGCTTGTACGGCAACGCCTGACTCCCTTCGCGCGGCGCACCCTACCATCGGGCGGGCGCCAGGGTGAGCTCCACGCGAGTGGGGTCAGGGGCCGGCCGGACGCTCCAGCACACACTCGTCCGGGGACTTGTCGGGCCGCATCCCCTTGAAGCTCGGTCCGCGCATCTTGCCCGTTCCCTTCGTGATCTCCAGGTACTCGACCTCACAGACCAGCTCGGGCTCGACGAACGTCGCGCCCTTGACGGCGGCCAGTTCGGGGTCCTCGATGCCCGGTGTGGGGCGCGTCAGTGGCTCCAAGGCCGCGCGGAGCCGGTCCAGTTCCTGTTCGGTGAACCCGCTCCCAACCTGGCCGATCCAGCGCCAGGTCTCGCCGTCCAGTGCGGCGACCAGCAGCGCGCCGAACGTGCCCGCTCGCCCACCCTGACCGGGCGTCCAGCCAACGATCACGCAGTCCTGCGTGGTGCGAAGCTTGATCTTGCGCCAGGCGTCCGTGCGCTTGCCCGGCAGATACGTCGAACCCGACCGCTTTGCCATGACGCCCTCCAGGCCGAGTCCCTCGGCGGCGTTCGTGAACGCCACCCCGTCGGCTTCGATGTGGGTTACCACCTGCAGCCGCTCGTCCTGTTCGGCGATCAGCTCCAGGACTTCACGGCGCTCCTCGAGCTTCAGGCCGGTCGTGTCGTGCCCGTCCAGCCACAGGAGATCGAACACGACGAGCGAGACAGGGATCGACTTGCGGGCGCGATCGATCTCCCGCGGTTTGCTGAGGTTCATCCGCTGCTGGAGCGCCTCGAAGGAGTTCCGACCGTCGGCGTCGAAGGCGACGATCTCCCCGTCGATGACGGCGTTCACCTGGTCGATCAGCTCGTGGACCATACGGAGTTCCGGGTACTGGGCGGTGACGTCGCGCCCCGTCCTGGTGCGAAGCACGGTCTCGCCCGTCGAGAGTTCCGCAAGGCAGCGGATCCCGTCCAGCTTGGGCTCGAACCACCAGGCCGGGTCGTCGAACGCTTCGTGACCGCCCTCGGCCAGCATCGCCTGGAAGCGCGGGGGAGAGGGGATCGACGGCGCATCCTGCGCGCTCGCCAGGAATCCGAGCCAATCCGTCCGCGTCTTCACGAAGTGGAACTCCAAGCCCGGGTAGCGTCGCCCGTGGAGCCGGAAGCTCACCTTGGAATCGGTCCACTCCAGCGGTTCGTACCATCCGTCGTCGAAGATCCGGACCTGGCCGGCACCGTAATGGCCCTCGGGGATGGTCCCCTCGAACGAGCCGTACTCCAGGGGATGATCCTCGGTTCGAACGGCCATGCGCTTGTCGCCCTTGGCGGTCGGGAGCCCCTTCGGGACGGCCCAGGACGGCAGCGCGCCTTCGTGCTCCAGCCGGACGTCGTAGTGCAGCCGCGTCGCCCGGTGTTTGTGGATGACGAACGAGTTCCCCTCGGCGCCCGCGGGGATGTCGCCGGGAGCCGGCTCGGGCGTGCCACCGAAGTCGCGCTTGCGGACGTAGTCCAGCAGCTTCGGATCCTTCGAGGCGGCCACCACGTCCTGGGTCGAGCGCGTCCGGGTCGCGGTTGAGGCCGTGCGCGGCAGCGGTCGGTCCAACGGGTCGGGTTCACCTGCCACCACGCTCACGCCGAGGGCGTCGAGCGCCTGGTCCAAGTCGTTGAACGGACCCTCGCGGACCCCGTCGAACAGATCGCCGGTCCGGGCCCATCGCTCCCACACGTTGTCGATCCGGAAGTCCTGCGGCGCGAACCCGCCGGCGACCACCTCGTCCCACGTGAGCGGCGTGCTGACGGAGGGGGCCGGTTCCGGTCTGACCGAGTACGCCGCCGCGATGTTGGCACCCGAGCGGTTCATGTTGTGGTCGATGAAGATCTTCCCGTCTCGATCGCTGATCTTCCAGGCCATGGTCACGCGATCCGGATCGGCGTCCAGGATCAGCCGCCCGCACGCGCCGACGAACGCCCGCACCTGCTCGTAGGTGTAGCGCCCGCGCTCGACCGGGAGGTAGATCTGCATCCCCGTGGCCCCGGAGGTCTTCGGATACGCGGTCAGGCCGAATTGATCCAGCAGCACCTTGATGTACCGGGCGACGGTGAGCACGTCCTCGTAGGTGTAGGGCGGGAACGGATCGAGGTCGAAGAACAGGTAGTCGGGGTGGGCCACGTCGACGCACCGCGAGTGCAGGGGGTGGAACTCGATGCAGCCCAGATTCGCGACATAGAGGAGCGAGGCGGTGTCGTTCACCATGAGGTAGTCGATGACCCCGCCCTTGGCATCCTCGCTGCGAACGTGGCATCGCTCGATCCAGTCGGGTGTGTGCGACGGGGCGGTCTTCTCGTAGAAGAAGGGGCCCTCGACGCCATCGGGCATCCGCTTCATCGTGAGCGGCCGCCCGGCCAGGTGCGGCACGATCAGCTCGGCGGCGTTCAGGTAGTAGGCGAGCAGGTCACCCTTGGTGATGCCCTGGGGCCAATACGGTTTCGTAAGGTTGGAGAGGCGGAGCTCACGCCCGCCCACCTCGAACCACCAGACGTCGCCATCACGGCGCGCCTCCAGGGGTCGTGGAAAGTCCACGGTGAACGCGGAACCGCCCCGCTTCTTCGCCGGCATGAGGGGGATGCTAGCGGGGCGCCGACGGACCGGAGTAGGCTCGCGTCTCTACCGGGAGTCTCATGGCTCCGATGAGCCAGAGGCCGGCGAACGGATACCCGAGATCCTCGAACGCTGAGTGCGAGCCGGACCTGGCGTTCGTGTCCGAGGGTCGGGGTAGAATCGCCTCCCTTCAGGGTATGACCCTGTTTCCAACTGCCGGGGGTCCAGATGCCGAGAGCCATGTGGAAAGGGGCCATCAGCTTCGGGCTGGTGACCATCCCGGTGAGCGTGTATCCCGCCACCGAGGAGAAGACGCTTCGCTTCAACCAGTTACACGCCGCGGACGGCGGGCGGATCCGCATGAAGCGGACCTGCTCCATCGACGGCGAAGAGGTCCCCTACGAGGAGATCGTGAAGGGCTACGAGTACGAGAAGGACCGCTACGTGGTCCTGACCGACGATGACTTCGACGCCGTCCCCGTGGAATCATCGCGGGCCATCGACATCGTGCAGTTCGTCGACCTCGAAGAGATCGACCCCATGATGTACAAGAAGTCCTACTACCTGGTGCCCGAGGAGACGGGGGCGAAGGCCTACGCGCTCCTGCGCGAGGCGCTGGCGCAGGAAGGCAAGGTCGGCGTCGCCAAGGTCAGCTTCCGCGACAAGGAACACCTTGCGGCGCTCCGGTTCCGTGAGGACGCGTTCGTGTTGGAGACCATGTATTGGCCGGACGAGATCAGGGCGATGGACTTCGGCGACGTCGATGTGACCAAGGTCAAGGTCAGGGATCAGGAACTCGACATGGCCAAGTCGCTGATCGAGTCGCTGACCAGCGCGTGGAGCCCTGAGGAGTTCACGGACGACTACCGGGCCGCGATGCTCGGGGTCGTCGAGAAGAAGATCGCCGGGGAAGAGATCGAGGTCGTGACGGCCGAACCCACCGCGAAGGTCGTGGACCTTATGGAGGCCCTGAAGGCGAGCGTGGCTGCCGCGAAGAAGAAGGGCGCCCAGCCGCGTCAGGAAGCCGCACCCGCGAAGAGGGCCGCCGCGAAGAAGCCTGCGCCGCGGAAGAAGGCCTCCGGAGAGTGACGCTCCCGAACGGTTACACCGTCTCCCCCGTTCGGATGCCCGGAGACCTGGACGACATCGTGCAGCTCAACGCTGATTGCGATCTGGCCGATGTGGGTTTCGAAGATGCCGCGGCGTCGCACATCCGCGCGGCCTACGATGCCCCCGAGACCGATATCGCGCGAGACACGATGGTGATCCGAGCCGGCGAACGGATCGTGGCTACAGGGCTTTGCGCCGCCATGGCGGGCGGGTGGCCGGACTGTTGGGGTCGCGTCCACCCCGATCATCGCGGCCTGGGGCTCGGGACCCGGCTCTTCGAGTTCTTCGAACGGCGTGGCGCCGAGCAGGTCGCCGCCGGAGCCCAACCGAAGATCGTGAATGCGTTCCCATCCGTCGATGCGGCGGCGCGCGCCTTGGCGCTGGGCCGGGGCTACGCGAAGGTCAGAACGTTCTGGCACATGGAGCGGCACCTTACCGATGTCGATCCTGACCCACCGGCCCCAGGCGGGTTCGACGTTCGTCGGGTAGACGCGACGCGTGAACTTGAGACCCTCCACGCTTGCCTCGAGGAGGCGTTCGCGGACCACTACGGCTGGGTCACGCAGCCGTTCGAGTATTGGATGGCAGAGACATTCACGTCCGAGCAGTGGGACCCGGAGCTCGCGTGGCTCGCGTGGGAGGGTGACCAGCTGGCCGGCGCCGCCCTGAGCCGGATCGCTGACGGTATCGGTTGGGTTGGGGATCTGGTCGTTCGGCGGCCCTGGCGCGGCCGTGGCTTGGGTGAGGCGCTGCTCCGCAGGTCGTTCGCCTCGCTGGCTGCGAAAGGGGCGTCGACCTGCGGGCTCAACGTCGACGCGGCGAGTGACACCGGCGCCACCCGCCTCTACGAGCGCGCGGGCATGACCGTTCGTCGCGCGTTCGACCTGTACGAGAAACCGCTGGCCGCCGGGCTAAGCTCCCAGGCGTGATTAACTGGTTCCGGCGGGTGGGGGCGAAGCTGCGGGGTGCGCATTGGCATCCGGAAACGCTCGTGTGCTCGCGACACGGGCACGTCCTTCCCGCCGCGAGGGTCGCGCATCTCCGCCCGCAGGACGCTGGGGTCGGAGTGGATCTCCCCGACGGCCGCCGGCTGGCGCGTTGCCTCCGCTGCGATTCCTGGCGTGCGGTTCTGATCCCCGAGGAACCCCGGAGCGAGCACTTGCCACCCCTGGACCAGATCAAGCTCCCGCGTCGCGGCGAGCCATTGCGGGAGGTCATCGTCCTGCGGATCATCGCCCTCGACAGGGTCATCCACGTGATCATCTTCGGGCTGTTGTTCGCGGTCGGCTTGCTGTTCCGGCTGAACATTGGCGCGCTCCACGACCAGGCGCTGGCCATCCTCAGTGCGGTGAAGGCGTCTGGCGCCGCACAGGGATCGCAGGGCGTCATCGTGAGCGAGCTGACGAAGCTGGCCGACGTGCATTCGGGAACCCTGACCTTCCTCATGCTCTCGGCGGGCGCCTACTTCGTCCTGGAGTTGGTCGAGGCCATCGGCCTCTGGCACGAGAAGCGTTGGGCCGAGTACCTGACGGCCGTCGCCACATCGGGCCTCCTGCCGCTGGAGATCATCGAACTCCTCCGCAAGGTCACTCCCATCCGCGTGGGGGCGTTGATCATCAACCTCGCGATCGTCATCTGGCTGCTCTACCGCAAGCGCCTGTTCGGGATCGCCGGGGGAGCGAGGTCGCTGCGGCATGAGGCCGAGGATCCTGCCGTGCTGCTCGCGCCCCCCGCTCCCGCGTACGAAGGTGCCGCCACCTCGGGCTAAGCTGTGCCTCCCGGAAGGAGGGTCCGCTGTTGAAGCTCGTGACCGCCATCGTGAAGCCCCATCGCATCGACGAGGTGAAGGAAGCCCTGCGCGATATCGGCGTGAACGGGCTCACCACGACCGACGTCGAGGGGTTCGGCCGCCAGCGCGGACACACGGAGGTCTACCGCGGCGCCGAATATCAGGTGGACTTCGTTCCGAAGGTCAAGATCGAGATACTGGTCGCCGACGGTGATCTGGCAGGTGTGGTGGACGCCATCGTCAAGGCCGCACGAACCGGGAAGATCGGCGATGGCAAGCTCTGGGTCACCGAGGCCGAACAGGTCATCCGCATCAGGACCGGTGAGATGGGTCCCGACGCCGTCTAGTTCGTCCGGAGCCGATCTGTGACCGACCTAATCTCGACGCTCCTCCACGAACTCGCAGCGCTGGACCGCGCCTACTCGCCCGGTCACCATGGGCTGTGGTCTGCTCGGAAACGAACGACGCTGATCGACACCGCGTTGATCCAACTCTTCGGGTCCGGGGCGCCGCCGAGCGGAACGGCGATCGCGGCCCTGGGCGGTTACGGCCGGGCCCGTCAGTTCCCATTCTCGGACATCGACCTGCTGATCCTGCACGACGGGACCGACACGGACGGCGTGGCTGCGCTCACCGACCACCTGCTGTATCCGCTCTGGGACGCCGGGTTCGAGGTCGGCCAGGCCGTGCGCACCCAGGCCGAGTGTCTCGACATCGCCCGGGAGCGGCTCGACGCCCTGACCGCGACGCTGGACGCGCGGTACCTGGCCGGCGACGAGCAGCTCCTTGATGCCGCCCTCGAACCGGTGCGCCGCCTGGCCTCCGGCGACATCGATGGTTTCGTCCTGCGGCTGCGGGAGGCCGCCGAGCACCGGCACGAACGGTTCGGCTCGGCCGCCCACCTCCTGGAGCCAGATCTGAAGGAGGGGAGTGGCGGACTCCGCGACATCGCCTCGTTCGGCTGGCTGGAAGCGGGCCTCGGCACATCGCTCGAGGCCGCCGCGGTCCTTCGGACGCCCGAACGTGGGGCGCTCGAGGAAGCCGAGGAGTTCCTGACGCGCGCGCGGGGGGCCGTGCATCTGCACCGGGGCAAGCGGTCCGACCGCCTGACTTCGGACCTACAGGAGGACGTGGCCCGCGACATGGGCTTCGCCGACGAGCCCCTCCTGCCCGCGCCCGACGGGTTGATGCGTGCCGTCTTCGAACACGCCCGGTCCGTCGCCTACATCCGAGACCAGGTGTTCGC